>NZ_JACBZA010000001.1:311753-623507 GCF_013408535.1 Actinopolymorpha cephalotaxi
CCACCCACGGCGAAGAGCGCGGTCGCGATCACCGCCCAGCGCACCTCCGGCAGCGACCAGGTGCCGTGCCACCAGCGGGACGGCCGGCGGTCCGGCCGGGTCTCCGCGGCGCCGGTGGGGTCGGGTGCCGCTGAGGAGTCGGCGGGGGAGCCGGCGGGGGAGGAGCTCAGGTCGACGGTCACCGCGGCAGCATACCTGCGCATGCACGCAGGTATGCAGGTACGGGGTTAGGCTGGCGGCATGCACGAGTCGCTGCCGGACTTCGACATGCCCAACGACGAGCAGGTCCACCTGGCCGCGGAGTCGTTCCGGCTGCTGTCCGATCCGACCCGGATCCGGATCCTCTGGGCGCTCCTGCAGGGCGAGTCGTCGGTCGCCTGCCTCGCCGAACTCGCCGACGCCACCCCGACCGCGGTCAGCCAGCACCTGGCCAAGCTCCGCCTCGCCGGACTGGTGCGGGGGCGCCGCGAAGGCACCTTCGTCTACTACACCGCCGCCGACGAGCACGTACGCCGGCTGCTCACCCAGGGCCTCTTCCACGCCGACCATCTCGACCGCGACCTGTCCGGCGGCAGCGGCACCGCAGAGCGTGGCGCGGGTCACCGCCACGCCGGCGAGACCTCTCACGCCTGACCGGGGTCCGCGTTCTCGCGTCCTTCGGTCGGGGTCGTGGTCGGGTTCGGGATCGAGCGGAGCACCCACAACGTGCCCGCGCCGAGCAGGTAGCAGACGAACCCGCCGCCGGGCATGCCGAGCAGGTAGGAGCCGGTGCTCGGCGCGAGGCTGTTGGCGAGTAGGCCGGCCATGACCGACAGGAACGCGATGACGGCGAGGACGAGGCGTGGTGCGGGGCGACTCACCGTACGAACGAAACCGTCCGGCAGCCCGCGCGGGACCTCGGTGGGACGGGGACGCGGCCGGGTCTCCAGCCGGCCGAAGACCGCGACCAGCAGGGCCAGCGACGCGGACAGCATCACCAGCCACGGCAGCCGCCACAGCCACCACGAGGCGGTGACCACAGCCGGAGTGGGCAGCAGGTGCGCGGCGGCGAGTACGCCGACGAGCAGCACCACCGCGCTCATGTGCCACAGGAAGATCGTCAGCACCACGGAGTTCACCGCCACCACCGCGAGCCACGGGTTCGGCCGGTGCAACCAGCGTTCGGCGGGTCTGCGCAGCATGAGGACCAGGCCGAGTTGCATGGTCGCGGCGGCGAGCAGGGCGAGCGTGGGCGGAGACGCGTTGTGCGGTTGCTGTCCGGTCACGTCGATCATGCTGACCGCGTAGGGGCCGACGAGGGTCAGCAGCGCCAGCATGCCGAAACCGCCTGCCAGCAGGGGAATCCAGACGCGCGGCGTGTCGGGCAACTGCCCGTCCCGCCAGAAGAAGCCCAGCTGGTGGATCACCAGCCAGCCGAAGAGGAAGTTGCCGGCGGCCATCCACTCCGAGAGCTCCAGTCGCGCCACGTCGCCGAGGGCGACCAGCACCACCAGCACGAGAACGACCCGGAGACCGTACCGCCGGTGCAGGCGGTACATCACCGGCGCCAGCAGGACCACCAGCAGGTACGCGGTGAGGAACCAGAGTGGGATCGATGCCACCCACACCCCGAAGCGGACCAGTCCGGGCGAGAGCCCCAGCCATCGGACCCCGGCCAGGTTCGCCGCCAGGCCGACCACGGCGAGCGTCACGAGCAACCCGGTGGTCGGCCCGACCAGCCGGCCGGTGCGGCCGAGCAACCAGTCGGTGGCGTTCTCGCCCTGGCGGCGATGTGTCTGCAGGGAAGCGGCGTTGGCGTACCCGCCGACCACGAAGAAGATCGGCATAACCTGAGCCACCCACGTGAGCGGGTACGCCCAGGGCATCGAGTCCAGTGCGGAGCGGCCGGTGAGCCGCCCGTGGGCGTCGTAGGTGATGGCGCTGAGCAGCCAGTGCCCGAGGACGACCGCCGTGATCGCGAGCGCCCGCAGCAGATCCACGTACCGCTCGCGCGACGCCGGCGTCTCGTCGGCGAGCTCGCGCAACCTGGTCACAGCTTCGAGCCTAGGGTGACTGCGCGAGGGTCTGCCCGGTGGCGGGAGCCGCGGCTGGAGCAGACTTGGGTACGTATCGGACCTTTCGCGTACGCCGGAAGACCTGACAGAAGGAGCCGTCGTGGCCGTCATCCACCGGGCCGAGATCCGTCCGACCAAGCTGGAACTCCTCGGCGAGTGGCTCCCGAAGCAGTCCTGGTACGCCGGTGACCCGGGGGCTGCGCCGGCCTCCGTGGGGGCGTACCGCTTCGACGACCCGCGCGGCGAGGTGGGCATCGAGACGCTCCTGGTCCGCACCGCCGGCGGTCAGGTGGTGCAGGTCCCGCTGACCTACCGAGGGGCGCCGCTCGCGGGTGGCGAGCCGTTCCTGGTGGGCACGATGGAGCACTCGGTCCTTGGGCAGCGGTGGGTGTACGACGGGTGCGGTGATCCTGTCTACCTGTCCGCCCTGGCCGCGGTGATTCTCGGGCACGCGGTGCAGGCGGAGGAACTCCTCGAGGGCAAGGGCGCCGACGGCCCGCAGCGGCGTACGCCCACCGTCTCGGTCGTGGGGACCGGCGCCCGCGGCATGGCGGTCACGGACGTCGAAGCGGCGAAGGACCTGAACGCGGTGGGGGTTCCGGAGGCGGTCGAGGACCTGGGCGACTCCACCGAGGGCGGGCGCACGGTCGTACGAGCCGCTGGGCTGGAGCTCACGATCGTCCGCCTGGTGGAGCTTCCGGCCGGCGACACCGACGACACCGGCAGCGCCGAGGGCGCCACCGGTGAAGGTGACGGCACCGACCGGGGCGGCGCGCTGCTCGGCGCGTGGACGGACCAGACCCGGCCGGTGCGGTTGGCGACGGCGCGGCGAACCTGACGTTCTCTGCATTCGGAAACCGCCCCGCTCAGGTCGGGTGCGGCCCGAGCGGAGAGCGGTCGCCGACCAGCCACCGATGCCCGTACGGGTCGAAGAACCCACCCTGACGGTGCGGGCCCCACGGCATCTCGTGGTCGCGTACGGGATCGTCGTTGTCCGCCCCCGCGGCGACGGCCCGAGCGACGAAGCCGTCCGGGTCGTCCACGAAGATCTCCACCCGGACCGTCGTCGTGCCGGTCTCGCCCGGAGTCGCCCAGCCGTTCTTCTCCGGCTCGCCGAGGAAGATCGGGGCGCCCTCGACCTCCAGGCCGATGACCGAGCCGAGGTTCCACAGCTCCCGGGCACCGACGGCCCGGGCGTACCACCGTGCGGCGTCGGGAGCGTCGGGCACGGCCAGCATGAGCGAGATGACGGGGCCGGAAGTCTGCGACGTCATGGGGCCTCCAAAGAGAGTGTGCCCGCAGCGTAGACCCGATGACCGACGGTCTGGTTTGCTTCCGATCTCAGGGGATTTCGGCAGAGGAGGCCCGACCGTGAGGATCAGCGAGCCCAGGATCGTCGAACGTCCCGCGCAGCCCTACGTCGCGATCACGGCGTCGGTCCCGATGACCCGGATGGCGGCCACCCTGCCCCCGCTGAACGGCGAGGTGTTCGGCTGGCTCGAGGCGCGCGACATCGCGCCCGCCGGCGCGCCGCTGTGGAAGTACAACGTCATCGACATGGACGGCGACCTGGAGATCGAGGTCGGCGTGCCCGTGGCGGAGAGGGTCGCCGGTGACGACCGGGTCCGCTCCGGGGTTCTTCCGGCCGGCCGGTACGCCACGCTGCGGCATGCCGGCCATCCCGACGAACTGGTCGACGCCACCGGGGCGCTGCTCAGCTGGGCCGACGGCGAGGGCCTTCGCTGGGACGTCGCCGACAGTCCGGCCGGCGAGCGCTGGGCCGCTCGCGTCGAGTTCTACCTGACGGACCCGGACGAGGAGCCGGACCTGAACAGGTGGGAGACCGACCTGGTGTTCAAGCTCGCCGACTGAAGCAGCGTGCGGCTATCGATACAGGCGTACGGCCGCGGCCAGTCGGTCCACGAAGGGACGCCCGAACGCCGAGCTCCCGTCCACGGTGATCACGGCGAGATAGCCGAAGACCCGCCACAGTTCGCGTCGCCGCGCGAAGCCGGGATCGATCGGGGTGATCTCGCGGTAGCCGTCGAAGACCGCCTCCGGGACCGGCGCGAAGTAGTCGACCAGCGCGAGGTCGACCTCCGGGTGCCCGAACGACGGCGCGGGATCGAGCAGCACGGCCCCCGCCACGGCCTCGGCACCGGCGCCGGCCCCGGTGACCGGCGTCAGGAAGTTGTTCTGCTGGGCGTCGCCGTGCGTCAGCGTGGGCTTGGGTTCGGGCCCGCACAGCGCGGGGAACCGGCCGACGAGGCGTTCGACGTCCCGGGCAAGTTCCGGCGGAAGGTGCCCGCTGTCGACCGCCTGCCGCAGCCGGGGGAGCACCCGGCGTTCGGCGTAGAAGTCCGACCAGGAGCCGGTGCCGGATTCAGTGCCGGATTCGGTGTCCGATCTGGAGCCGACCGGACGGTTGTCCTGCCGCAGCGGCCCGAAGAACCCGTCGAACTCGTCCAGACCGAACCGCTGCCCGTGCACCTGGTGCACTGTCGCGAGTGCCCGGCCGATCGAGCGCCACTGCTCGGTCGAGCGCGCGTCCGGGAGCACCTCCGGAATCGCCTCCAGTAACAGCAGCGAGCCGGTGTCAACGCGTACTTGCCCGGCAGCGACCGGGATCGGAGTGGCCACTCCGGCACGCCGTCGCAGCAGCTCCAGACCCCTCAGCTCCGCGGTGAACTGCTCGCTGCCTCCGACTGTCAGGTCCAGCTTGACGAACACCGAGAACGGCTCGCCCCGGACGATTCCGCACGGGTGGGACGCGCGGTCGTCGAGGTCGGCGAAGCCGGTCGCGGTCCAGGCCCGGCCGAGATGGGCGGACGCCGCGGCCTCGACCGCGCGCAGCATCGGGGGAGCGGTGAGCGGATGTGTCGTGGCCATCGACCGGAGCGTACTGCCGCCGTCTCCCGGGGATTGGCCTAGGTTGTCGGGCAGATCGTCGATCCTCGTCGGAAGGAGCCGCGGATGAACCCGGCGGCAGATCTTGGGTCCCTGCGAACCGCGGGCGAGGTGACCGGCCGGATCGTGGCCGGCATCGGTGCGGACCAGTGGGAGGCTCCGACCCCGTGCGCGGACTGGAACGTCCGTGCACTGCTCAACCACCTCGTCGCCGGCAACGTCCTCACCGCGGCGGTCCTCGGAGGTGCGGAGCTTCCGCCGCCGGAGGAACGCGCCCGGCTCGGCCAGGTGGACCGGCTCGGCGACGACCCGCTTGCCGCCGCGCAGCAGTCCGTCGGTGACCTGATCAAGGCGTTCGAACAGCCAGGAGTGCTCGAACGCGTCCACCCGTCGCCCGTGGGGCAGGTCCCCGGTGTCGTTCTCGTGCATCTGCGGACCACCGAACTCCTGGTCCACGGCTGGGATCTCGCCCGGGCGACGGAGCTGTCGGCGGACTTCCCCGAAGCTCTGGCCGAGCAGGAACTGGCGTTCACGAAGGCGAACGTCGGCAGGGCCAGGACCGGGCCGGGTGGGCCGTTCGGCGCCTCGCAACCGGTCGCCGAGGATGCCCCGGCGATCGACAGACTCGCCGCACTACTCGGCCGCAGCGTGGCGTTTCGCTGACGCCCTACCGCGACCCGCGCGGGTAACATGCGGCAATTGCGTGATGCAGTTCCGTAACAGGGGAGTTCTATCCGACCGCCGGCAGCGAGCCCCAGTTTGTCGCCGACGGTGACTTCGACGGTGACGGCGCCCTCGACCTGGTGACCGCGGACTCGATCAGGTGGTCGGCAACTTCGGCTCTGACTCGGTGTCGGTCCTTCTCGGCACCGGCACCGGAAGCTTCGGCACGGCGACCAACTTCACGATGGGCACCGGTCCGCAGGGCGTGGTGGTCCGGGACTTCAACCGGGACGGCAACCTCGACCTCGCGACGTCGAACTTCACCAGCAGCACCGTGACACTTCGGCTGGGCACCGGCACCGGAAGCTTCGGCTCGGTCTCCACCTTCGGCCTGAACGGCGGGACCAGCCCCTCCGGACTCTCCAGCGGCACCGTCAAGCATTCGGTCGGCGGGACGCTCACCTTCCCGGACAAGAACGGGATGTGGGGCTCCCGGCATCGTTCGGCACGCCACTCCCGATGGCCCTGTCGGTGTCTGGCGGACTCGCCGCGGTCGCCCTCCTCTTCATCGCCGGAACGGTCTTGCTCCGGCTCCGCAGGCGCCGAGCCAGGCCGTCGCCGCCCGTATAGCCGCACACCATCCGCGTACGCCACGGCCTGCCGCTGCTCGAAACCAGCCTCGGCAGGCCGTGCAATAGTTGACCATGGCGCTTCCGGCGGACACGCACGTGCACAGCGAGTACTCCTGGGACACCGGCGGTCCGGACTCGGCGGCGGCCGGGACCATGGAGCGGACCTGTCAACGGGCAGTGCAGATAGGGCTTCCGGCGGTCGTGTTCACCGAGCACCTGGACTTCGTGGGCTGGGTGGCCGACCCCGGGGACGAGGTCGACCACGTGCGGAAACTCATCGATCCGGACGGGATGCTGGTCCCTCCGCCACTGGACGTCGACGGCTACCTCGAGTCCGTCGAGCGCTGCCGGAACGGATTTCCCGGCCTGCAGATCCTCACCGGGGTGGAGTTCGGGCAACCGCACCTGGACGAGGAGGCGGCCGCGCGGGTGCTGGACGTGTCGAAGCTGGATCGTGTCAACGGCTCCTTGCACACGCTGGTCGTCGACGGCCATCGGCACGAGCCGTCCACCCTGTATCGCAGGTGGCCGGCGGACAAGGTGATTTGGGAGTACGTCGCCGAGGTGCCTCGCATGGTCGGCGGTTCGGACACGTTCGAGGTGCTCACCCACATCGACTACGCCGTTCGCTACTGGCCTGTGCAGGAGGCGGGACCGTTCGACCCGAGGCGGTTCGAGGACGGCTTCCGGCAGGCGATGCGGGCGCTGGCCGACAGCGGGCGTGCGCTGGAGATGAACGTCGGTGGCCCGCTGCGTCCGTGGATTCCGCAGTGGTGGAGTGAGGAGGGCGGACAGGCAATCACCTTCGGCAGTGACGCACACGAGCCCCGCGCACTCGCGAACAACTTCCCCGAGGCCATGGCCATGGTCGAGCACTTCGGCTTCCGCCCGGGCCGCCGGCCGGCGGACTTCTGGACCCGGTGACCATGGCGGAGGAGTCCGCGAGGATCGAGCTCAGCCTGGCCGAGCTTCGGGAGGTCGCCGGTTACGCGGCGGCGTGCGCACTGCCCGCGTTGGCGATCTTCGAACCTGCACGACCGGATGACCAACGACCTCGTGATGCGATCGAGGCGGCACAGGCGTTCGCGGACGGGGCCGAACGCACCAAGGTGCTGCGTGACAACGCCTGGGCGGCCCAGCGTGCGGCCACGGAGGCGCGGGACGCGGGACAGGCCGCGGCGAGTGAAGCCGCACGCGCGGCGCTCGCCGCGGCAGGTGCGGCGTACCTCCACCCGTTGGCGAAGGCCACGCAGATCAAGCACATTCTCGGATCCGCCGCCCATGCCGCTCGCGCGTTCGAGCTGTCGGCCGGAGACGCTCCCGCTGTCGGAGCCGACCACCTCGCACAGGCTCGGTCTCTCGCAAGCCCCGCCGTGGTGGACGTACTGCGGCGTTATCCGCCTGCTCCGCGAGGCGGCGGCCGGGTCGGTGAGCTGATCCGTGAGCTGGATGCGGAACTCCGCGCAAGCCACGGTTGACGCCGCACCTCAGCCGCGCCGGTCCCACCAGTCGAGCACTCGGGACGCCCGCAGCGTGTTCCATCTGCTCGGCCGGCCGTCGCCGCCCTCGAACCGGAAGTGCACCGCCCCGGGGTGGGTGTTCTCCAGCAGCCAGGTGCCGTCGTCCCGGCGCTTGGACCGTACGACCTCGATCGCCTCACCGAGCCGCGGATCCCTGACGCCGGCCGCGCGGAAGTATTCCAGCCCGCGCAGGACGTCGTAGTGCCACCTGGTCGGGAACGAGAACGTCAGCCAGGCATCGTCGGCCACCTCGCCCGTGCTCCTACGGCGGAACAGCGAGCGGTCGAGCAGGTACTCCTCACCGCCGCGGCGCGCGGCCCTCGTCTCCGGCGTACCGCCGCGCGCTCGTTCGTACTCCAGCAGTCCCTCGAGCACGCAGATCGTGGAGTGGAACGACGAGACCGTGGCGCCGTTCTCGGTCCAGCAATTCCATCCGCCGTCGGCGAGCTGGTCTGCCAGCAGGCGCGCGACGACCTTGCTCACGTCGGCGCCGAAGTAGGCGCCGAGGGTGACCGTGCGGCCGTTGATGCAGGGCTCCACCTCGCCGTCGAAGAACGGCGCGCCGTCGTACTCCCAGCGGCAGTTCGCGGCGACCTGCGAGGTCATTTCGCGGGCGGCCTCGGTGGTCGGGTCCAGGCCGAAGTCGTACAGCTCCATCATGGCCGGCAGTGTCGATGTCCACGGTTGGCTGCCTTCCGCCGGCGGGCCGCCACGACCAGGGAAGCATGCGCCGCCCATCCACTGGCCGTCCGGGTCGCGGGCGGCCAGCAGTTGGGCGCCCCAGCCCTCGCTCGCCACCCGGGCACGTTCCGCGGCCACGGCGCCGTCAGGCGCATCCGTGAGATCCCGCATGACCTGCCAGCGGATCGCGGGGTCGGAGTCGAGCAGCCAGTCGATCGGCGGAGTTCTCTCGTTCATGCCGGACAAAGTAGTGCCGGTCCCGGACGTCGTCCTGCCGGAATCGAGACGGTCGTCAGTCCCCGACATCTCGCAGTGAGGTGGGGGAGAGGAACGGCCGGAGCAGGCCGCCGTCGCCGACGTCCGGTGTCCGCCGCGCGATCCCGGCCAGCAGGTCGGCCACCTGAACCCGCGGGTCGTCCCGGGAGTCCACGCTCACCAGACCGGCCAGCGGTGAAGTCCTGGCCGACAGTGCCACGGCTTCCTCGTCGTCGTCTGCCGGGTGATCGCCGCCGTACGCGAGCATCAGCTGCAGACGCCGCAATCGGCCCGCCGTCAGGGCACTCTGCTCGTCGTGGATCACCAGCACCCGCCGCCGGCCGCCGCTCCAGAAAAGCACCGTCTCGGCCAGCGCCGGCAGCATCGGCTCCAGCGGCGGTGGGATCGAGCGGTCGTCGCGGGCCAGCCGGGCCAGGATCTCCTCCACCCGCGTACGGGTGAGCCCGTCGAGAACCGCATCGGCCTGCGCGCCGAGCCCGGCTGCGGCGAGTGAGTCGCGCGCGGAGAAGAAGCGTTCCAGGGCGCCGCGATCCGGTTGGTGCCGTCTTTTCGTACGGACGAGCCTGACGAAGGCGGCGAGGAAGTTGCCCCAGTCGCGACCGCCCCGCCGTCCCGCCCGGTAGAGGGCGAGGGCGGCCGGGCGGTGCGCCTGGCTCAGCCGCGTACCCGCCGCGTAGGTGGGCTCGACCAGGAACAGGTCGACGATGCGGGTGACGAGGAAGTACTCCTTGTCGACCAGGAGGACGTGCGCCCGGCCGCTCAGCTCCGTCAGCAACCACTCCAGCGCCTCACCCGAACGAGGGCTGCGCAGGAACCTCCCGGACTTGAACTCGTTGAGTGACCATCTGGATCCGGATCGCAGTACGCCAAGGAGATCGCCCGCCTCGCCGACGCTCAGGTCGACGCTGGCGTGGGTGAACAGCGGGGTGACCGTGTCCAGCAGGTTGGTGCCGGAGAACCCGGACTCGTCGCAGGCGATCTCCACGACGGCGCCGCCGGCCCCTTCGGCCGGCGGGAGCCCGCCCTGTGGGGGGAGCCGCTGGTCCTTCAGCACGTGGACCATGGTCGCCTGCCCGGGCGCTTCGCACCATCGAATTGGCCCCGCGCTCTGATCAATTTGCACCAAGTGCAAGTTGATGATTACCGTGGCGCCATGACCGGGACCAGGGTGGACGGACGCAGCGTCCTGCGAGAGCAGCGCCGCGACGCGATCCTCGCCTCGACCCGAGAGCTGGCGATGACGAGCGGTCCCGGCGGATTCACCGTCGATGAGGTCGCGGCCTCGGCCGGAGTGTCGCGGCGCACCGTCTTCAACCACTTCCCGACGTTCGAGGGCCTGCTCGTGGCCGTGTGTGAGCAGGTGCTTGCCCAGGTCGCCGACCAGTTGCTGCGCGCCATCGACGCGAACCTCGCGAGCCTGCCCGTGGACTCGGCCCGGCACGTCGCCGCCCTCGACGGGCTGTGCGCGGCGTTGCGCGACACGGACCTGCCGACCGCGATGACCACCATCGTCGGCATCGTCGGCGAGGACCACGACGAACAACCGCGCGGGCAGGCGATTTCCCAGGCCGCCCTGGACCACGTCGGTCAGCGGCTCGTCTCGCAGGTGCAGGCCCATGTCCCCGACATCGACGCGGTGGTGCTGGGCCTGACGGTGGCGTTCCTCATGAACGGCATCGGCGTCATCGCCCGCCGATGGGTCCAGGAGTACGCGGCCAAGGTGACGCCGGCGTCCCGGCGGGCGTGGCGCGGTTACATGACGCGCCTGACCGACCAGCTCGCCGGTGGATACCGGGACTCGATTCAGCGCGGCCCTCGGTGACCCCCGCCCGAAGCCGGCCCGCGTACATGCTCCATCGAAAGGAACCGAAAGCAGCGCCATGGCTGAGCTCCTCTATCGCGTAGGGCGATTCGCCGCGCGGTGCCACTGGAGCGTGGTCGGAATCTGGGCGGCCGTGATGCTGCTCGGACTCGGGACGTTCGCGGCGTTCTCGGGCACCATCTCCTCGGCCATCTCCATTCCGGGTACGCCGACCGGCAAGGTCACCGACCAGCTCGCCCGCGACTTCAAGGGTGCAAGTGGAGGCTCCGGAAGCGTGGCGTTCACGACCGTCGACGGCAGGGCGTTCAGCCGGGAACAGCGAAACGGCATCGCCGGCCTCCTCGAGCGGATCTCCCGCGTCGACGGGGTGCGAGGCGTCACCAATCCCTTCGACACCCAGGCGCAGCTCGACAGCGGCAAGGCCGAACTCGCCACCGGCACCCGGAAACTCACGCAGGGAAAGGACGCGCTCGCCAAGGGCCTGGAGCAGCTGAAGGCGGCGCAACGGCAGCTTGACGCGCAGCGTGAGCAGGCAGCGGGCAAGGGAACGCCGGACAAGGTGAAGCAGCGGCTGGCCGCCGAGCAGGAGAAGCTCGACCAGAACAAGCGGCAGCTCCAGCAGCAGAGCGCCAAGCTCGACGGGCAGGCCGCGGGGCTGCAGTCCGCGACCCAGGTCGCGGAACTCTCCTCGGGATTCCGGTTCGTCTCCAAGGATCGTGCTGCCGCGGTCGGGACCGTGAGCTTCGAGCAACCCACCACCGAGGTGCCGGCCGAGGTCAAGACGGAGATCGAGGACCTCGTCGACGCCGCCGGCATCACGGGCACCAAGGCCCTGCTGTCACAGGACATTTCCCAGGCCGTGCCCTCCGTGCTCGGGCCCGGGGAGGTTGCCGGCGTCATCGTCGCCGCGATCGTGCTGGTCCTCATGCTGGGTACCGCCATCGGTGCCGTGCTGCCACTGGCCAGCGCGATCCTCGGGGTGGGGGTCGCCACCCTCGCCGCGATGTCGTTCTCCGGGCTGGTCGACTTCCAGTCCGTCACCCCCGTGCTGGGCGTGATGCTCGGACTCGCGGTCGGCATCGACTACTCCCTGTTCATCCTCAACCGGCATCGCAACCAGCTCCGGCAGGGCATGGACCTGCACGAGTCCATCGGCCTGGCCAACGGCACCTCCGGCAACGCCGTCGTCTTCGCCGGCGCCACTGTCGTCGTGGCCCTGCTGGCGCTGAACATCACCGGCATCCCGTTCCTGGGGTTGATGGGCACCGTCGGCGCCGGTGCGGTGCTCGTCGCCATCCTCGTCGCCACGACCTTCACCCCCGCCGTACTCTCCCTGGTCGGCATGCGCGTGCTGCGTAAGAGGGAACGCGCCGCACTCCGGCCGGGCGCGGCGTCGACGAGCCGGCGGAACCCGAACGTCGACGCGAAGGGACCCAGACATCGCCGCGCCGACGGCACCCACTCCGGCGCGGACCGGCCGATGAGCACTCGTCGTGCGATCCTCGCAGTGGTGATCGGCATCGGTGCCCTGGCCGTCGTCGCGCTACCCGCCCTGCAGATGCGGCTCGGGCTTCCGGACGGGGCCAGCCAGCCCGAGGACTCCCAGGCGTACCAGGCGTACGAGGTCCAGGCGAAGAAGTTCGGCGACGGCTTCAATGGCCCTCTGCTCGTCGTGGCCAACCTTCCCCACGCTGTCGACGAGACGACCCGGACGGCCGAACAGGCCACGGTCGGGAAGGCCATCCAAGACAAGGGCGACGTGCGGGCGGTCGTGCCGATCGGTGTGTCCGACGACGGCACCGAACTCGCCTTCCAGGTCATCCCCACCGGCGGGCCCAACAGCGAGTCCACCGCCGACCTGGTGCAGGGACTGCGAGAGCTTCGACCGGACACCGCTCAGGGCGGCAGCGCCACGCTCGGGGTCGCCGGGAACGCCAGCGCCAACATCGACGTGTCGCAGAAGCTCTCCGACGCCCTGCCGGTCTACCTCGTGCTGGTGGTCGGGCTGTCGTTCCTGATCCTCATCCTGGTCTTCCGCTCGCTGCTCGTTCCCCTGACCGCGACGATCGGATTCGTTCTCTCGCTGCTGGGCGCCTTCGGCGGAATCACCGCGATCTTCCAGCTGGGCTGGGTTTCCAGCCTGTTCGGCGTCCACTCGCCAGGTCCGATCCTGAGCTTCCTGCCCATCATCCAGACCGGCATCCTGTTCGGCCTGGCGATGGACTACCAGCTCTTCCTCGTGTCCGGGATGCGGGAGGCCTACGCCCACGGCGCCCCGGCCAAGGTTGCCGTACGACGCGGCCTGCACGCCGGGCGCAGCGTGGTCACCGCGGCGGCCATCATCATGATCTCGGTGTTCGCGGGCTTCATCTTCTCCCACGACACCACCATCAAGCCGATCGGCTTCGGTCTCGCGTTCGGCGTCCTCCTGGATGCCTTCGTGGTAAGGATGCTGATCATCCCCGCCGCCATGCATCTCATCGGTGACAAGGCCTGGTGGATCCCGCGCTGGCTGGACCGCATCCTGCCCGACGTCGACGTCGAGGGTGCGAAGCTCGAACGCACGCACCCGGTCTCACACCACCCGGCCGACGTCGTCCCGGCGCCGGCCCCGACGAACACGAGCACGTGACGCCGAGGCGACCCTAGGATCGATCCCGTGCACTAAGATCACCGGCCATGGTCGAGCCGCGTCGCCCGGAGTATGTCCTCATCGGCCCTGTCTGTGCGGGGAAAACAACCCTTGGTGCACGACTTGCCGAGCGGCTCGGGGTTGAGCACGTCCAGCTCGACTCCATCGCCAACGACTACTACCGCATCGCTCCTGGCTGGGACGCGGACACGTACAACGCACTGATGGCCGACTCGTTCGTCGCTGCCTACCGCCATTTTGAGCCGGCCCTGGCATTCGCGGTCGAATCCGTGGTTCGTGACCACCACGACTGCATCTTCGATCTCGGTGCCGGACACACCTCGTTCCTCGACCGCCGACTGCATGAACGTGTCGTGAGCGCCCTCAGCCCCTTTTCGAACGTCGTTCTGCTACTGCCCTCGGCGGACACGATGACATCCGTACGTACATTGTGGGAACGGTGTCGACAACGTGGCCACACCTGGATCCACGACGGCGTCGACTTCATCGAGCACTGGGTCACCGACGACCAGAACCGACGGCTGGCCGACCGCGTCCTCTTCACCGAGGATCGGGATCCTGACGCGCTCGTGGAGGAGATTCTCCTAGGGGAATCGACGTCATGACGGCATCGCTCGGTGAGCAATGGCGGTCGTTCCTCCATCGCCGAGGTCTCGGCGGCGCGAACTGGTGGGCGCAGCCCTGGACTACCCCGGGGGTGGACGACGATTCTTCCGCGGAAGAATCGCCGTGGCCGAGTCGGCGGACTACCTCGCTCAGTGAGAAAGCTCCGGGTCGTCAGGGCCACCGCCAGTCTTCACGCTCGCGGATCGGGCCGGCCTCCTCTCGGCAAGCGTGAAAACACAGGGTGGGCACGGCCACCGCAGGTCTTCACGCTTCGCCGCGAGTCCCGAGGTCCGGCGGCTGCGCCATGGCCAGGGCCGACGCAGGACAACTGGCGTCGGCGAGCGTGTGTGAGTGAGCGTCGTCCTGCTCGGTAGGGTCGCCGCGAGGTGATGGGGATGACCGATCTCAAAGCGGTGCTACTCGCGGACCTACGCCGCCGTCGTGAAGTGATGCTCGCGAAGCTGGACGGGTTGTCGGAGTACGACCGGCGTCGCCCGCTGACCCCGACGGGCACGAACCTGCTCGGTCTGGTCAAGCACCTGGCTGGTTGTGAGTACGGCCACTTCGGCGACGCGTTCGGACGGTGTGCGTACGAACGACCGTCCTGGTTCCGAGACGACCCCTACACCGAGATCGACATGTGGGCGACCCCCGACGAGTCGAGTGACTACATCACCGGCACCTACCGCCAGGCCTGTGCTCACTCCGACGCCACGATCGCCGATCTTGAACTGGACCGTCCCGGTCACGTCGCGCACTGGGCGGAAGGTCACCGCGAGACGACGCTCGGAGTGCTCCTGGTCGGGATGGTCGGTGAGACCGCGCAGCACGCCGGGCACGCCGACATCATCCGCGAACTCATCGACGGCCGAATCGGGGACGACGGATCCGTCGCTGCAGATTCGACGTACTGGCGTGACCAGCTTGGCGAAGCTCAAGCGGTCGCCGACCACTTCCGCGCCGCAGGTGAAGCCGGGACAACCCGACCCTCGTGAGGTCCCCTCTGCGGCTGTCAGGAGAGCTGCTTCCACTGCCCCTCGGAGACGACTTCGATGGTGCGGCCGGTGACCTTGATGGCCGTCTGGTCGTCCATGACGTACGCCGGACCGCCGATGCCGGCTGCCCATCTCTCGGCCTCGGCCATGGTGTTGTCCGGGAACACGTCCAGGTGCGGGAAGATCGAGAAGTCGACGATCCCCAGCGTCCTGTCGTCCGGCGCGGACGGCCACTCCACGAAATCGGTGCCGATCCGGGGAGTCATCACCATGCTGCCGGCGCTCACCCCCACCCAGACCGTCTCGGGCAGCGACGGCAGGAGGTCCGCCAGCCCGGACTGCCGCATCCAGTGGCACAGGTACGTCGCGTCACCGCCGTCCACCAGCAGCACGTCGGCCTCCCGGACCCACGGGATCCAGCGCTCCTCGCCGATGCTGGGCAGCGCGGTGAGTTCGAGGACACCCACCGACTTCCAGCCGAGGTCGCACATGGGCGACGGGGACCGGCCGGCGATGAAGCGCCAGGCCGAGTCCGGCGTACACATGGGGTGGCCGTACTCCGCTGTGGGGATGCAGAGGGCGGTGGATTCGGCGATCGGCCTGCCCAACAGGTCGACCAGCGCATCGCGGATGCTCGGGTTCGTGATGCCCCCGGAGGTGAGGAGTAGCTTCAAGATGTCTCCTGGTTCGAGTGCGAAGGATCATCGACGTGACCCATCGCGCGGTCAGTCATCTCCCCTACGAACGCCTCGACCCGGATCCGACACCCCGCCAGAAGATACTTTGACGAAGAACGAAGGCCGGGGCGCTCTCGGGCGTAGGCGACCACCAGGCCTGGTCACCGACGGTCGAGCCTCCCGGTGACACGATGATCGTCCTCGGCGCCAAAGCGTGCGCGCGGCGGCGTCCGGCCGCCCTTTGAAGACGAAGGGAAACTCCTCACCGGCGTGGCTGGCTGAGGTGGTGGATCTGTTCCGTTGACCGGGGGGACGGATGCGCAGCATTTTGCCGGTACCGCTGTCCGGGTTGGCTGGACCGGACGGCCCTGCGGTTAGGCGGGATGGCTTGCTGTGGTGGTGGTATGGCTTGGTGGAGGCGTTCTCGCCCGGATTCGGGACGACCGTCTGAGCAGGCCGGTGCTGATGAGGGTGCCCGCCAGGCCGGTGGTCGGGATGGTTCGGATTCGTACGCCCAACCGATGCGCGCGATTGCTCCGCCGCCGCGGTTGCTATCTCCGTCGTTGGCCACCGCAGCCATGACCACCCCGGTTGGCTGGGATGTATCTGGCACAACAGCCGTAGGCATGGTTGCTTTCTTGACTCTTCCCTGGTCCGGGAGGTTCGGGTGTTGGCTGGGATAGACAGCGCGTTGGGTTTCCAGCGCAACGGGGAGGAGCGGATGTCTGCTGCGAGCAGGTCAGCCCGGGCGTTGTTGGGGACACTCGTCGTCGTGGTTTTGGGGGTGAGTGGCTGCCAACAGCCGTCTGTGCCCTGGCAAGGAGCGCCGGTCGCCAGCCGGTGGGAAAGGCATCTGGAGGGTCCGCAGCCGACGTACTCCCCGACGGTCGGCCCGGCCAGGGCGGGAACCTTTCCCGTGCGCGGTGGACGGGTACTGACCGATGCACATGGAATGACGCTCTATGTCAAGAACTCAGCTCCCTTCGACCGGGCGCCACATTGTGCGGGCGTGTGTACCAACATCTGGCACCCGGTGGTGGTCGGCTCGGTGAAGGTCAAACCGAAGGTGGCCGGGGTGCCGGTGCAGTTCGAGACATTGCCCCGACCCGGCGGCCTGCACCAACTCGCCGTCAACGGGCACCGTCTGTACACGTTCAAGCTGGACACCGCACCCGGCCAGACCAACGGCCAGGACTTTCAGACCGGCGGACCGACCGGAAGTGTCTACACGTGGTCGGCGGTCGTGGTCCCGTCATCAGCTCCGAGGACGATCCTCCTGCAGCGTTGAGGTCCGGGGGTCTGTCGTGGTGATGAACCAGACGCGGACGCAGGTCCGCACACGGCTGCGGCCAGGCGGTTGGGTTGTGGTGGTGGCGACGGTGACGGTCGCGGTGTTGGTGGTAGTGCTGAACGGCTGTCAGGGCAGCCCACCGCCTGAGCATGGTAGGCCCGCCGGGTCCGTCCCGAGTGCTCGGCCGGCGTTCACCCCGACGGTGGGCCCGCCGGTGGTGCGAACCGTTGAGATCAAGGGGCACAGCCGTTTCCTGGCCGACTATCGGGGGGCGACGCTCTACACCAGCACCGGGCCGGTGAACGCGAAGGGCCCCTTGTGTACAGGGTCCTGTACCTCGGTGTGGCATCCGGTGCTGGTGCACAGCGCAGGCCTACGCGACCCCGGCGGACTGGGGGTTCGGATCGGCACGCTCGACCGCCCCGGTGGCCTGCACCAGCTCGCCGTGAACGGACACCGCGCCTACACCTTCGTCGACGACACCAAGCCGGGACAACTCACCGGCGACGGGTTCATCACCGGAGGCCTGAGCGGCCAAACCCACACCTGGCGAGCCGTGCGCGTCTCCCCACGAGCGCCGGCCCGGGTCGTGTTCACACCGAAGTGACCAACGGGGCACTGTCGCCATGTCGTCTCCGCACACAGGTCTGAGAAGCCCGCGGCGGTTCCTTGTCGTAGTGGTGGTGATCGCCGTGCTGTGCGGAGGCGTGGTCGGCGGGGCCGCCGGGACATTCGCCGCCATCAACATCGCCCGTGACGGCCACACCGCTCCGACGGCCGGCGCCCTGGGGGTGTCGGAGAACTCCGGACTGGTTCCTCGGCTGATCGCTCGTACCAACCCGAGCGTGGTGGAGATCGACACCTGGTTCTTGGGCCACCGGGCAGTCGGAACGGGTGTGATCCTCACCAACGACGGACTGATCCTTACCAACTTCCATGTCGTCTCTCCCGCCCGCCGTATCGGTGTGCGATTCGTGCCGGGCCAAACCCCGCTGTCAGCGGTCCTGGTCAGCGCCGCCCCCAGAGCCGACCTCGCGGTCATCCGGGTCACCACTGACGGTGGCCTCACACCGGCACGGTTGGGCGACTCCGACTCACTGGAAGTAGGCCAGACCGTCGTTGCCGTAGGGACGTCGGAGGGTCTGCACGACAGTGCGTCGCTGGGGATCATCAGCGCACTCAACAGGCCGGTCTCGGTCCCCGAAGCGTCGACCGGCCTGGCGCCGTCGGGAGGCGTCGTCACCTACGACGCCATCCAAACCGACGCCGCGCTCAACCCCGGCAACTCTGGCGGCCCGCTGTTCGACCTGGATGGCCGCGTCATCGGGATCAACTCCGCGATCTACACACCGCCCGACCGGGCACCTGTCACCGGCATCGGGTTCGCAATACCGATCAACACCGCGAAACAGATCATCCACAACCTCTCCACCGAAGGCGGCTGACTCGCCCATCCGCCTGGTGACGGGCGAGCGTAGGTCATCCAGCGAGCGCGCTGCTTGTGGCGCTCGTCCCAGTCGTCGCCGACGCCGCTGGTGCCCACGCCACCATCCTCCCGGGCGACCAGACAGCCTGCAGCGGTTCAGGGCGCACCGAGGGGCGGAGGGTTTACCCGGTGTCCTGGCTTGGTCCGGGAGGTCGGCAGCCCGTAGCCTGCCCGGCGCGGTGGGCAGCATGGCTGCCCGCCCGTAACCGCCCACCGTGGGTTCTGGGTATGCGCTTCGCTCTGTCGCGTCGCCTGCTGTGGCTGTGGCTATGCCACGGAGTGAGTGATGGTGCCGGTGTAGGTGCCGGCCGTGGCTTGGGCGGGGATGTTGATGATGAGGGTCGGGTTCCACGTGGCGGTGTTGAGGCCTGTGCCGGTGGTTTTGGAGAAGGCTGTGCGGCTGGTGTTGAGGTTGACTGCCCCGGCGGCGGTGGGTTGGCCGGGCACGAAGTTGCCGCTGCCGGTGGTGCTGGTTGCAGGGCCGGACCAATAGGATGCGGCGGCCTTGCTGATGGTCTGGGTTGGTGGGCTGGTGGCGAAGTCGGTGGAGGTGACGGTCACCGTCCACAGGTTCGGGCCCGGAGCTCTGCGGTCGGCAACGCTCGCCGGTCCGAGCTGAGTGCTCAGCTGGGCTCCGGGGGCGCCGTTTCCGGCGCTTACCGGGCCACCTGGGACCGTGATGGACAGTGTTCCGGCGATCGTGGTGTTGAGCCGTACGGAGAGGTTGTCGGAGCCGCTGTTGGCGGTGGCCACGTCGGGTAGGCCGTCGTTGTTGAAGTCGGCGGCGACCACGGATTGGGGGCCCGTTCCCATGGAGAAGCCGCTGGCGGCGCCGAAGGTTGCGGTGCCGGTGCCGAGGAGTACCGAGATCCGGTTGCCCGTGGCGCTTCCGCCGCCGTCAGCGGTCACGAGGTCTTCGTGGCCGTCGAAGTCCAGGTCGGCGACCGCGACCGAGAATGGCTGGTTTCCGACGGTGTAGTTCGTGGCGGCGCCGAATCCGCCCGTGCCGGTGCCGAGGAGGACGGACAGGTTGCCGCTGGCCTGGTTGGTGACCGCCAGGTCGGCTCTGCCGTCGGTGTTGAAGTCGCCGACGGCGACGCCGCGTGGGCTGGTTCCGCCGCCCAGCGCGAAGTTGGTGGCCGCCCCGAAGGTTCCGGTGCCGGTGCCGAGCAGGATCGACACGTTGTTGGAGCCTGAGTCGGCCACCGCCAGGTCGGGGTTGGTGTCGTTGTTGAAGTCACCGACGGCGAGACCGTATGGACTGGTCGCGCCGTTGAGGCCGAAGGTGCTGGCGGCCCCGAAGCCGCCGGTCCCGGTGCCCAGCCGGATGGTGATGTTGTTGCCGGTGAAGTTTGCCGTGGCGAGGTCGGGGTTGCTGTCGCGGTTGAAGTCGCCGACTGCGACGGCCTGCGGGCCCGTTCCTACGGTGAAGTTCGTCGCGGCGCCGAAGGTGCCCGTCCCGGTACCGAGAAGGATCGAGACGCTGTTGGACAGGAAGTTGGCGACCGCCAGATCGAGACGGCCGTCCTTGTTGAAGTCGCCGACCGCGACCGATCGGGGGTTGTTCTGGGCAGCGAAGCGGGTGGCCTCGCCGAAGAGGCCGGCACCTATGCCCAAGAACACCGAAACGTTGTTGTCCTGGTTGTTCGCGGTGACCAGGTCCATATTGCCGTCGCGGTTGAAGTCACCTGCCGCGACTGATCGGGGTTGGCGGCCTTCGGTGGAGTAGTTGGTGACGGGCCCGAACGTGACCGTCTGCGCGTAGGCCCGAGGCGTGGGCGCCCAGACGAGCCAGGCTGTCAGGAGAACGAGAGCGAGGGCAACAGAACGGCTCTGTTGGCGAATCCTCATGCTCCGCGCGTCCCTCCCGCCTGATGTGCCTGAGCGGATTCTGCCATCCGGTCCCTTGGTGTCGGACGTTTCAACGGGGAGAAAGTCGCCATCGTCGTTTCGTGAATGCTTTGGCGAGCCATCTTGCAGCTAGTGCAACAGATCCACCTATAGGTATGTGGGGGCTCAAGGTGTCAAAACGATCTCTCGGTCTGCCGCTTCTCGCAGTGGCTGGCCTTGCCACGGCTCTACTGACCGCTCAGCCGGCGCAGGCGGCGACCTGCCCGGCGTCGACGACGTGCCCGACCACGGTGACCTTCGGCGTCAACCAGGGCAACCTGACAATCGCCGTGCCGGCCGGCCCGATCTCCCTCGGCAACGGCAACCCGGGCGACACGATCAGTAACACCTTCACCGGTGGCGGAGGAAGCGCGGTCACAGTCTCCGACCAGCGCGCATCGACCACACCCAACTGGACAGCGCTGGCGTCCTCCACGAACTTCACCGGCGACAGCACAGGTGCGGTGATCCCGAACGGCGACGTGTTCTACGCCTCCGGGATCGCGACCAGCACTACCGGCAACGGCACCTTCACGCCCGGCCAGGCCACCCCGCCGGGGCAGGCACTGGATGGTGTCCAACTCACCGCGTACAGCCACTCAGGTGGGTCCGGGAACAACTCCGCCACATGGAACCCCACCATCACGATCAACATCCCTGCTGACGCGGTGGCCGATGTCTACCGGGGAACGGTCAACCACTCCGTTGGTTAGAACTCTCGTCCGCTACGCGGTCCTGCTCGCAGGGCTCGCACTGCTGGTACCCGGAGTTCTCGGGGGGCGGCCCGCCAACGCCGACAGTTGGCCGCCCCCGAGCCCGAGCCCGACTCCGAGCCCGGCCCGACCGGCAGACACGGGCGCGTTCGGTGTGCGGCTGCTCGAAGCGCCAGTGAACCGAGTAGACGACCCTCGCGCCCGGATCTACATCGTCGATCACGTGAATCCCGGTACTACCTTCCGCCGGAAGTTCCTGGTGAGCAGCACCTCACCCAGACCACATGTCGTCACGATCTACGCAGCCGCGGCCGCGATACGTCGCGACGCCTTCATCTTCGCCGCCGGCCACACATCGAACGAGCTAAGTTCGTGGATCAACGTCGACAAACCGAAACTCCGTCTGCCTCCTCATGGGCAAGCCGTCGTGGAAGCCACGATCAGCGTGCCCAAGGAGGCGAGCGAGGGTGAACGGTACGCGGTGATCTGGACGCAGATGAAATCCCCCAAGGCGCAGGCGAACGAGAACGTCTCCCTGGTCAACAGAGTCGGGATCCGCGTCTATCTCGACGTCGGACCTGGAGGAGAACCGCCGTCAAACTTCAAGGTCAACAGAGTGGTTCCCGAGCGCACCGAATCTGGCCTTCCAGAAATCGTCGCGGATGTCACCAACACCGGTAAACGCGCACTCGACCTCAGCGGCGAGCTCTGGCTGGACCACGGGCCCGGGTCACTTCGAGCCGGCCCCTTCCCAGTCGACGAGGGAACAACTCTCGCACCCGGCAATCGCGGCTCTGTCACTGTGCGCCTTGACGAACGCCTGCCCAATGGGCCGTGGAAGTTCCGACTGAAGCTGCGAAGCGGTGAGACAGAACACACGACCACGGGCGACGTGACCTTCCCCGCCACGCGCGGCACCTTCGGACTACCCGCCACCCTGAGTGCGCCGCTGCCACTCGCCCTGCTCTCCACCGGTGCGCTCGGGGTGGTCGGAGTGAGCGTCCTAGGGTTCGTTGGCCTCCGCCGCTTCCGCGCGCGGCCCTGAACCCAACGCCGGTCTTCCGTCGGCAGGATGGGACTGCTGCATGAGCCGGTGACATCCGAACTGTAGCTCCGACAGGTGCTGCTGGAAGGATGTGCGCTGTGACCGAAGCCTTACCCCGAGGAGTTCCGCGACGACGTGGTCAATCAACGTTGCCCGTCGGCGTGAGCCGGGGCAGACGGTCAAGCAGATCGCTGCCGATTTCGGGATCGCGGAGTCGTGTCTGCGTAACTGGATGCGCCAGGCCGACGTCGAGGACGGGCTCAAGCCCGGAACCACCGCTGTCGACAACGGCCATCTTCGCGAAGCCAGGAAGGGGACTGTGACGGCTTTTGGCGCGTCGTAGTGGATCGGTGCTTTGCGCTCCCGGGCGACGGTGACGACGAAGCACTATGTCCGACGGGCCCTGCAGATGCGGCTCGGGCTTCCGGAAGGGTCCAGCCAAGCGACATCGAGGAACTCCTAGGATCCGATGCTGTGCACTAAGCTCGCCGGCCATGGTCGAGCAGCGGCGCCCGGAGTACGTCCTGATCGGCCCCGTTGGTGCTGGGAATGACCACGCTCGGCACCCGACTGGCCAGCAGGCTCGGGGTTTCACACGTCCACCTCGACGCCATCGCCAACGACTACTACCGCATCGCCCCGGGCTGGAACGCCGACACCTACAACGAGTTGATGGCGGACTCGTTCGTCGCCGCCTACCGCCCTTCGAGCCGGCCGTCGCGTTCGCCGTCGGAGCTGTGGTGCGTGACTACCGTGACTGCGTCTTCGATCTCGGTGCCGGCCACACGTCCTTCCTCGACCGCGGGCTGCACGAACGCGTTGCGAGTGCGCTCCGTCCGTTCTCGAACGTCGTTCTGCTGGTGCCATCCACGGACACGGTGACCTCGGTGCACATCCTGCGGGAACGCTGCCGCCAGCGCGGCCACACCTGGATCCACGACGGCATCGACTTCATCGAGCACTGGGTCACCGACGACCAGAACCGACGCCCGGGGGAGACGGCGACATGACGGGGTCGCTCGGCCGGCAGTGGAGTCCGTTCCTTCACCGGCGAGGTCTCGACACCGCGAACTGGCGGGCGCGACGGCTGCCGGGCGTCACGAACGAGACCTGGCTGCTGACCCGCGCCGATGGCAGCCGTCCCGACGAACGCTACGTGCTGCGGCACTATGTGCGGACGAGTGCCGACGCCGAGATCATCTTCGAACTGGCAGCTCTGCGCTATCTGGCAGCGAACGCGTTTCCCTTTGCCGGCGTGGTGGATCCGCTCGACGGCACCGCCGGAATCGACCAGGTCGACGGCAGACCGGCCGCGCTGTTCACGTACGTACCAGGCATTGTCGGCGAGAGCCTGGGTGACACGGGAGCACACGACCTCGCCGAAGGCGTCATCGCGGCAGGCTTGCTGGCACGCATGCACCTGGTGTCCCGCCACCGGACCTTCGCGGGTTCTCGCGTCGAGCGAAGTGACCCGTTGACGCGGTTGACACGATGGATGAGCCGGTATGGTTCGGACCCCGACTTCTCGACCGTGCCTGGTGGCGCCGCGTTCCTGGCCGAACTCTCGTCCCTTATCGACGAACTCACCGCCGCCCTGGAGACCACCTCCGGCCTGTGGGTCGGACTGGTCCACGGAGACGTCGCACCGAACAACCTGGTGCGAGACCCGTCTGGGGATGTGGCTGCTCTCCTCGACTTCGACGACTGCCAGTACTCCCACGTGCTTTACGATCTGTGCTCGATTCTGTGGTCGTGGGGACGCTCGCCCGACGGCCACGTCGATCCCCGACGAGTGCGACAGCTGGTCGGGTCCTACGCGGACGTACGCCAGTTGTCGGACGACGAACGTCAACTGCTGCCGAAGCTGTTCGCCGCCTACCTGGCCGCGGACGGCGTGGACAAGGTCACCTGGTGGTGGCGTGGTGAGGGCCGTCCCCGGCCCGTCTCCGAAAGCAGCGCCGCGCGGTGCTTCCTCGAACTGATCGCCAACCCGGGGCTCGGCGGCACGCTGTCCGGTCACGGGTGAACGCTGCCGGATCGTCGGGTTGCGAGCAAAAGCTGTTGACCGAGTCACGATGCATCGGCGAGTGTCATCGGACATGACGATGCCTGCGGCGTTCACTCTGTCGGCCTTCACCGGTGATGCCGACATCAGGGCCATCGAGGCGGTGCGTTCAGCGGTCCGCACTGTCAAACCGGACGCCTGGATGCCCGGCCCGGACACCGATCCGGCGTCCCGGTTGCCGTACTGCCGGATCGCCCGCGTCGGTGACGCACCGGTCGGTTACACCTGGATGGACTGGTGGACCGAGAGGGACGGCACGCGACTGCTGCTTCTCCTCGGGTACGTCCACCCGCACTGGCGGCGGCGCGGCATCGGTGGTCACTTTCTGACCTGGCAGTTGGAGGCCGCGCGACAGGATCCGCCGGCGATGGACGGCGACGGTCCATACGTGTTCGGTGGCAACGCTGACATCGATCAGCCCGATGTGCGGAACCTGCTGATGCGGGCCGGCTTCCGGCTGGCGTTCACCGCGATGGATCTGGAGTGCGACCTGGAGGAGACCGCCCCTGCACCGGTGCCATTGCCCGATGGCCTGGTGGAACGCAGACTCGGCGAGGTGGAGCATCGCCTTGTCCACGCGGCGATCGAGGAGTCGTTCGCAACGAGTACTCACGGGTACGTGCCACGAACCTACGAGCGGTATCGGCGCGACGTCGCCGACAGGCAGTCGGACACCGGCCTTTGGTGTGTGGCATGGGACGGCGACGAGGTGGCCGGCGTGGTGATCAACGAGAAGGTCGATGCGGGTACCGGGTTGACGCCGTGGGTTGCGGTGCGGAAGCGGTATCGGCGGCGTGGACTGGCGACGGCTCTGGTGCGCAACGGGCTGGCGCGGTGCAGTGCGGCCGGGCTGAAGCGGGTACGGATCGCCACGATCCTCGAGAACGCCAACCAGACGGTCGGCTTCTACGAGCGCATGGGTTATCGCGAGGTACTCAGGAGACCTCGCTACCGTCGTCCGTTCGACAGGAGTGGAGTGACAGTCGCCTGACGGTCCACTCGCGGACACTCCGGGTCGGAGACCACGACCCGGCGCAAGGCAGGATTGACACGCGATGGGCGTACGTCGGCATCTACGGCAGGTGGGCAGGAAGGCCGAAGTTACTTGCTTGCGTGGCGCCCCGGAGCGGGTGGACGATACGCTGATGGTGGCAGGGGTGTATCTCGGCGGCGGTGGCTCGGAGCAGGACGAGGCTCGGCTGTGGGACAGGTTCCTGGTGCCCGGCCAACGCATCCTCTACTGGCCGTTCGCACTCGCCACGAACCAGCATGAGGGAGCTTTTCGATGGCTGGCCGACTGCCTGGCCGCGCGTGGGGACTTCCGGATCGAGATGTGGTCGAGTCCCGCGGGCCGCTCCGAACAGGATCTGGCCGATGTTGATCTCCTTTTCGTCGGTGGCGGCAACACGTTCGGCCTGCTTGATCACCTCCAGCGGCATCACTTCCTGCAGCCTGTTCGGAACTTCCTCGATGCGGGTGGCGCCATGTACGGCGGAAGCGCCGGGGCGGTTCTCGCCGGCGCGGACATCGCGATCGCCGGCGACGTCGACTCCAACGACTGCGGCATCACGGACACGTCGGCGCTCGACCTGCTCGGCGGACTGGTCATCCGCCCCCACTACGACGCAAGCGACGACCACCTGCTCCGCACCTGGGCAAGGACTCACGACCAGACGATTCTCGCGGTTCCGGAACGTAGTGGAGTCGCCGTCACCGACGGTCGAGCCTGCAACGTGGGCCCCGAAGACGTTCACCTGATCGGCCCTGCGGGAGCCGAACGCCGGAGCCCGGGGCATACCTGGTCCTTGGTGGCGTAGTCCGAGATCCCGGGTGTCATCGCGTGCTGCCCCTGATCTGCGGCACAGCGAGCCTGATCCGCCCGCACTGCCGGTGTGCCTGTCGTACGCCGGGGTGGTGGCCTCGTTCTCAGTAACCCAAAGGGGTCCTTGTGTCGTCTGCTTCCTCAGCCGTATCCGATTCTGCTCAACCCGCGCCGCCAGGGCGCCGCATCATCGTGACGGGGCAGGCCGGGGCCGGGAAATCCACGTTGTCACACGCACTTGCTGCCAAGTCCGGCTTCCCCCTCATTCATCTCGACCTCGAGTTCTGGAAGCCCGGCTGGGTCGAGCCGTCGGAAGCGGAGTGGCGCGAGAAGCAGCGTCGCGTGCTTGCGGGCGACGCGTGGATCGCCGATGGCAACTACACGGAGACGCTCGACCCCCGTCTCGAACGCGCCGACACCGTGGTGGTGCTCGTCACGCCGTGGTGGCGGTGCGCGGGCCGGGCGTTCCTGCGCGGCTTCCGGATGCCGGGCCGGCTGCCAGAAGGATGTACGTACTCGGCGTGGCAACGGTTGCGCGATGAATGGCGCCTGATCCCGTCCATCTGGCGGGACCGGCGCGCGAACGACCGCGAGCTTGCGATCATCGCCCAGCACGGGCACCACGTGACTCGGCACGTGTTCAAGTCCAAGCGGGCGATCAGGGAGTTCCTCGACGGGTTCGACGCCGGCGACGGCCCGGCGAGACCGCCGTCGTGCGGCTGCCGGTGAAGCCACGGTGGGCTTGAGGAGGCCGGGGCCGAACTGATCATCGGCACTGCGGCTGACCTGGGATTTGGTGGGTGCCCCCGGCAGGATTCGAACCTGCGACACACGGTTTAGGAAACCGTTGCTCTATCCCCTGAGCTACGAGGGCACGGCCCCCGAGTTGTGGGGGCGCGGCGCACAGTCTAGCGACCGGGGTTCGTCGGTGGCGGCAGGGACTGACCGAGGCGACGTGCGGCACTCCCACGGGTACCAACCCCACCTGTGGATCATGGTCTCTGCCGGCGAATCAGAGCCAGTCGTGTTCGCGGGCGTAGCGGGCCGCCTCGTGGCGGGTCCGGGTCTGGGTCTTCTGCATGGCGTTGGAGAGGTAGTTGCGTACCGTCCCCTCGGCGAGATGGATCTGGGCGGCGGTCTCGGCCACCGAGTAGCCCTTGCCGGTCGCCCGCAGTACGTCGAGTTCGCGGTCGGTGAGCGGGCAGTCGTCGATGACCGCGAGCGCGGACACCTCCGGGTCGATCCAGCGTTTGCCGGCATGCAGGGAGGTGATGACAGAGGTGATGAGCGCCGGTTCGGCGGACTTGCTGACGAAGCCCTGGACGCCGAGTTTCAGGGCCTTGCGGAGCACACCGGGACGGGCGTGCCGGGTCAGCATCAGGATCACTTGTTCCGGTCGCGTCCGGCGGATGTCGGCGACCGCGCCGAGGCCGTCCACTCCCGGCATCTCCAGATCCACGACCAGCACGTCGGGCCGGTGCTTCAGGGTGGCCTCGACGGCGGTCTCGCCGTCCTCTGCCTCGGCGAGGACGGTGATGTCGCCTTCCAGGGGAAGCAGCGCGGCAAGTGCCTTGCGCAGCAGGACCTCGTCGTCGGTGAGCACGATGGTCGTCATCGGCTGTTCTCCCTC
Source organism: Actinopolymorpha cephalotaxi (assembly GCF_013408535.1). Lineage (NCBI taxonomy): Bacteria > Bacillati > Actinomycetota > Actinomycetes > Propionibacteriales > Actinopolymorphaceae > Actinopolymorpha > Actinopolymorpha cephalotaxi. The sequence goes on from NZ_JACBZA010000001.1 coordinate 339,182, forward strand.
GCTGCCGCCGCCACGGCCGGGCTGGTTCGGGCAGATGGGAACTTCGCGGCTGTCAAGAACTGCTTGCCCTGCTGTTCCACGGTCAGCTCGCCTCCCTCGCCTGCCACCCGCTGTTTCAGCGTGGACAGTCCTCTGAGCTCGGGAAGCGCATCCTCCCGTACGCCGTCGTTGACGATCGTGATGCCGGCCTGAGAAAGCGTGATCTGCACCTGTTCGGCCTGTGCGTGCCGGAGGATGTTGGTGGTCGTCTCGCGCAGGACCTGGCCGAGTAGTTCGCCGGCACGAGGATCGACCTCGGCCTCCCGGGTCACGCGCACCCGGATACCGGCGGCCTCGAAGAGGTTCTTCGCGTTCTCGAGTTCGGCGGAGAGGTTCAGCCGCCGTTGGGCGTACGCGAGTTCCTTCGTCTGGGTGATGGTGTCGGCGACCAGGGCGTACGTCTCCTGCAGTTCCTTCTCCGCCCGGTCGGGGTCGCTGGCCAGCAGCTTCCGTGCCAGCGCGATCTTCAGTTTGACCACGTGCAGCGTGTGGCCCTGGATGTCGTGCAGGTCGCTGGCGAACCGGACGCGTTCGCGGATGACGGCGTGTTCGGCCTCGCGTTCCTTGGTCTGTTCGAGCTCACGGAAGATGTCGTAGAAGCGTTCGCCCACGGTCGTCATGATGGTCACCATCAGGGTGAGCACCGTCGGAACGAGGACGTAAGCCGCCAGCACCTCGTGGGCGTCGGACCGGTCCACCAGGAGCCGCGCCGCGCCCACCACGGCGACGTAGGTGATCAGCCCGGCGGCCGCGACGTACAGCAGGCCCCGGCGCCGCACCCGGGAGACCGCGAGAGACCCCACGGCGCAGATTCCCCAGTACGCGTTCGGGCTGCCGGTGAGCAGCACCCCGAGCGGCCACACCGCGCCCCCCACGATCATGCAGGGCACGGCGACCCTGGCAAGATCGTCGGCCGTCCAGCGTTCGAACGCCACCAGGGCCACCACGACGCCGGGGACGAGGACGAGGAGGTGCCACCAGGCGTGAGTGTCGATGAACACGATGACGGCGGCAGCGGTCACCAGCGGCGGGATGGACGTGGTGAGGTTGAGGCGGCGCAGCCGTCCCTGCGTCGCCTCGGTGAAGCCCGGTGATCTTGCGGTCACCCCCCAAGTATTCACGGGGGCCCGAATCGCGACCAGTGACACCACGTCACATGGCGCCGTGACGCGGCGCCACTGCCCGAACGGGGTCGACCGCTGTGTCATGGGTGGCATGTCCACAACGCCAGTCATCGAAGTCGACGAACTGAACGTCAGCTACGGCGACTTCCACGCCGTCAGGGATCTTTCCTTCGAGGTACGCCGCGGCGAGCTCTACGCCCTGCTCGGCACCAACGGGGCGGGCAAGACCACGACCCTGGAGACCGTCGAGGGGCACCGGTCGCCGACCACGGGAACGGTGCGGGTCTTCGGGCACAGCCCGGGCAACCGTCGGGCCGTCCGTCCCCGGATGGGAGTCATGCTCCAGGAGAGCGGCTTCGCACCGGACCTGACGGTGCGCGAGTCGGTACGCCTGATCGGCCGGCTCACCCGCCGTACGGACGACGTGGACCGCGTGCTCGACCTGGTCGACCTCACCGGCCGGGCGGGTCGGAAGGTGTCGCAACTGTCCGGCGGGGAGAAGCGCCGGCTCGACTTCGCCACCGCCGTCTTCGGCTCCCCGGAGCTGATCTTCCTGGACGAGCCGACCACGGGTCTGGACATCCAGTCCCGGGACGACCTGTGGGAGACGGTGAACCGGCTCCGCGAGAACGGCGCCACCATCGTGCTCACCACGCACTACCTGGAGGAGGCGCAGCAGCGCGCCGACCGCATCGGCCTCATGCACCAGGGCACCCTGCACCGGGAGGGCACGGTGTCGGAACTGACCCGCACCCTGCCGGCCGTCGTCCGCTTCTCGTTGCCGGGACCGGCGCCGGCAGCGGACCTGCCGTTGCAGGCCGTCGCCGACGCGGACGGGAGAGTCGTGGTCGAGACCTTCGCGCTGCAGAAGGACCTGCACGTCCTGCTCCGATGGGCACAGGACAACGCCGTGGAGCTGCGGGACCTCGAAGCCGGCCCGACCCGGCTGGACGACGTCTTCCGCGCCATCGGCACCTGACACGCAGTCTCCCGCTTGTCAATTGACAGTTGACATGACCTCCGAGAGGAACTCCCGCCATGTTCTCCATCGCTGTCAGCGAGCTGATCCAGATCATGCGCAACCGACTGGTGCTGGTCACCAGCTTCATCGTGCCGGTCGTCGTCAGCGCGTTCTTCGTACGCCAGCACGAGACGTTCGAGGCTATCGGCAGCCTCGGCTACATCGCCGCCATCGTGATGTTCATCGTCGCCGCGTTCGGGCTCTACACCACCGCCGTGACCACGCTGGCGTCCCGCAGGCAGAACCTCTTCCTCAAACGGCTGCGGTCCACCGCCGCCGGCGACCCCGGCATCCTGGCCGGGCTGCTGCTGCCGGCCACCGTCATCGCGCTGGTTCAGGTGACGGTGATCCTGGCCGTGTTCGCCGTTGTGGCCGGTGAACCGGCCAACGTCGCCCTGCTGGTGGTCGCCGTCCTCGCCACCCTGGCCATGATGGTCGGCCTGGGCCTGGCCACGGCAGGGCTGACGAACTCGCCCGAGCATGCCCAGGTGACGACGCTGCCGGTCACCCTCGGCGTGATCGCCGTCGCCACCTGGGTGGGTACCAGCGGAACCGAGGACCTCACCCTGCTCAAGCGGCTGCTGCCCGGCGGATCGGCCACCGAACTGGTGATGAACGCCTGGAACGGCGGCGTCGCCGTGGCCGACTCCCTCCTCCTGCTGGGACCGACGCTGGGCTGGGTCGTCGTCGCCGTCGTACTGGCCACCCGGCTCTTCCGCTGGGAGCCTCGCCGCTGACCAGACGGCCGGAGACCGGATGGGGCCGGAGACCGGATGGGGCCGGAGACGGGCCGCGCGGAGGGTCCCTGCGGTAAGGCTTTTGCAGGAGTATGTTGCCGCCCATGTCCCGGCCCCCGGCAGGTGAAACCTCCGTGGTAGCCCCCCGGACGCGCCTGCCGGTCGGGCGGTCCGGGGGTTCGTCAGTCGTTCGCCCGGCGCCCGCGCAGGGCGCGTACGGCACGGACCACGCGGAGTGGAAGCAGACCGACGAGCGGTGCGCGCCGGCCGAGATCCGCACTGTCTTCGCGGTCGAAGGCCGCGGCGTACCGGTCGGCGTCGGCGGCGGTGGGGTAGCGCTTGCTGCCGGCGGCGCCACAACCGCGTTGGCACCGCCAGGTCATGGTCTCGCCCTCGGTGGAGAAGCGATACCTGTGGCCGAGGATCCGACAGTGCACCATGACGGCGCATCCTACGGCGCCACCTCGGCGTACGCCATCTCGCCGAGAGGAAGTCCGCCGGCACGTGCGGCACCACTCACCGCGCGTCCCATCCGGCCTTCCTGAGCGAGCGAAACGGACCGCACATGTCGTCAACCACGTTGGACACCATTCGTACCCGGGTTCCGGCCCGGCTGGACCGCCTGCCATGGTCGCGATTCCACTGGCGGGTGGTGATCGGCCTCGGCACCGTGTGGATCCTCGACGGGCTCGAGGTGACGATCGTCGGCTCGGTCGCCAGCCGCATGATCGAGAAGGGCAGTGGGATCCACCTCACTGCCGGCGACATCGGTATGGCTGCCGCCATCTACGTCCTGGGCGCCTGCATAGGCGCGTTGTTCTTCGGTCAGCTCACCGACCGGTTCGGCCGCAAGAAGCTCTTCCTGCTCACGCTGGGCGTCTACATCGTCGCCACCGTGGCCACCGCCTTCGCGTTCGCGCCGTGGTACTTCTTCCTGGCCAGGTTCTTCACCGGCATGGGCATCGGCGGGGAGTACTCCGCGATCAACTCCGCGATCGACGAGCTCATCCCCGCCCGCAACCGCGGCCAGGTCGACATCGCCATCAACGGCAGCTACTGGGTCGGCTCCGCGCTCGGCAGCATCGCCGCGATCTTCCTGCTCTCCGACATCTTCGCCACCGACCTGGGCTGGCGGCTCGCGTTCGGCCTGGGCGGCATCTTCGGCCTGGCCATCCTCATCGTCCGCCGGCACGTGCCCGAAAGCCCGCGGTGGTTGTTCATCCACGGCCGCGAGGACGAGGCGGAGAAGATCGTCGACTCGATCGAACGCGAGGTTCGCGAGGAAGCCGACGACGAGATCCCCGAACCCGGCGAGAGCATCACGGTCCGCCAACGCAAGACCATTCCCTTCCGGGAGCTCGCCCGGGTCGCGATCAGGAAGTACCCCCACCGCACGCTGCTCGGCCTGGCGTTGTTCATCGGCCAGGCGTTCCTCTACAACGCGGTCACCTTCGACCTGGGCACGATTCTCAGTACGTACTTCAAGGTGGCGTCCGGTTCGGTGCCGTTCTTCCTGGCCGTGTTCGCGGTCGGCAACTTCCTCGGCCCGATGTTGCTGGGAAGGCTTTTCGACACAGTCGGGCGTAAACCGATGATCGCCGGAAGCTATCTCGGCGCCGCGGTGATGACCGCGGTGATCGGCTTCCTGCTGCTGAGCAACTCGCTGAACTCCATCTCGTTCATCATCCTGCTGGCGATCGGGTTCTTCATCGCCTCGGCCGGCGCCAGCTCGGCCTACCTGACGGTCAGCGAGATCTTCCCGATGGAGACCCGGGCGCTCGCGATCGCCTTGTTCTACGCGGTCGGTACGGCGATCGGCGGCATCACCGGGCCGTTGCTGTTCGGCCAGTTCATCCACAGCGGCAACCTCGGCCTGGTGGCGCTGGGCTTCTTCATCGGCGCGATCGCGATGGCCTTCGGCGGCGTGGCCGAACTGGTGTTCGGGGTGCGCGCCGAGCAGCAGTCCCTGGAGAACATCGCCCGCCCGCTCACCGCGGAGGAGGCGGACGAGACGGACGAGCGCACCGGCGAGGGAGAGCGGGCGGAAGCAGGAACCGAGGACGAGGACCGGGTGAGCGCGCGGGAGGCGGCCCGAAGGGCCGAGTCCGAACGCGACGAACGCATCGCCCGGCGGTCGGAACGCCTGCGCACACAGCGATACCGGCCCGGCCCGGGTACGTCGTTCTACTCGCCCGGCATGCACGCCTCCGGCGCCTCGCCCAGCCAGAGCCGGCTGGCCGGGGACCGCGCCCTGGACGAGGAGGTCGCCCGGATCGCCAACCTGGTAGGCGAACGCGGGCCGATGGATCGGGAGACGTTGTTCCGCGAACTCGGCGCCCGCCGGTGGGGCCCCCGCCGCTTCGACGCCGCGTTGCGCACCGCCGTCGCCGAGGGCCTCGTCCGGCCGACGGGCCGCCGGCAGTTCGGCCCGCCGGAGGACTCGGGTCGGTAGAGGTCGGCAGAGGTCGGTAGAGCTCAGTAGCCGCGTTCCACCTCGACCAGCCCGACCAGCTTCTCGCCCGCGACGTAGCGGCGGACGTTCTCGTTCACCCGCTTGGTGAGTCCCGGGATGAGCAGGCTGGGCGGGTTGGCCGAGTGGGGCGTGATCAGCGCGCGCGGCTCGTCCCAGAGCGGGTGGCCGTCCGGGAGCGGCTCGGGGTCGGTGACGTCCAGGCCGGCGCCGGCGATGCTGCCGGCGCGCAGGGCCTCCACCAGCGCGTCGGTGTCGATCAGCGATCCCCGGGCGATGTTGACCAGCCAGGCGTGCGGCTGCATCAACTCCAGCTCCCGCGCGCCGATCAGGTGCTTGGTCTCGGCCGTCGACGGGGCGCCGATCACAACCACGTCCGAGGCGGAGAGTACGTCGTCCAGCCGGTCCGGGGTGTAGGTGTGCGCCGCACCCGGCACCGGCGTACCCGAGCGGGTGATCGCCAGCACCCGGACCCGCAGCGGCTCCAGCATCCGGATCAGCGCCCGGCCGATGCCGCCGCAGCCGACGATGCCGACCGTCGAGTCCAGCAGGGTTCCGGACCGTACGCCCGTCCAGGTGCGTTCGCCGGCGAGCGTGTGCAGTTGGCGCAGGCCGCCGAGCATCAGCGCCAGCGTGTGCTCGGCGACACCGTCGGCGTAACTGCCGACCGCGCAGGTGTAGACCTTGCCGGAGGTGAAGATGCCGGCCCGGAACCACGACTCGATGCCTGCCGACGGAAGCTGCACCCACTTGATGCCGTCGTGGTCGACGTCCTTGAACTGGTCGGGCGACCCGCCCCACCACACCAGCGCCTCGGCCTGCGCGGGGTCGTCGACCACCTCACCGCCCGCCGTCTTCACCGCCTCGAGGAGCTCGGGCAGCTGCTGTGGGCCGACGTGGATCTTGGGGGTACGTGCACCGGAGGTCATCCGTCCAGTATCTCCGCGCGGGTGGTTGTCGCGATCGGCGGTGCTCGGCCGGCCTGCTCAGCTCGCCTGGCGGGCGGCCACGTCCTCGGCGGCGACGTCGAGCAGGAACCGCTGCGCCGGGCTGAGCCGGTCGTACGTCGTGGAACGGATGTAGGCCTTCTGGTCCAGCTGCTGGGCGAGGTCACGGGTGCAGAACGCCATGTGCATGGCCCGTCTGGCCCGGTCGGAGCTGTTCAGCGTCCCGCCGTGCCACAGGTGGCTGTTGAAGATCACGACCGTGCCGGCCGGGGCGAGCAGCTGAACCTGGTCGGGATGGGCGTCCTTGGGGTCGGCCAGCTCCTGGCCCGGCAGCTTGGCCCACCGGTGCGAACCCGGGACGACGCGGGTGGCGCCGTTGTCGGCGGTGAAGTCGTCCAGCAGCCAGATGGAGTTGCACACGCGGTACGCACCGGGCCGGACGGGCTCGCCGTAGTCGGTGTGCAGACCCTGAAGTCCCTTGCCCGGACGGGAGGCGCGGCTGTTGAGGGAGAACACCTTGAACTCCCCGAGTACGTGCCGCATCCCGGCCAGCACCCGCGGATGGGTGAAGCAGACGTCGAACATCGGGTCCTTGTTGATCAGGTCCGACAGCCGGTCCGCACCCTCCTCCTGGTGCACCTCGAGGCCGGCCTGCTCGCCCTCGGCGGCGGTGAGCTCGGCGAGGCGGGTGTTGAACGCCGCGACCTGCTCGGAGCTGAGGATGCCCGGCAGCGGGAGGAAACCGTCCCGGTCGAGCTGGTCCTTCTCCTTCGTGGACAGGGTTTCGTCGGTGACGGCGAGGTCGCGCAGTGCGGTCGCCATGTCCATGGTGCGCTCCGTTCGGTCGGGTCCCGCGCTCCATGGTTCGCCGCGTGCGGGTGGGGTTCCACCCGTTGGCCGCCTGCGGTCGCCGGCTGGCCCGAACCGGCAGACGCCACACCCGGCCCGGGAGCCAGGGTCCGGGCCGGGTGCGGCGTCGGTTCAGTGATCCGGGCGGTCGGTCACGCCTCGGACAGGTTGTCGATCGCGGTGAGCTCGTCCGCGGACAACTCGAAGTCGAACACGTCGACGTTGGACTCGATGCGTTCGCGCTTGGCCGACTTCGGGATCACCACGACGCCGCGCTGCAGGTGCCAGCGCACGATCACCTGCGGGACCGTCTTGCCGTACTTCTCGGCGAGTCCGGTCAGCACCGGGTCGTCCAGCTTGGCGGCGCGGAACGGGCTGTAGCCCTCCACGACGACGCCGCGCTCACGGCTCCCCTCGAGCAGCTCGCGGTCGAACTGCACGGGGCTCCACTTGATCTGGTTGACCGCGGGCGTCACGCCGGTCTGGGAGGTGAGCTCGTCGATCTGGTCCAGGGAGTAGTTGCTCACGCCGATGTGGCGTACGAGACCCTCCTTCTGCGCCTCGACGAACACCTTCCACGACTCGACGCCGGCGGTGCCGTTCGGCGGCCAGTGGATCAGCCACAGGTCGAGGTGGTCCACGCCGAGCTTGTCCAGGCTCTGCTGGAGGGTCTGCCGCTCCCGGCCCACGTGGTCCGGCGGCAGCTTGGTGGTGACGAAGACCTGGTCGCGGGGTACGCCGCTGTCGCGCAGCGCGGTGCCGACCTGGTCCTCGTTGCCGTAGCCGGTGGCCGTGTCGAGGTGCCGGTAGCCGGCTTCCAGCGCCCAGGCGACGGCCTGGCGAGCCTCGTCGCCGGAGAGCTGCCAGGTGCCGAACCCGATCAGCGGGATGCGGGCGTCGGGGGAGAGCGGTGCGGTGAGTTGGGAGGACAGGCCGATGTCAGTCATTCCTCGGTCCTACCCCTTCGCGCGGGTGAAACGCCAACCAGTTGGCCCGGCGGGGGCGGGCTGGCCAGATGTGGCCGAAACGGTTCTCGGAGGTACGTTCGGAGGCGTGTCCGACTCGATTCCCCAGCCCCAGTCCGGGGCCTCCTCGCCCGCCGCCTCGCCCGCAGACCCGGCCGGCCGGATCCCACTCTCCGTACTCGAGCTGGCCCCGGTCGGTGAGGGGCAGACGAGCGCGGAGGCGCTGAACGCCGCCGCGGCCCTGGCCCAGCGGGCCGAGGAACTCGGCTACCGCCGCTTCTGGGTGGCCGAGCACCACAACATGCCCGGCGTCGCGTCCACGTCACCGGGTGTGTTCCTCGGCCATGTGGCCGCGCGGACGCGGAGCATCCGGGTCGGCTCGGGCGGGGTGATGTTGCCCAACCACCCACCCCTGGTGGTCGCCGAACAGTTCGCGATGCTGGAGGCGCTCAGCCCCGGCCGGATCGATCTCGGCATCGGCCGCGCACCGGGCACCGACCCGGCGACCGCGGCGGCGCTGCGCCGGTCGAAGGAGGGACTCGGCGCCGAGGACTTCCCGCAGGAGCTCGCCGACCTGCTCGACCTGCTGGGCATCGAGGAGGGTGGCGGCCGGCTCGCGCTGCGGCGGATGAGCGCCACGCCCGTGGCCGCGTCCGCGCCGGACGTGTGGCTGCTCGGGTCGAGCGGCTACAGCGCGCAGGTCGCCGGGATGCTGGGGCTGCCGTTCGCGTTCGCCCACCACTTCAGCGCGGCCAACACGCTGCCCGCGATGGAGCTGTACCGGTCCACCTTCCGGCCGTCCGCGCGACTGGCCGAGCCGTACGCGATGGTGACCCAGTCGGTCTACGTCGCCGACACCGCCGAGGAGGCGGAGGCGATCGCCCGGCCGGCCCGGCTGGCGCAGGTGTCGCTCTACACCGGCCGCCCGCGACGGACCCCCACGCCGGAGGAGGCCGCCGCGCACGAGTGGACCGACGCCGAGCTCCGGATCATCGAGCAGGGCCCGAGCCGGCCCACCATCGGCGACCCGAAGTCCGTGCTCGCCGAGCTCACCGACCTGGTGTCGGCCACCGGCGCGAACGAGCTGATGGTGACGACGATGACACACGGACTGCCCGAACGCCTGCACAGCTTCGAGCTGCTCGCCCAGGCCTGGCCCGCTGGGAGCGAGGCCGGGTCATCGGCGGGATAGCCGTAAGGCCGGGAGTCGTCGGCAAATTGGTTTGCGCCTGTACCGGCCGGGCCACACGCTCGTCCCCGTGACCGACACTCGTACCGACATCCGTACCGATCGCCTCCTGCTCCGCCGATGGCGCGAGGCCGACCTGGCGCCGTGGGCGGCGATGAACGCCGACCCGGCCGTCCGTGAGCACCTGGGCGACCTGCTGACCCCCGAGCAGAGTGCCGCGTCGGTGGAGAACTTCCGGGCCGAGTTCGACGAGCGTGGCTACGGATGGTGGGCCGTCGAGGTGGTCGCCACCGGGACGTTCATCGGCTTCGCGGGCTTGGACCTGGTGGACGACTACATGCCGTTCGACGGAATCGAGATCGGCTGGCGGCTCGCCCGCTCCGCCTGGGGGCACGGCTACGCCACCGAGGCAGCGTTCGCGACGCTGGCGTTCGGCTTCCGGACCCTCGGGCTGCCGGAGATCCTGGCGGTCACGACTGCCGGTAATCACCGTTCGCAGGCGGTGATGCGGCGCATCGGCATGACCCGCGATCCCGCGGAGGACTTCGACGATCCCTCGGAGCCGGAAGGTCCGTTGCGGCGCTGCGTGCTCTACCGGCTCCGTGCCGCCGACTTTCGCCCCGCCGGTACGGCCGCGGACAGTCAGGCCGGGTAGCAGCGGATCTCGGCCGCCTTCACACTCGCCCAGACCCGGGCGCCCGGCTGCAGGCCGAGGTCGGCGACCGCGTCGGCGGTGACGTCGGCGAGCACCGGCGGCCGGCCGGTCAGACGTACGCGCATCAGGTCTCCGTGGCGTTCGACGCCGACGACCTCCACCTGCCAGCAGTTGCGCGGGCTGCCACCGGGCGCGCTGCCGTACAACGCCACCGCCGACGGGGCGAACGCGACGAACACCTCGCCCGCCACCCGCCTCCCCGTGGTCAGCTCGCCGCCGTCGGCCAGCCGGACGACACCGGCCGCGCCTGCCTCGCCCGCCCCGTCGGTGTGCCCGCGGAACAGGTTGAGGCCGACCAGGCGGGCGACGTACTCCGTGCGTGGCGTGCGGGCAACCTCCGCCGGCGAGCCCTGCTGGGTGACCCGGCCGTTCTCCAGGACGACCAGCCGGTCGGCCAGCACCATGGCGTCCAGTGGTTCGTGGGTGACGAGGACGCAGGTCCCGTCGTACGCCGAGAGGTGCCGGCGAAGGTCGGCGCGGACGTCCATCCGGGTGGCGGCGTCCAGCGCGGCGAGCGGCTCGTCCAGCAGCAGCAACCGGGGCTCCACCGCGAGCGCCCGGGCCAGCGCGACCCGCTGCGCCTGCCCGCCGCTCAGCGCGCGCGGCCGGGCGCCGGCGACGTCGGCCAGCCCCACGCGTTCCAGCCAGGACTGTGCCGCCGCTCGCGCCGGCGCCTTCGGCACGCCGTGTGCGCGCGGACCGAACGCCACGTTGTCCAGGGCGGACAGGTGCGGGAACAGCAGGTAGTCCTGGAAGACCACGCCGATCGGGCGCTGCTCCACGCGCAGGTAGTCCCGCGTCGCCGGCCGGTCGAGCACCCGGTCGCCGAGGTGGATCTCGCCCGCGCTCAGGGGCTGCAGCCCGGCCAGTGCGCGCAGCGTCGTCGACTTGCCGGCGCCGTTGGGGCCGAGCAACGCCACCACCTCACCGGGACCGGCGGTCAGGTCGAGGTCGAGGTCGAACGCCGGCCGCCGGACGACGACGTGTGCGCGCAGGCCCGTCGAGGTTCGCCTGTTCGCGTCGTGGCCCGCCGTCCTCACCGGGGCACCCACCGGTCGCGCAGAGCGGCGAGCACCACCACCGACACGACGAGCAGCAGCAGGCTGAGCACGATCGCGGCGTCGGGGCTGGTCTCCATCGCGACGTACACCGCGAGCGGCATCGTCTGCGTGGTGCCGGGGAAGTTCCCGGCGAACGTGATCGTCGCCCCGAACTCACCGAGCGCCCTGGCCCAGGCGAGGACGGCGCCGGCCGCGACGCCGGGCGCGACCAGGGGGAGGGTGACCCGGCGGAACGTCAGCCAGCCCGAGGCGCCGAGCGTCGCGGCGGCGTCCTCGTACCGCCGGTCCGCCGCGCGCAGCGCACCCTCCACGCTCAGCACCAGGAACGGCGTGGCGACGAACGCCTCGGCGAGGACGACCGCCGCGGTGGTGAACGGCAGCGACAGCCCGAACCACGCGTCCAGCCACTGCCCCACCAGGCCGCGCCGGCCCAGCACGAGCAGCAACGCGACCCCACCGACGACGGGTGGCAGGACGAGCGGAACGGTCACCAGGGCGCGCGCCAGTCCGCGGCCCGGGAGGGTGCTCCGGGCCAGCACCCAGGCGAGCGGGACACCGAGCACCAGCGCGACCAGCGTCGCGAGAGTGGCCGACACCAGGGACAGTCGCAGGGCCTGCCAGACCTCCGGCCGTCCGAGCTCGTCGATCAGGCTCGACCAGGGTGCGCGGACCACCAGGCCGAGCAGCGGGACGACCAAGAACGCCAGCCCGACGCAGGCGGGAACGGCGAGGACGACCGGAACCCGGGCACGAACTCCCCGGTCGCCCGGCCGGCGTAGCCCGCCGGCTGTCGTCCGGCCGGTTCGTACTTCGTCGGGGTGGAGGTCCCGCCCGGTGGGGGAGTCGCCGCCGGAGCCCGGTGCACCGGTGCCGGCGTCCGGACCGGTGCGCGGAGCGGGTCCACCGGTCCGTCGGGCCATGCCGGGATCCTAGGCGGGGCCACCCAGCCGGCGGCGGGGGTGGGGGCGGCGTGGGACGCGCGGGTCGGGGCGGATCACCCGCCGCCCCGGCGGCGAGGCATCATCGAGGACATGGACGAACCCAAGCGGCCCTCTCGCACGGACCGGCGCGCGGACGCGATCGGCCCGTTGCTGCCCGACCGAGCCGGCGAGGACGACCCGGAGCGCTGGGGCGACCGGGACGGGTCCGAGGACGACGCCGACCGTCGCCTTCGCGACGAGGTGCCGCCCCACCACGGCCAGTAGTACGGGCAGCCAGCCGGCGTCAGCGCGAGACTGTCGGTTGCCCGGCCGGCGGCGGATAGTCAGGGCCCGGGCTCCGGTCGCCGGCTCCGTCCCGCTGATCGTCCCGCTGATCACCGGCGCGGCCCGCTCGCTGCTCGCGCGCCTCGGCCAGCAGGTCGCGGATGTCGCGAAGCAGCAGGATGTCCTCGGCGGGCGGAATCTCCGGGGCGGCCTCGGGGTCGTGGCGGTGCCGGCGCAGCGCCGCCAGCCGGTTGACCGGCACCACCACGAGGAAGTAGATCGTGGCGGCGATGATCAGGAAGTTGAACACCGCGTCGATGATCAGCCCGAGGCTGAACTGCGCGTTGTGGACGGTGAAGTGTCCCACCTTGGTGAGGTCGGGCTGACCGAAGATCGCCGCCACCAGCGGGTTGATGAAGCCGTCGAGCAGTCCGGTGACGATCTTGGTGAACGCCGCGCCCAGCACGACCGCGACCGCGAGGTCGAGGACGTTGCCACGCATCAGGAACTGCTTGAACCCCTTGAACATCGGGCTCCTTCCTCGCCACCTCGGCGTACCGGTCGTTGCCGGAACCTACCGCGCGCCGGCCGCGCCACATCACCCCCTGTCCGTGTCCTGGCCGGCGCGCCCCGGTCAGGGCACCGCGCGCAGCACCAGGGAGATCCGCGACGTCACCGCCGCCCGGGCGAGGTCGGCGGCGGTCTCGGCCGGCACCGCCACCACGACCAGGCCACCCTCGCCGCCGGCGTCCACCGAGCCACCGGCGCCGACACTTCCGAGCGGACCGCCGCCGCCTTCGGATCCGGCCGCCCCCTCACCCGCGCTGCCCGGCAGGGCGAGCACCCGGACCTGGGTGGCCACCACCCGAGCGGGACGGGCCGCCTGGTCGACGTCGGTCTCGGCGGCCAGCAGGTCGATCCGGTCACCGGGCCGGACCAGAGCGAGCGAGCCGGGGTCGGCGACGCGTACCGGAGCGGCCACCACCTGCGCGGTAGATCGCACCCGGGCCAGCAGGTCCGGCCCGAGCAGCCGGGCGTCGGTGAGCGGCTCACCCGTCCGGACCGGGCCGGCCAGCACGGCGCCGCGGCCCGCCGATCCGCCGGCCCGTGGGTCACCGGGGCGCAGGACTCCGGCTGGTACGACGTGCGGGGGGAGGGCGACCTCGCGCAGGTCGCCCGGTGAGAGCGGCGCCCCGCCGGGAAGGTCGCGCGCCGCGGCCAGAACGGTGACGGTGGGCGGCGGCTCGGGTGCCAGCAGGTGCAGGGCCAGCGCGACGCCCGCCGCGGCCAGCCCGGCCGCGACCAGCCGGCGATGCCGGGAGATCGCCCGGGTGACCTCGCTCAGCATCCCTCGCCCGCCGGGCCGGTCGCGGGCTCGGGCGGGGGAGCCGGGCACGTCGGAACGCGAGGCCGGCGAGGAGAGCCCACCCGCCCGGGGAGGGTCGGTGGACGAGGCGTCGGTACGCGAGGTGGCGAAGCGGCGTCGGGACATGCGACGAGGCTAGGCAGCCGAACCCACCCGGATCCGGTTGTCCACAGTTGGGCCCCTCGAGACGGCCGAACCGCCGGCTGTGGACAAAAACCTGGCCGGCCAACGAGCCCGGCCAACGAGCCGGTCGACGAGCCCGGACAGACGAACTGCCGCCCTCGACCGAGGACGGCAGTGCGTACGTACGAACCCCGCCGGCTCCACGCCGGCGCGGGCGAAAAGCTAGGCGGCGTTGGAGGAACCGGAGCCGCTCGAGGTGCTCGCCTTGGAGCCGGAGTCCTTGCCGGACCCGCCGCCGGAGCTTCCCGAGCCGCTCGAGCTCCCGGAGCCGCCGGAGCTGTCCGAGCTGCCGGACTTGCCCGATCCGGAGTCGGACGAGCTGCTTGCGGACTCCTTGCCGGAGCCGCTGGTCTCCTTGGACCCGGAGTCCTTGCCGCTGCCGTTGCCGGAGCCACCGGACCGCTGCTGGCTGCTGCGGCTGTCGTTGCGGTAGAAGCCGGAACCCTTGAAGACCACGCCGACGGCGCTGAAGACCTTGCGGAGCTTGCCGCTGCACGCGGGGCACACGGTCAGCGGGTCGTCGGAGAACTTCTGGACGGCCTCAAGCTGCTCGCCGCAGTCGACGCAGGAGTACTGATAGGTAGGCACTGCCACCCTCCATGTGCACGGTCTGAAGACCTTCGCCGGCCTCGGCGGCTCGGTTACAGGCGGCCTGGCCAAGGCGATACCGGAGCAAAGATTAGCACTCCGAGGCAAGGACTGCTAAGCGCAGTCCCGGCCCCGGAGGCTCCGATCATCGAGGACCCGCACGGCCCTCACCCACCCGTACGCCGTCAGTCGAACGCCTTCAGGTCCCGGTCGGTGGCGAACCACAGCGCCTCGGGGATCTCGAACGTGGCGTAGGAGTAGTTGCCCATCGGCAGCCAGTAGTCGTACTCCCCGACGGTCGAACCCTGGAAGACCAGCACGATCCGCCAGGTGTCGACGTAGAGGGTCCAGACCCGGCGCTTCCGGACGGCCCCCTCCTCCTCGAAGGTGTAGATCCGCTCCAGCTTGACGAGGTTGCCGAGCAGGTCGTCCTTGCGGCTCTCCACCTCACAACCGGGCAGCTGGGCGAGCCCCGCCTCGATGCCCTCGCGGATCGTGTCCTGGTCCTCGGCGACCACGTGGTCGTCGAGCTTGCTGACCCACGCCGCGAAGTACGTCCTGGGGTCGTCCTCCTCGGGGGAGAACAGCACGCCCTCCCGGTCCTCGTCCAGCTCGAACTGGTGCCAGTCGGACGGGAACCGGAACGAGAACCGCCCCATCGGGTCCTGGTAGGTGCTGACCCCGGTGAACCGGGGCCGCCCCTCGCGGACGGGAGTGGTCACTTCGTTGCCTCCTGCTGCCTCTGCGCCTGCTGCTGCTCCGCCACCTTGGTCATGACCTCCGGCGCCACCGGGATCTCGGCAAGGCGGCTCGCGCCCTTGAGTTCGAGCGTGTCGGAGAAGTGACAGGCTGCCATGTGGTTGTCACCGGTGTCGCGGAGCGGGGGCTCCTCGGCCCGGCAGATGTCCTGAGCGTACGGACACCGGGTGTGGAAGTAGCAGCCGGACGGGGGGTTGGCCGGGCTGGGCACGTCGCCGGTGAGCAGCGTGGGCCGGGTCCGCTTGCGCGGGTCCGGCTGCGGCAGCGAGGACAGCAGCGCCTCGGTGTAGGGCATCTTCGGGCTGTAGAACAGCTGGTCGGTGGTGCCGACCTCGACCACCTTCCCGACGTACATCACCGCAACGCGGTCGGAGATGTGCTCGACCACGCTGAGGTCGTGGGAGATGAAGAGGTACGTCAGGTCGAAGCGATCCTGAAGGTCCTCCAGCAGGTTGAGCACCTGGGCCTGAACCGACACGTCCAGTGCGGACACGGGCTCGTCGCAGATGATCAGCTTGGGGTTCAGCGCCAGTGCCCGGGCGATCCCGATGCGCTGGCGCTGGCCGCCGCTGAACGCGTGCGGGTATCGGCTGGCGTGCTCGGGCCGCAGTCCGACCACGGTGAGCAACTCGGCGATCCGGTCCCGCAGCGCCCGGCCGGACAGCGTGTTGTTGATGATCATCGGCTCGGCGATGATCCGGCCGACCGTCATCCGCGAGTCCAGCGACGAGAACGGGTCCTGGAAGATGATCTGCATCTCCGGCCGGATCCGCTTCAGCGTCTTGTGGTCGGCGTCCCCGATGTTGACCTTGCCCAGCTCGGTGTGGTCGAAGACCACCGAGCCTTCGGTGGGCTCCTCCAGCCGGAGGATGGTCCGGCCGGTGGTGCTCTTGCCGCACCCGCTCTCCCCGACGATCGAGAACGTCTCGCCGCGGTTGACCGAGAGGTTGACCCCGTCCACGGCCTTCACGTGGCCGACGGTGCGCCTCAGGAAGCCCTGCTTGATGGGGAAGTGCTTCTTGAGGTCGCTGACCTCGAGCAGAACGTCGTTCACGATTCCTCCTACTTGCCCGCGGCGGCGGACGCGGACGCGGCCTCGGCAGGTGTGCTGCCCGGGTAGAGGTGGCACCGGACGTTGTGGTCGGGTTTCCCTTCCACCGGAGCCTCCACCGGCAGCACCGTGTCGCACAACCCCTTCATCGCACTTGGACAGCGCGGGTGGAAGGGGCAGCCCGGAACGGTGGAGTACGGGTCGGGCACCGAACCCTTGATGACCTCCAGCGGCGTCCCGCGGTTGACGCCGATCCGGGGGATCGACCGCAGCAGCGAGACGGTGTAGGGGTGCTTGGGGTCGTGGAAGATGTCGTCGACCGGTGCGCGTTCGACGACCCGGCCGAGGTACATGACGACCACCTCGTCGCACAGCTGCGCGACGACGCCCATGCTGTGGGTGATGAACATGATCGACATGCCGTACTCGTCCTGCAGCTCGCGCATCAGCTCCAGGATCTGCGCCTCGGTGGTCACGTCCAGAGCCGTGGTCGGCTCGTCGGCGATCAGCAGGGTCGGCGTGCACGACAGCGCCATCGCGATCATCGCCCGCTGGCGCATACCACCACTGAGCTGGTGGGGGTAGCTCTTGGCGATGCGCTCGGGGTTGGGCATCCCCACCCGGCGCAGCATCTCCACCGCCCGCTTGTTGGCCTCGTTCCGGTCCGGCGTCTGGTGGAGCAGGATCGCCTCGGCGATCTGGTCGCCCACGGTGTAGACCGGGTTCAGCGAGGTCATCGGCTCCTGGAAGATCATCGAGATCTCCTGGCCGCGGATGGCCCGGATCCGGTCACCGGTCGGGTCCAGCGAGGTCAGGTCGACCACGCCCCGGGAGTTCTCGGCGGGCGCCTTGGTGACGGTGCCGGTGCCGGTCTCCTCGGTCGCGCCGGCCTCGGGCGCGGCCTCCTTGGGCCCGCCCGTACCCGTACGGCCGCGGTTGCGCCTGGTGGCCCGGCCGCCGCCCTTCCGCTCCACACCCGGGCGGAACAGGATGTCGCCGTTGACGATCCGGCCCGGCCGCTCGATGATCCGCAGGATCGCGCGGGCGGTCACGCTCTTGCCCGAGCCGCTCTCGCCGACGATCCCGAGCACCCGGCCGCGGGGAACGTCGAAGGTGACGCCGTTCAGTGCACGTACGACGCCGATCTGGGTCGGGAACTCCACCTGCAGGTCACGGACGCTGACGACGGCGTCGGCGGCCATCCTGGTGGAGGGGTTGCTGATGGTTGCCTCACTCATGACGAGACCCCTGTCTCTCCTCTGTGCCGAACGAGGCCGGGACGCCGGAGATGACGTCCCGCCTCGCTCGTGCCGCGGATGCCGGTGGTGTGCGGGTACGGCCTAGCCATAGGGGTCCACCGCGTCACGAACGCCGTCACCGAGCAGCTGGTAACACGTCACCGCGATCACCACCGCCACCGCGGGGATGAGCATCCAGGGGTACTGCTGGACGGCCTGCACCTTCTGCGCGTCCTGCAGGAGCACACCCCAGCTGACCGCCGGCGGCAACATCCCGATGCCGAGGAACGACAGTGACGTCTCGGCGATGATCGTGGTGGGGATCGCCAGCATGGTCACCACCACCAGGTGGCTGATGGAGTTCGGCACCATGTGGCTCAGGATGACCCGGGCGTGCCCGCTGCCCGCGGCCCGGGCCGCCGCCACGTAGTCGGCGCCGGCGTACGACATCACCTTTCCGCGGATCTGTCTCGCGAGGCCGGCCCAGCCCACCAGCGACAGGATGACGGTGATGAACAGATATCGCTTGGTCACCGTCATGTCGCGGGGAAGGATGGCCGCCATCATCGCCCACAGCGGCAGCGTCGGCACCGAGAGGATGATCTCGATGATGCGCTGCAGCACGTTGTCCACGAGTCCGCCGAAGTAGCCGGAGATCGTGCCGATGATGGCACCCAGGATGGTGCCGATACCGACACCCACCAGGCCGATGGTCAAGGAGACCCGGGAGCCGATGATGGTCCGGCTGAAGATGTCCCGGCCCTGGTCGTCGGCGCCCCACAGGTAGACGGTGTTGGGCTTGTCCACCCCGAACAGGTGCGTGGTGGTCGGGATGAGGCCGAAGACCTTGTAGTCGGCGCCCTTCACGAAGAAGTTGATCGGGTCCGGCTTGTCGCAGTTGGTCTTGTACTCCCAGGTGAAGGTGTCCTTGTTCAGCGTCTGGGCCACCCCGCAGACGGCCGGGCCGCCCTTCCAGGTCAGCTTCGCCGGTGCGGCGTTGGCCCGGTCGGAGTTGACGGCGTTCGCGTCGTACGGCGCCAGGAACGGCGCGAACAACGCGATGCCGTACATCACCAGCAGGACGATCCCGCCGGCCACGGCGAGCTTGCTCTGCTTGAAGCGGCGCGCCATCAACCGCCACTGGGGGATCTCGCCGACGTCGGAGCCCTTCTCGGCGGGCGCCTGGTGCTCTTGGGAGATTGGTTCCTGGATGATCGCCATCAGTGGCGCCCTCTCACTCGGCGGACCGGGCCCGGGGGTCGACCCAGGCCAGTGCGATGTCGGCGAGCAGGTTGCCGAGGATCAGCAGCATCGACAAGAACATCAGCAGCGTGGCCGCGAGGTACATGTCCTGGTTCAGCAGAGCCTGCAGGTACAGCGGTCCGGTCGTGGGCAGGTTGAGCACGATGCTCACGATCGCCTCACCGGAGATGAGGACCGGCAACGTCGTACCCAGCGCCATGATGAGCGGGTGTACGGCGTTGCGGGTGGCGTGCTTCCAGATCACCCGGCGTTCCAGGACGCCCTTCGCGCGGGCCGTCTGGACGTACTGCTGGTTGAGCACGTCCAGCAGGTTGGCCCGCATCACGCGGGTGAGCCAGGCGGTGCTGCTCGCGGAGATGACGACCAGCGGAATCCACACGTGCTTGAGGAAGTCGACGAACTTCGCTCCACTCCATGGGGCGTCCTGATACTGCGCGGAGAACAACCCGCCGACGTCGGACCCCAGGAATCTCGCGGCGAACACCAGGACGACCAGCGCCAGCAGGAACTCCGGCACGGCCACGCCGATGAACTGGAACAGGGTGATGAGGTAGTCGGGTAACGAATATCGATGGGTCGCTGAATAGACCCCGATGGGTATCGCTATCAACCAGGCGATGATGAGCGCCCCGCCCGCGAGCATGACCGAGAGCCCGAGCCGGCCCCAGATGAGGTCGCCGACCGGCTGGCGATACGTGAAGGACTGACCGAAGTCGCCCTTCATGAAGCCGCCGATCCACTTGCCGTACTTCACCATCACCGGGTCGTCCAGGCCGTAGCGCGTCTTGAGGGCGTCGATCTGGTCCTGCGACACGTTGTTGCCGATACTGCGCAGCCGCTGGATCTCGGCCGTCAGCGCGTCTCCGGGCGGCGCCTGGATCATCACGAAGCTGACGATCGAGATGATGAAGAGCGTGAGGATCATGTAGAGCAAACGCCGAACAATGAAAACGACCATCTGTGCGTCTCCCGATCAGTCGATCCCGGTGGGGCGGGGCGGCGGCAGGTGGGTGGGGGTGCCGACCGGCACCCCCACCCATCCGTTGCGCCTTAGACCTTGTGCTGGTCGGGCTTGTCCCAGAAGAAGGTCTCGGGGTCATAGACCGCGGGCGTCGGGTGAATCCACGGGTTGACGAACCCACCCTGCGCGAGGTTTTCCTTCTTCGGGATGTTCATCAGACCCTGCCGGGCCAGCACCACCTGCGGGGTGTTGGCGACCGAGCCCTGGAAGAACGGACCGTACTTGATGTGGATCTTGATCATCTCCCACACCATCTGGGTCCGCTTCATCTCGTCCGGTTCGACCTTGGACTTGTCGTAGATCTTCCACAACTGGTCGATCGGACCGCCCTTCTCGGGCTCCATCCGAGGCGGTGTCCGCTTGAACGGGTCGACGTTCGCCTGCTTGCCCTCGTCGGGCGTGCCACGGACGTTGTACCAGGAGCCTTCGAGCGGGCAGTACCGGCTGTTCTCGATCGGCACCAGCCACTGCGGGTAGACCAGGTGGTTGGGACCGTCCCCGACCTCCCACGCCGTGGTGGACGTGAGCTTGCCGTTGTTCCACAGGTCGCCCCACCCCTGCGGCGCGACGGGGTTCTGCTGGGCCTTGATGCCGATGGCCTTCCAGTCCCGCTCGAGGTAGGAGTTCTTCTGCTTGTGGTCGTCGGTGGTGTCGGCCGGGAAGTCCAGGGTGAACTTCAGCTTGCTCCCGTCGGGGAACTCGCGGTAGCCGTCACCGTCCTTGTCGACCACGCCGAGCTCGTCCAGCAGCTTCTTGGCCGCCGCCGGGTCGTACTTCAGTGCGGAGTCCCGCCACTGCTGGTAGACCTGCTTGCCCTCGTCGTTGACCTTGTATTCCTTGGCCTTCGGGCTCAGCGTGCCGGTGGTCTGCTCACCGGTGTTGAAGTAGATCGCCTTCTGCATGTCGGCCCGCTTGGTCGCCATCGACAGCGCCTTGCGGAACTTCGGCTCACGGATGAGCTTGCGGAGCTTCGGGTCCTTGTGGTCGTAGTTGAAGAAGAACACCGACCCGGTGCCCGAACCGCCGTCCCACAGCAGGACGTCGAGCTTGGACGTCTTCTGCGACTGCTTCATCGCCGAGATGTCCGGCAGCGCGACACCGAAGAACGGGCCGTGCACGTAGTCGAGCTTGCCCTGCTGCATCTGCAGCTTGCCGACCTGCTTGTCCTGGACGACCGACATGTTGAGGGTGTCGACGTACGGGAGCTGGTCGCCGTTCGGCATGACGCAGTGGTAGTACGGGTTGCGCTCCCAGACGATGCTGCGCCCCTCCTTGATGGACTTCAGCTTCCACCCGGTCATCGTCGGGCAGTCCGGGTTGCGGGAGAAGTCGACCTTGGTCTCGAACAGCCCGCCGGCCGAGGCCCAGCTCTTGCCGACCTTCTTGTTGTACTTCGGGTGGTACTGCTTGGCGAAGTGCGCCGGCACCATCCACTTCGGGCCGTTGCCGTTCGTGCCCTTCACCCACATGGCCAGCCGGTCGGCGGTCAGCGGCGCGGGGGCGTCGAACTTCATGGTGAGGGTGTTCGGGTCCACCGCGCTGAGCGTGGCGACCTTGCCGGTGCCGGACTTGCACTCGTCCGGGGGCGTCTCGCTGTGGTCGGTGTTGAGCACCAGGTCGTTCCACCAGAACATGATGTCTTCGGTGGACCAGGGCTCCCCGTCCGACCAGCGCAGGCCCTTGCGGAAGTGCAGGGTCCACTCGCTCGCGTCGGCGTTGTGCTCCCAGGACTCGACCAGGCCGCCGGTGATGGCCAGACCGTCGTTCAGCCACCGCAGCAGCGTGTGGCCGTACATGTACTCCTTGTTGGAGGCGTCGATCGCGCCACCGGAGGCGGAGGGGCTGATCATCAGCAGATCACCGCCGAACTTGCCCGGCTTGACCCACTTGTGAGGAATCACGAAGGGGTTCTCCGGGAGACGCTTCTCGATCGCGTCCAGCTTGCCGGCCTTGACCTGCTCGGCGAGCAGCGGAGATTCCTGGAACTTGGACGGCTTGGGGAGCGCCTTGGTGTTGGAACCCTTCGCGGTGGAGGCGTTCCCGCCGTCGCCCGCGTTCTTCTTGGGTCCGCTTCCGTCGGTCGAGCCTCCGCCGCTCGAACACGCAGCAAGCATGACGCCACCCGCGGCAGCGGCGGTCCCGTAAAGGAACGTCCGCCGGTTGAGCATGGCCTTTCCGGTCATCTGATCTGTGCCCTTTCCTTCAAGGCGCTGCGGGCCGGCATCCCGAAGGACCGCCGGAAACTGCCGACTGGCCGAGCCCGTGGTGATTCAGTACCGCGCGATCCCACCGCAGGACGATCCGAACGCCCCGGTCGCGTGAGTACATGTGCGCGTTGTGCAGTGGTTGAAGGAGTGCCCACGAGGGCGACCCCCGGTGTCACGACGCCGCAGGGGCCGGCGGCCTCCGCGGGCCTGGTCTCCGGCGTCGTGAAGTTGGTCATGCCCGGCTCGCCGAGGTGGTCGGCCCGGCGCCTTGACGCGGGCCCCACGGTGCGCGCACGGCAGCACGACGCCGGCGAGGAGCAATCTCCTCGCCGAACCCGTGTTGCGTGCTGATGAATTGTCATCGTTTTGCGACCGTCTCGTTACCTCTTCCGGACACTGCACGTCAGGCCTCCCAAGTCGGAGACCTGTGCGTAATTTCGGGCATGTTAATACCGCCCGGGTCGACGTTCCAAGGGTCTGGAAGAAACTAAACGTCAGAATGTGGAAGGAACTACGCCGGGTTGTCGCAGGAATGCGCTACGTACTGGAATCGATCCCACATGCACCCCGTCCGGCACGCGGCCGGGGCGCCCAGGATCGATGAAGTGGTCTGCTTGTACCGCCCGGAAGCCTTGCTGTGCAAGGGGTATCGGCGAAGTGGTTGGCCGTTACCGGTCGGACACGGGTGGCCACCCTTCGGATCCGGGACGTCGCGGATCCGACCCTACGTTCACCTCTTGACGCCGGTGTGCGGAAGTTGTGCCATACTTCCGCGACCGACGGCTCGGGCCGCTATTGTTTCGGGACGCCCGATTTCGTCGTTGCTCAATAGTGCTGCCGTTTTTGTTTATTTGACGGCAGCCCATTGTGCATTCCGTGAA
This sequence comes from Actinopolymorpha cephalotaxi, assembly GCF_013408535.1. NCBI lineage: Bacteria > Bacillati > Actinomycetota > Actinomycetes > Propionibacteriales > Actinopolymorphaceae > Actinopolymorpha > Actinopolymorpha cephalotaxi. The sequence continues at coordinate 362,061 of NZ_JACBZA010000001.1, forward strand.
TTCCTTTTCGTCGAATTCCCGGCCGGCTCGCCGCCGGTCGAAGCCCCCATGATCGCGGCGGGACGTGTCCGAGACGTGCCCTGGATGTCCTGGTGTAACCACTAGGCTGCGGAGCGTGCAACGACGACTGGTGCGCCTCGCGGTCGCTCTGGTGACCCTGCTCGCGCTCGTTCTGGTCGTGGGCAGTGCCGCCGCGATCGTCGCCGTTCGGCGCTCGCTTCCCGGGTACGACGGCGAGGCGCGGCTGCCCGGGCTGTCGGCCGCCGTGGAGGTCCGGCGCGACGCGCGGGGCGTTCCGCAGATCTACGCCGACACCCCCGAGGACCTGTTCCGCGCCCAGGGGTACGTCCAGGCGCAGGACCGCTTCTACGAGATGGACTTCCGGCGGCACCTCACCGCCGGGCGGCTGGCGGAGTGGTTCGGACCGCGGCTGGTGTCCACCGACAGGTTCGTCCGCACCATGGGCTGGCGCCGGGTGGCGGCGGAGGAGTACCCCCGGCTGTCGGACCCCGTACGCGGCTACCTGCGGGCGTTCACCGACGGCGTCAACGCCTACCTCGACACCCACAGCGGATCCCGCCTGTCGGTGGAGTACACCCTCGGCCTGCTCGGGCCCGAGCAGCGCCCCGAGCCCTGGTCGCCGGTCGACTCGCTGGCCTGGCTGAAGGCGATGGCGTGGGACCTGCGGGGCAACCTCGACGACGAGATCGCCCGGGCGCTGGACTCGACCAGGCTGGCACCGGACCGGGTCGACCAGCTCTATCCCGCGTACCCCTTCGACCGGCACCCGCCGATCGTCACCCAGCTGCCGACGGCGGACAGCGCGGCGGACAGCGCGGCGGGCGGCGACTCCGGCGCCGGGTCCGTCCGGATGCCCGGCCGGTCGGTCGTCGTCCCCGCCGGGCCCCGCACTCCGGCCGGCGGCCCACCGCTCACCGGCCCACCGCTCACCGACCCCGCGGCCGACTCGCCGCCCCCCGGCCTGCCCGCCGACACCGCGGCGGCGTTGCGGGAGGCTCGTGCGTTCCTCGCCGGAGCGCCCTCCCCGCTCGGCCCCGGCGACGGGGCGAACGCCGGCATCGGCTCGAACTCCTGGGTGGTCGCGGGCTCCCACACCACCACCGGCAAGCCGATGCTCGCCAACGACCCGCACCTGGCTCCCCAGCTGCCCTCGCTGTGGTACCAGATCGGCCTGCACTGCCGGGTGGTCGGCGAGGACTGCCCGTTCGACGTGGCGGGCTTCGGTTTCTCCGGGATGCCGGGTGTGGTGATCGGCCACAACGACCGGATCGCGTGGGGACTCACCAACCTCGGCGCGGACGTCACCGACCTCTACGTCGAGCGGATCGACGGCGACAGCTACCTGTACGACGGAGCGCGGGAGCCGCTGACCACCCGGCGGGAGACGATCAAGGTCCGGGGCCGGCACCCGGTCGAGGTGGTCGTCCGCTCCACCCGGCACGGCCCGGTGCTGTCCGACGCGAACCCGTCCGTCGGCCGCGCCGTCGGCGGGTCCCGGGTCGGCCGCTGGTCGCGGGCCGGCGGCTGGCAGACCGCGGTCGCGCTGCGGTGGACCGCGCTGGAGCCGGGCAAGGCCGCAGAAGCGTTGTTCGGCATCGACGCGGCGCGCGACTGGCAGTCGTTCCGCGCCGCGGCGGCGTTGTTCGACTCGCCCGCGCAGAACCTCGTCTACGCCGACGTCGACGGGCACATCGGCTACCAGGCGCCGGGCCGGATCCCGATCCGCAAGGGCAGCGACGGCCGCTGGCCGGTCCCGGGGTGGAGCAGCGACTACGACTGGACCGGCTGGGTGCCCTTCGACCGGCTGCCGGCCGAGTTCGACCCGCCGCGCGGCTACATCGTCACCGCCAACCAGGCGGTCGCACCGGCGTCGTACCCCTTCCAGCTCGCCGACCACTACTCCTACGGCTACCGCAGCGACCGGATCGGCGACCTGATCACCGAGCTGATCCGCCGCGAGGGCCGGCTCGACGTCGCCGACATGCAGGCCATCCAGACCGACACCCGCAACGAAGCCGCCGCCATGCTGGTGCCGTACCTCCTGCGGGTCCGCGTCGACGACTTCACCGCGCAGGCCCAGCGGCTGTTCCGCGGCTGGAACTACAGCCAGGGCGCCGACTCCGCGCCCGCGGCGTACTTCAACGCGGTCTGGGCGAGGTTGCTCGGGGACACCTTCCACGACGAGCTGCCGAGGAACGCCTGGCCGTCGGGCGGTGACCGGTGGTGGGAGGTCGTGCGCGGCCAGCTGAGCCGGCCGAACAGCCCGTGGTGGGACGACGTACGCACCAAGGGAGTACGAGAGGACCGCGACGTCATCCTGCGCCGGGCACTGGAGGGCGCGCGCCGGGACCTCACCCGGCGGCTGGCGAAGGATCCGGCCGAGTGGCGGTGGGGTCGGCTGCACCGGCTGGAGCTCGTCGACCAGTCGTTCGGGCGAAGCGGGGTGGCGCCGCTGGAGCGGCTCTTCAACCGCGGCCCCTACGACCTTCCCGGCGGGACGGACGCGGTGCTGGCGACCGCGTGGAACGCCGCGACCGGGTTCGACGTGCGGGCAGTCCCGTCGATGCGGATGGTCGTGGACCTCGCCGACTTCGACCGTTCGCGCTGGGTCAACCTCACCGGCATCTCCGGGCATCCGGGGTCGGCGCACTACAACGACCAGTTCAGGACCTGGGCGGCCGGCGGCACGTTCGCCTGGCCGTACGCCAAACCCGCGGTGGAGCGGGCCGCCGAGCATCTGCAGGCGCTGGTTCCCTAGCCGGCCCGGGCCCGGCGGGTCAGGACCTGAGGGTGTTCTCGTGCCTGGCGAGCGGGAAGCGCACCAGCCCCGAGGGCAGTGCGACGGCCTGCACCCGCTGGTCGTGCCGCTGGGCGGGGAGGTCGTCGTCGACGAGCTCACCCTCGTGCAGGACCGCGCAGCGGAACGCGTCCCGGGCGGCCCGGACGAGCACCCGGTCGTAGCTGCCGCCGCCGCGGCCGAGCCGCATGCCGGAGCGGTCGACGGCGAGCCCGGGTACGAGAACCGCGTCGGCGGTGCCGACGGCGGTGGGACCGAGCCGTGGGCCGGTCGGCTCGAGCAGGCCGCGGGTGGCCCGGACCAGGTCGTCGGGCCCGGTGTAGACCGCCCAGTCGAGGTCGTAGTCGGCCTCGAGGACCGGCAGCAGGACCCGGATGCCGCGCTGGCGGAGTGCGTCCAACAACGGACCCGTGCCGGGCTCGTTGCCCACTCCGACGTACGCCGCGACCACCGCGGCCCGGCTCACCTCGGACACGCTGAGCAGCACGTCACGAAGCGCGACGGCCGCCGCCTGCAGGTCGGGCGGGCGCAGCCGAGCCCGCCGCCCTAGCACGCGGCGGCGCATTTTCTCCTTGGCAAGCTGCCTGTCAGGCGGCGGGAAGCTCTCGGCCTGCATGGTTCGTTATCTTCTCTCAACATTCGGGTAGACGCATCACTTCCGGGAAATGACCAACCAGATCAACCGACCGTGCGCAAATTTTCCGGCATGGTCTACAGATCGTGACCGGTCCGCGTAGGCGATGCTGTACGCGCAGTGATCAGCGGCCAGGCTCGGCGGTGCTCCGGAGCGAATACCCCCACACCCACTAGGGTTCGGCGCATGGGTCACTCCGCTTCTTCCTCCACTGTCCGTAAGGCCGTCATCCCCGCCGCCGGGCTGGGCACCCGCTTCCTGCCGGCGACGAAGGCGACGCCGAAGGAGATGCTCCCGGTGGTCGACAAGCCCGCGATCCAGTACGTCGTGGAGGAGGCCGTCGCCGCCGGACTCGAGGACGTCCTGATGATCACCGGGCGCGGCAAGCGTGCCCTGGAGGACCACTTCGACCGGGCGTGGGAGCTGGAGGAGACGCTGCGGGAGAAGGGCGACGACGACCGCCTGGCCGAGGTGCAGCTGTCCAGCCAGTTGGCCGACGTGCACTACGTCCGCCAGGGCGCGCCGAAGGGCCTGGGGCACGCGGTCCTGTGCGCCGCGCCGCACGTGGGCGACTCGCCGTTCGCCGTCCTGCTGGGCGACGACCTGATCGACGAGCGCGACCCGCTGCTGCCCGCGATGATCGACGTCCAGCGCGAGAAGGGCGGCAGCGTCGTGGCACTGATCGAGGTGGAGCCCTCGCAGGCCCACCTCTACGGCTGCGCCGCCGTCGAGGCCACCGACCGCGAGGACGTCGTGCGGATCACCGACCTGGTGGAGAAGCCGGACCCGTCGGAGGCGCCGAGCAACCTCGCGATCATCGGCCGCTACGTGCTGGCCCCGGAGGTGTTCGACGTACTCCGCGACACCAAGCCCGGGCGCGGTGGGGAGATCCAGCTCACCGACGCCCTGCGCACCCTGGCCGGGCGCAAGGCCGAGGAGGGCGGCCCGGTGCACGGCGTCCTCTTCCGCGGCCGCCGCTACGACACCGGCGACCGCGCCGACTACCTCCGCGCGACGGTGCGGCTGGCGGCCGAGCGGGACGACCTCGGGCCGGAGTTCCTGTCCTGGCTGCGGGAGTTCGTGGCGGAGAAGGACGGGCAGGACGGTCACGACGGCGGCAACGGCAAGGACGGCAAGGGCAAGTAGCAGGACGGGCGGGGTCGGTGGGACGGCCCGGGCCGGGACGCAGACGCGCGGTACGTGCGGTGAGATCGGAGGACCCGCGGTGAGAACCGTCGACGAGCACCTCGCCCAGGCGCTGGCCGCCGTGCAGCAGCTGCCGCCGTTCCAGCAGCACCTGCTGGACGCGCAGGGGTGCGCGTTGTGTGAGGACGTCGAGGCCGGCCTCGACCTCCCGTCGTTCGACAACTCCTCGATGGACGGGTACGCCGTCCGGCGGAAGGACGTCGAGACCGCGAGCGAGGACTCGCCCGTGGTGCTTCCTGTCATCGGCGACCTGCCGGCGGGCGGGGTGGAGGCACTCGCCCTCGCACCCGGCATGGCCCTGCGGATCATGACCGGAGCCCCGATCCCACACGGCGCGGACGCGGTCGTCCCCGTCGAGTGGACCGACGGCGGCGTGGCCAAGGTCTCGATCACCCAGGCGCCCGGCGACCGCGACTACATCCGGCGGCGCGGCGAGGACGTCCGCACCGGCCAGCTGCTGGTCCGCGCGGGTACCCGGCTGGACGCCCGCCGGATCGGGCTGCTCGCCTCGGTCGGCCGCGACGTCGTGTGGGTACGCCCGCGGCCCCGCGTGGTCGTTCTCTCCACCGGCTCGGAGCTGCGCGAACCCGGCCAGCCGCTGGGCGTGGGCGCCATCTACGACTCCAACAGCTTCACCCTGGCCGCCGCCGCACGGGAGGCCGGCGCGATCGCCTACCGCGTGGTGGGCGTGCCCGACGACGAGCGGGAGTTCATGCGGGTGCTGGAGGACCAGCTGGTCCGGGCCGACCTCGTGGTCACCAGCGGCGGCGTCAGCGTCGGCGCCTACGACGTGGTCAAGTCGGTGCTGAGCCGGCTCGGCACGGTGGAGTTCACCAGCGTCGCGATGCAGCCGGGCAAGCCGCAGGGGTTCGGGGTGGTCGGTGAGGACTCCACGCCGATCTTCACCCTGCCCGGCAACCCGGTCAGCGCGTACGTCTCCTTCCAGGTGTTCGTACGCCCGGTGCTGCGCAAGATGCTCGGACTCACCCCGCACGTGGCGCCGACGGTCACCGCCACCGCGACCGGCGGGTGGACCTCGCCCGAGGGAAAGCAGCAGTACACCCGGGTGCGCTACTCCGTCGACGAGGACGGCCGCGCCCACGTCGCCCCGGTCGGTGGGCCCGGATCGCACCTGGTGGGCGGGCTGGCCGAGGCCAACGCGCTCGCGGTCGTACCCGAGGACGTCACCCAGGTCGAGGAGGGCACGACCATGAACGTCATGCTGCTCGACGCCGAGGCCGCGGGCGGGGCTTCGTCCGGCTGAGCACTGTGTGGCCCGGGCTGAGTGCGGTGGCCCAGGAACACCCGGTGACCCAGGAAGAGAAAGGCGGCGGATGTCGGAACCAGCACGGCCCCGTGGTCTCACCCACGTGGACGAGTCCGGGGAGGCCCGGATGGTCGACGTGTCCGGCAAACAGGTGTCCGCCCGGACCGCGCGCGCGACCGGGCGGGTGCTCGTCAGTGCCGAGGTGGTCGCGTTGCTGCGCGGTGACGGGGTACCCAAGGGCGACGCGCTCGGCGTCTCCCGGGTCGCCGGCATCATGGGCGCGAAGCGGACACCCGACCTCGTTCCGCTGTGCCACCCCATCGCCCTGACCGGTGTCAAGGTCGACCTGACAGTGGCCGACGACGCGGTGGAGATCACCGCGACCGTACGCACCGCCGACCGGACCGGCGTCGAGATGGAGGCCCTCACCGCGGTCTCGGTGGCGGCCCTGTCCGTGGTCGACATGGTGAAGGCCGTCGACCCGGGCGCGGTGATCACCGACGTCCGGGTCGAGGAGAAGGCCGGGGGAGTCTCCGGCGACTGGCGGCGACCGTCGTGAGAGCGCTGGTGGTGACGGTGTCCAACCGCGCGGCCGCGGGCGTCTACGCCGACCGGGCCGGGCCGGTGCTCGTCGAGGGACTGGCGGACCTGGGCTTCGAGGTGGACGGGCCGCGGGTGGTGCCCGACGGCGAGCCGGTCGGCGAGGCACTCCGGGAGGCCGTCGCCGCGGCGTACGACGTGGTGCTCACCACCGGCGGCACCGGCCTGAGCCCCACCGACCGGACGCCGGAGGTCACCCGGCCGCTGCTCGACCGGGAGGTTCCGGGTTTGGCGGAGGCGATCCGGGCGTATGGTCTCGGGCGCGGCATACCTTCGGCGAGCCTGTCCCGCGGCCTTGCCGGGCTCGCGGGACGCACCCTCGTGGTCAACCTGCCGGGTTCGACCGGAGGTGCGCGGGACGGCCTGGCCGTGCTCGCACCGGTGCTCGTCCATGCCGTCGACCAGGTGGCCGGCGGCGACCACGCGCCCGGCGATCATGTACCCCACGATCATGTCCCCGGCGATCACGCGGGAGGTGCACGCTGACCAGGACCTGGCCGGTACGGCTTTCCGAGGGCCCCGTCGGGCTGCGCCCGCTGCGCACCCGTGACGCCCGCGCCTGGCGGGACGTCCGCGCGCGCAACCTCTCCTGGCTCTCGCCGTGGGAGGCAACGCCGCCGGCGGGCGTCGAGCCGCGTCCGCGCACGTTCCGGTCGATGGTGCGGATGCTGCGGGCGCAGGCGCGCGCCGGCATCTGCCTGCCGTTCGTGGTGACCTACACCGAGCCGCCGGCGCCGGGCGGGCGGAGCGTGCAGGTCGAACGCCTCGTCGGCCAGTTGACCGTCAGCGGTATCACGCTCGGCTCGGCCCGCTGGGCGCAGATCGGCTACTGGATCGACCAGTCCTACGCCGGCCGCGGCATCATGCCGACCGCGGTGGCGCTGGCCGCCGACCACTGCTTCTTCGTTCTCGGCCTGCACCGTATCGAGATCAACATCCGCCCGGAGAACGCAGCCAGCCTTCGGGTGGTGGAGAAACTCGGCTTCCGCAAGGAGGGCTTGCGTCCGCGCTACCTCCACATCGACGGCGACTGGCGCGACCATCTGGCGTTCGCGCTGAACGCCGAGGAGGTGCCCGAAGGTCTGCTGAACCGCTGGCGCCGCGCTCAGCGAAGCTCGCCTCCGGAGCAGCGAGGGAGCTCCGAACAGCACGGCAGCAACGCGCCACCGGGCTGAGTCCGGCCGGGTTCGGGCCGGGTTCGGGACGGGTTCGGGACGGGTTCGGGACGGGTTCGGGGCGAGCCTGGGAAGAAGTCCGGGACAAGTCCTGGGGCCAGTCCGGCGACACACCGTGTTACCTGCGCCGGATTCCATGATTTTCTGCGTACGTTCGTCCACGTGGGTACTGGCCTGATCTATGCAGCGATCGTGGTTGCGTGGGCCGTCTACCTCGTCCCCCTCTGGTTACGCCGGCACGACGAGGCGACCGCCGCGCGGCCAGTCGACGACGTCCCCTCCGAGGACGTTCCGTCGACTTCGCGCGTTCTGGCTCGCCGTCAAAGTGCCCGCCCGGCCGAGTCTGGTGGGCAGGTCGCGGTGCCACCGCAGCGCACCTCCTCGACCTCTCCGGAGTTCTCGTCGGCCTTCGCGCACTCGCGCCGGCCGGGGAGTGCTCCGGGTGTCTCCCCGGCGGCTCGCCGCAGACGCACGCTTCTTCTGCTCACCGTCCTGACCACGCTGGCCGCCGTGTTGTCGATGGCCGGCGTCGTCGGCTGGTGGAGTGTTCTGGTGCCGGTCGGGCTGACCGTGGGCTTCCTGATGGTGTCGGCCGCCGCCGCCCGGCAGGAGCGTCGGCAGGTTGATGAGCACCGGTCGATGGACGCGCCGTCGGCCCGTCGGGTGCCCGACGACCGGCAGCGGGCCGACGACCGTCGCGAGATGCCGTCGCCGCGGACCGTGTCGCGTCACGCCGCGCCTGCTGTCACCCGCAACGTCGGTGAGGACCGGATCCGGGACGTCCCGGTCGAGACGCCCACGATCACCGTGGCCGCCTACGAGCCGCCCGTACCCTCAGCGTTCTCCACGCCTTCCACACCTTCCGTCCCGTCGGCTCCCGCCGCCGAGACAGCGCCGCCGGTCGCGTCGGACCGGGTGTCCCTGGGACCGTCGGTGCCGTCCGGTGAGCTGTGGGACCCGGTGCGGGTGCCGTTGCCGACGTACGTCACCAAGGCCAAGGCGCCGCGGACCGTCCGTACCGTCGATCTCGCCCAGTCGGGCGTCTGGGCCGCAGGCGGAACGTCGGCCGACGGCCTGCTGACCCGGCCGGGGGACGCGCCCAAGATGCTGCTCGACGAGTCCGGTGCCGATGATCGTTCCGGCGCGGAGCGGGGGTCCGCCAACGGCGAACAGAAGAGCGGCGACACCGACTGGCGGGCAGTGGGCGACTGAGCCGGTGACCGGTCGATGTGTCCCCGCCGGGGCGGCGGATGCGGTGGCGTTCTGGGTGAGTGCGCGTGCTATCGTCTTGGTCGTTCGCCGCCCGCTACGCACACAGCGGGGGACGTGGCACGGGATGGGGCTGTAGCGCAGTCCGGTAGCGCACCTCGTTCGCATCGAGGGGGTCAGGGGTTCAAATCCCCTCAGCTCCACCACATCTCGAAAGGCCCTGTCGGGATCACCCGGCAGGGCCTTCGTGTGTTCGTCTCCGGGCAGTCCGTAGGCGCGGACGCTAGTCGCCGGTCGTACCGTCGATGGCTTCGCGGATCAGGTCCGCGTGGCCGTTGTGGCGGGCGTACTCCTCGATCATGTGCAGGTAGATCCACCGGAGGTCGCGGTCGGGACCGCCCCACCGGTATGGCACGACGTCGTCGAGGCCCTTGCCGGCCACCGCCTCGCGTGCGGCGACGATCTCGCGCCGGTAGATGTCCAGGTCTGCCTCGGCGTCCGCCGACTCGACGTTGTTGAAGTCGGCGCACCCGTCGGCCTCGGTCCAGTACAGGTCGGGCACGTCCTGGTTCGCGGCGCACTGGCGGAACCACCCGCGTTCGACGTCGGCCAGATGCCGGACCAGACCCAGCAGCGAGAGGTTCGACGACGGAACCCCACGCAGCTTCAGTTGCTCGGGGGTCAGCCCAGCGCACTTCATCAGCAGGGTGTCCCGGTGGTAGTCCAGCCACTGCTCGAGTGCCCTGCGCTCGGCGGCGATGTGATCCGGGTCAGCGCGCTCGATCGGAGGAGCGGTCCATTCGGTGGTCACGACGGCCAACGCTACCTGCCGATAGTGTGCACGCATGTTCGAGGCCGCGCTGGTGAATCTCTACACCGCCGACATCGAGGCGGCTGTCGGCTTCTACCGGAATCTGCTCGGGTTCGAGGAGACCTTCCGAACACCCACCGAAGGTGTTCCGGAGCACGTCGAGCTGCGGCTCGGCGGGTTCACCATCGGGCTCGGCACGGTCGAGGCGGCCAGGAGAGTTCACGGGGTGAACGCCGAACCGGGGAGACCGGCGATGGTTCTGGTGGTCTGGACCCGGGACGTCGACGAGGCGTTCGAGAAGCTGGTCGCTGCGGGAGTGCCCGCGGTCCAGGCACCCCACGATGCCGGCAACAGCAACCGCAACGCGCTGTTGCGCGATCCGGACGGCAACCTCGTGGAGATCGTCTCGAAGGTCTCCTGACGTCGCGGCCGCTCAGTCGAGGCAGAACTCGTTGCCCTCGACGTCCTGCATCACGATGCACGACTCGTTGTGGTCATCGGCCGGCAGGAGCCGTTGGCGTACGGCGCCGAGTGCGACGAGCCGCGTGCATTCGGACTCCAGCGCGGCCAGGCGCTCCTCGCCGACGAGCCCGGTGCCCACCCGTACGTCCAGATGCAACCGGTTCTTGACGACCTTGCCCTCGGGAACGCGCTGGAAGTACAACCGCGGGCCCACACCTGAGGGATCGACGCATGCGAACGCCGAACCCTGGTGCTCAGGCGGCAGCGAGCGATCGAAGTCGTCCCACGTGGCGAACCCGTCCGGAGGCTGCGGTACGACGTACCCCAGCACCTCGCACCAGAAGCGGGCGACACGTTCGGGTTGTGCACAGTCAAAGGTGACCTGGACCTGCTTGACCGACGTCATCGAGCCACCATAGACGCACCCCTCGGCATATCGCACTACTGCGATCTATAGCGATAGCGCGTCACTATGCAGCAGGTGATCCAGGAGCGACTGCGGGCAACAGTGGGCCTCGCTGGACCGTCTGGCGATCGTTCGGTATCCCCATTAGGGTCTGCCCTGCGGCATGGCCGGTTCGCGCGCCCTCGTCCCATCCGGCACGTGAGTGGATGCCCCTCGAAGGGAAGAGCCTGATGATCAGCGACAGCGCAGAGCAATCGCACGTTGACACGCCCGAGGCCAGTGACGTCTGGTGGAAGAGCGCCGTCGTCTACCAGGTTTATCCGCGATCGTTCCAGGACTCGAACGGGGACGGCATCGGCGACGTCCGCGGCATCCTCCAGCGGGTCGACTACCTGGCGGAGCTGGGCGTGGACGTGGTGTGGCTGTCGCCCATCTACCGCAGCCCGCAGGACGACAACGGCTACGACATCAGCGACTACCAGGACATCGACCCCACCTTCGGCACTCTCGAGGATGTCGACGAGCTCATCGAGGCCCTGCACGAGCGCGGCATCAAGCTGGTCATGGACCTCGTGGTCAACCACACCAGCGACGAGCATCCCTGGTTCGCCGAGTCCCGGTCGTCGGTCGACAACCCGAAGCGGGACTGGTACTGGTGGCGGCCGGCCCGGGAGGGCATGGAGCCGGGCACCCCTGGGGCGGAGCCGACGAACTGGGGCTCGGTGTTCTCCGGCCCGGCCTGGGAGTACGACGAGACCACCGGCGAGTACTACCTGCACCTGTTCAGCCGCAAGCAGCCCGACCTGAACTGGGAGAACCCCGAGGTCCGTCAGGCCGTGTACGCGATGATGCGGTGGTGGCTGGACCGCCGGATCGACGGGTTCCGGATGGACGTCATCAACCTCATCTCCAAGCATGTCCGCCCCGACGGGTCCCTGCCGGACGTGCCCGCGGAGGACGGGTTGTACGGAAGCGCGTTCGCGGCGACGGTCAACGGACCGCGGCTGCACGAGTTCCTGCAGGAGATTCACCGCGAGGTGTACGAGGGCCGCCGCGACGGGCTGCTCCTGGTTGGGGAGACCCCGGGCGCGACCGTCGAGGACGGCAAGCTCCTCACCGACCCGGCGCGCCACGAACTGGACATGGTGTTCACGTTCGAGCACGTGTCCCTGGACCACGGCCCGGCCGGGCGGTTCGACGTCGTTCCCCTCGACCTGCGCGACCTGAAGGCGACACTCGGCCGGTGGCAGACCGGGCTGGAGCAGGCCGGGTGGAACGCGTTGTACTGGAACAACCACGACCAGCCCCGGGTCGTCTCCCGTTACGGTGACGACGGCGCCTACCGTCGCGAGTCGGCCATGATGCTCGCGATCGTGCTGCACCTGCACCGCGGCACTCCGTACGTCTACCAGGGCGAAGAGCTCGGGATGACCAACGCCTACTTCACCTCCCTCGACGAGTACCGCGACATCGAGTCGCTCCGGTTCGCCGCGTCGGAGCGGCAGCGCGGTCAGCTCAACGACGAGGAACTGCTGAGCTGGCTGGCCGCGGGCAGCCGCGACAACGCGAGAACCCCGATGCAGTGGGACGCCACACCGCAGGCGGGGTTCACGACCGGGCAGCCGTGGATCGACGTGAATCCCCACCACGACACCATCAACGCCGCCGCCGAGGTGGCCGACCCCGACTCGGTCTTCCATCTCTACCGACGGCTGATCGCCCTGCGCCACGAGGATCCGGTGGTCCAGCGTGGCGACTTCCACCTGCTGCTGCCCGACGACCCGCACATCTACGCGTTCACCCGTACGTGGGGCGATGAGCAGTTGCTCGTGCTGGGCAACTTCTCCGGCACCGAGCAGACCGTGCCGGTCGGCCCCGACTGGGACCAGGCGGCACTGGTCATCGGCAACTACCCGGCATCGCCGGCCACCGGCGGAGGACAGATCGTTCTGCGAGCGTGGGAAGGGCTCGTGCTGCGCCGGGCACCGATCCGGTAGTCGCCGTCAGGTGAGCAGAGCCGCCCGGTGGGCCAGTACGAACTCCGCCGCGATCCGGTAGCCCTGCGCGTGATCCTCCTCGCGATGCACCTCGAAGCTCGGGTCCCCGGCGCGTACCTGCCCTGCGATGTGGGCGCCGATCGAGAGCAGTCGCAGGGCGGCGAGGTCGACGATCTCCTCCGGCGTCACCCCGCTGCCGTACGCCTCGGCGAACATCCTCAGCCGGGCGGCTCGGTCCGGCTCGGTGTCCCAGCCGAACGCCTTCAGCCCCGCGGGCGGGTGGAACGGCACGAACTGGTGTGCCGCGTACGCCAGATCCCACACCCGGTTGGAAGGGCCGACGCTGTCCCAGTCGATGATGCCGACGACCCGGCTTCCGTCGAAGACGATGTTCCACGGGGCCAGGTCGTGGTGGCCGATGCAGTCGATCCGGGTCGGCATCGCGACGTCCTGATGGTGCCAGGCGGCCGGGTCCACCGGTTCGAAGCCCTGGGTGGCGTCGTGCATGGCGCGAATCGCGCGGGCGACCTCCACCAGCGCCTCGTCCGATCGCTGCGCGGCCGGAAGCGGGGGGTAGCCGGTCTCGCCCTCGACGAAGCTCAGCACCTCCCGGCTTCCGTCGGCACTGACGCCGAGGAACCGTGGCGCGAGTTCGAATCCGACGTTCTCGAAATGCCGCAGGAGCGCGTGCACGTTGGGGTTTCGGTGCCGAAGGTCACGTTCGACCGTGTCTCCCCGGCGAACCGGCTTCGCGAAGCGGCCACCAGACATTGCCTCAGCCATCCGGCGAGCGTACCCACGGCAGGCTGTCAGTCGCCGAGCCGGACCCGGCGCAGGACGACCAGCGCCGCCAGCGCGGACACCACCTCACCCATGGCCAGGCTGACCCACACCCCGGACGAACCCGTGTGGCTGAACGCGACCACGAGCGGGACCTTGATCACAAGGATCGTACCGACCGAGATGAGGTACGACGGGCGCGCTCGCCCCAGCGACTGGAAGTACGCCGACACCAGCGGTGCGACCCCCGCGACGGCGAACCCGAGCGCGATGATGCGCAGGGCGTTCCGGGTCGTCGACGCGACCTCGGGGTCGTCGACGAAGGCCGCCACGAGCGGGCCGGCGAACCCGACGACCGCGACGAGGACGAGTACGCCGTAGCCGACGGTGGCGCGCAGGGACAGGGTTCGTGCGCGCAGCACCCTGTCGTACAACCCGCTCCCGGCGTTGTAGCCGACCACGGGTTGCAGGCCCTGGCTGATGCCGAGTTGGGGCATCATCGCGAACGTCTGGATCCGTGCGCACACGGCGAACGCGGCCAGCGCCGTCGCGCCGCCGACACGCGAGAGCGTCGTGTTGACCAGCACCGCCAGCAGGGTGGCTCCGAAACCGGCGAGGAACGACGGAGCGCCGACTCCGAGCAGGGCGCGGATCGTCGGTGGATGGGGGCGGAGGTCGGCCAGGCCGATCCGGTACGGCCGGTGCCGCTGGCCGAAGAAGAACCACAGGCTCATCGCCGCGGAGACCGCCTGCCCGCCGACGGTGCCGATCGCCGCGCCGCGCACGCCGAGGTGGAACCCGAAGATCAGCAGGGGATCGAGCGTGATCTGCACCAGGACCGGAACGAGCCACAGCATGGTCGAGAACCGCATGCGCCCCTCGGCCCTTACCAGGCTGGAGAATCCGGTGGAGAAGATCGCTCCGGCGAGGAGGACGATCGCGTACTCGGCCGCCGGCTCGCGGGTGCTCCCGACGGCGCCGAGCAACGTCAGCAGGGGGTCCAGCGCGAGCAGGCCCACTACGGTCACCAGGACGGCTGTCGCCCAGAACACCACGAACGCGTTGCCGGCGGCCCGGGCGGCAGACCGTGGGTCGTTCGCCCCGAGGCTGCGTGACACCAGCGAGGCGCCACCGACCCCGACCGTCGTCGACACCGCGCCGAGGATCAGCAACACGGGCGTTGCCAGGTTAACTGCGGCCATCGCGAGGGGGCCCACCCCGCGTGCGACGAACCACGCGTTGGTCAGCGCGTAGATCCCGTAGACGCCCACGGACAGCGTGGTCTGCGAGCACGTGTGCCACAGCAGCCGGCCGACCGGCGCGGTGCCCAGCGCCGTCGCGTGGTCGATCGGCGAACGCCTGCCCGGGGGCGCACTCACCATGCGCTGCTCACCACGCACTCACCGAACCGCTCATCGGGGCCGGCGGCCGAACCGCGTCATGAGGTCGGCCACCTGAACCCGCGCCCAGTCGTACTGACTGCTGTCGGTGTGCCCGCGGTAGACGGTCTCGATCACCATGATGAGCACCAGGTGCAGGCAGTACAGCCGCCGGCGCACCTGCTCGGTCTCGGTGAGTTCGCGTTGTCCGTAACCGCGCATGAACGCGGCCGCGTCGCCGAACGCCGCGAGTTGGGTGGGCACGAAACCGGCCTCGATCAGCGGATCGCCGTAGAACGCGCGCTCGTGGTCGATGATGCTCACGATCTTCCCGTCGCGGACCAGGACGTTGCTGTCCCACAGGTCCCACTCGACGTACCTGGGCTGGACCACCTCGTCGAGTGTCCCGGCGTGGGCGTCGAACACCTCGCGTACGACGTCGTAGTCCCAGCCGATGTCGACCTGACGGCGTTCACCGTCACGCAGCACGTCCTCGACCATGCGGGTGAACACCGCGCGCCAGCTCTGGTCGAAGGGACCGGCGAGCGGGCCGAATCCCGTGCCACGGATGGAGTTGAGCTCGCGGTTGGCCGCGCCGAGAGCCTCCTGGTATGAATCCAGAACGGCGGGTGTCAACTCGTCCTTGACGATACCGAGGTTGTCGGCGTCGACGTACGGCATGAAGAAGTAGTCGGCATCGCACAGCTCGTGACTGCTGTCGGCGAAGTCGACCGTCGGCACCGGCACGGTGGTCCGCTCCCGGATGAGGCGCAGTGCGGCCAGCTCGATGCCCATCGCGCCGCGTTCGTACGTCATCACCTCGACACCGGCCGGTGGCGCGATCTTGACGACGACGGCCGTGCCGTCACGCAGCCGGATCCGGTACGCGACGTTGAACCACCCGTGCCCCAGCTCGCTCACCCAGTCGTCGCCGTCCGCCGGAACCTGGTCCGGACCGTAGGCGCGCGCGACCATCGCCTTCAGCGTCCGCGGCGACTGGCGGTTCTTGGTGATGCTCTCCATTGATCCCTGCCCGTGGCCGGAGGTATGCGACGGACGCAGCCTCCCAGCAGCCGCCGACAACGACAAGGCGGTGGCCAGCGGCTGGGAACGCGCGGTTCGGCCCTTCTCGCCTATGGACAACGGCGGCACCCGCGCTCAGTCTCGGTGCCATGAACCTCTATCTCCTCGGCACCGGGACGTGGTGGTGATCCTGGTGGTCCTGGTCGGCAGACGCCTCGGCAAGCCCCGGTCGTTCCGGAAGCACGTCGGGCCGAAACAGAAGTACGAGCGCGGCACGAGCCGGGCCCTCACCCGCTCGGCGCCGCGCGGCTCGTCGTCGTGGCACGGAGGTGGGGACGCCGGTGCTGTCGGGTTCTACGGCGGGGGCTACGGAGGCGGCGGCGATGGCGGAGGCGGTGGTGGTGACTGCGGTGGCGGGGGAGGCGACGGCGGAGGGGGCGGATGCTGACCTGGTCGCCCAGCCTTGTGGACACGGCCGTCGCCCGGGATCATCCTCGGTGCCATGGGGTACGTCGTGGGCACGTGGATCATCGGAATGATTCTCCTGCTGCTCCTCGTGCATTTCCTTGACGGTCGCTCGGACCGCAAGCGCCAGATGAAAGGAACCAAGGACCAGGGGCCGACCCTGCCCTTCACCCACTCCATTCCCTGGGACGGGGGGCGGAGTAGCGCCAGTGGTGGCAGTGGTCGTGCCTTCGGCGCTGACGGCGGGGGCGGCTTCTTCGGCGGAGACGGCGGCGGTGGATGGGGCGGCGGCGACTGCGGCGGGGGTGATGGAGGCGGAGGTGGCGGCGACGGCGGATGCTGATCTCCGGAGCCCGCCCAGGTTGAGTAGTTTCGCCTATAGGCACGATGATCGTCGGGACTCATGCTCGACCACATGACCTTTCTCTGGGCAGTCGCGGGGGTAATAGTGGCCCTGGTGGTGTTGGGCATCCTCAACATCCGCCAGCACCGGAAGCAGAGCGATGTCGTCTGGGACAACGATCGCGGTGCCGTCCAGCCCCGCGTCGACTCCGACATGCGCACCACGCGTCCGGCGTGGGGCAACTGGTTCAGTCTGGGCAGCGGTGGGGGCGGCGCCGAGAGTGAACAGGAGCGGGAAGAGCGCTACCGCCGCAGGTGACGGCGGGCAGTCGCTTCCCGGCCATCGGGGGGTACGGACGATGGTGCCGGCGGGCGCCGGGGGTGGTGGATCGTAGGGTCGGCGCATGCCGCCACCCGCACGATCCGGGCGCCCCGCCCGCCGCCTGCCGGCCCGGCCCCGGCTGCCGAAGACCCTGACCGCCGCGGTGCTCCCGCGCGACGACCTGGCCGACGAGGGTCACCTGCGCCGGCTCGCCTACTCCGACCTCGACCTCGCCGAACGCGACGTCACCTCCTGCGACGTCGAGGAGTGTCTCTTCGAGGGCGTCGAGCTGCGCGGTGGCGTCCTGGCGAAGTCGACGTTCGCCGACTGCCGGTTCGAGCGCTGCGACCTCGCCAACCTCACCACGACGAGTTCCTCGCTGATCCGGTGCGAGCTGCGTGGTCTGCGTACCACCGGCCTGCACTGGACCGACGGCACCATCCGGGACGTCGTCTTCGACCAGTGCCGGCTGGACCTGTCCGCGTTCCGGTTCAGCACCCTGACCGCGGTGCGGTTCACCGGCTGCCGCCTGACCCAGGCCGACTTCACCAACGCCGACCTGCGCAACGCGCGCTTCGACGACTGCGACCTGTCCGGCGCGCAGTTCGCGCACGCCGACCTGACCGGCGCCCGGCTCCGCAACTGCGTGCTCGCCGGCGTACGCGGCGTGGAAAGCCTGCGCGGCGCCGTGATCGACCCCGACGACCTGGTGGCGTTGAGCTACGCCCTGGCCGGTGCGCTCGGGATCGTCATCGGGACCGGCGACGATGCCGACGACCAGCCCGGCGACCGGTCCGGCGACGACTGAGCAGTGCGTACGTACGTCAGTCGCGGAACAGCAGCGGGGCCACGTTGTACAGGCTGGCCCGCCAGGTCTGCCACTCGTGCGCGGTGCCCGGCGAACGATACGTGCGGTGGTGGATGCCCTGCTTGCTCAGCACCGATTCCATCGAGGTGAGCACCTCGTCGAACCACTGCTCGCCGGTGCCTGCGGACAGCCACAGCAGCCTGGTCCGCGCGTTGAACGCGTCCGCGTCGGCCAGCACGCCACCGAACGCCGTCTCCGGGTCGAGCGGTTCGAACACCGCGGCGCTGAGCCCCACGACGCTCGCGAAGGTGTCCGGATTGGTCAGCCCGACCGACAGCGCCTGCGCACCGCCCATGGACAGCCCGGCCAGGGCGCGCGAACGCCGGTCGGGGACGGTGCGGTAGGTGGCGTCGATCATGGGTACGACGTCACGTAGGAGCAGGTCGCCGAACACCGTGAGCAGGCGTTCGGACAGTTCCGGTATGGACCCCGGCTCGGCCGGGACCGCGCCCGGCTCCAACGTGTAGCCGTTGTTCATCACCACGATCATCGGCTCGGCCTCACCGCGGTCGATCAGGTTGTCCAGGATGAAGTTGGCCCGGCCCTGGGTGGTCCAGCCGCGCTCGTCCTCACCCGCCCCGTGCTGCAGGTAGAGCACGGGGTAGCGCCTGCCCGGGTCGTCGTCGTACCCCGGAGGCGTGTAGACCAGGCAACGCCGCCACGTGCCGGTGGTCGCCGCGCGGAACCACCGCGTCCGGACCTCGCCGTGCGGCACGTCCAGCAGGTCGTGGAAGTCGGTGTCCGGGTCGGGGACCTCCAGGCCGCTGGTGGGCCGGCCGTAGCCGAAGAACGTCTCGGTGTTCGGGTCGTTGGTGGGTACCCCGTCCACGAGCAGCCAGTAGTAGTAGAAGCCGGGCCTGACCGGCGGGGTTGTCAGCGTCCAGGTGCCGTTCTCGCCGCGGGTGAACGGCAGCGTCCTCCCGGCGGCCAGCCCGCTCTCGTGGCCGCCCGGTTGCAGCTCGACCGTGTGCGCGGTCGGGGCCGAGACGGAGAACGTCACCGCGCGGTCGGCATGGATCCAGGGGTGTTCGGCGGTGCGCACCGCCGACGGGGAGCGCTGCCCGTGGCTGGTTTCCGGCGTGGAATCGGGGATCATGGGCTCCACCTTCGCTGGTCGCTTCCGGCCCTGGCCTGGGCGTCGCGTCCTACCTTCGCATCGTTGGCCCTCGTGGTCACGCGGCCCGGAACACCCAGCGGCGCAGCAACAGGAACCGCAGCAGGGTCGCGGCGAGGTTGGCGGCCACCACGACGGCCAGTTCGACCCCGCGACCGGGTGCGGCCACGCCCGCGTGCAGCAGCGCGAGCGAGCCGCTGGTGAGCGCCAGCCCCAGGCCGAACACCAGCAGGCCCTGCGCCTGGTGGCGACCGGCCGCCTCCCGGCCGCGCACGCCGAAGGTGAGCCGGCGGTTCGCGGCCGTGTTGGCGACCGCGGTGACCAGCAGCGCGAGAAGGTTGGCCGCCTGGGCGCCGACACCGGGGCGAAGCGTGACGAACAGCCCGAGGTAGGCGAGCGTGCTCAGGACTCCGACGGCACCGAAGCGCAGCAACTGCCGGGACAGGCCGGCGGGCACCCCAGCGGCGAGTGGTTCGGGACGGCCGCGCCCGAACTCCGCGCGTACCCGGGCCAGCGGCAGCCGGCCGGTGGTGAACGCCCGACCGAGGCGGACGATGCCGCGCAGATCCTCCAGGGCGGTGGCCACGATGTCCACCCGGCTGTCGGGGTCGTCGGTCCAGTCCACCGGAACCTCGTGGATGCGCAGCCCGGCGCGTTCGGCGAGGACCAGGAGTTCGGTGTCGAAGAACCACCCGCTGTCCTCGACGAGGGGCAGCAGCCGGCGGGCGACGTCTCCGCGGATCGCCTTGAACCCGCACTGCGCGTCGGAGAACCTGGCGACCAGCGTCCCGCGCAGCAGGAGGTTGTAGCAGCGGGAGACGAGCTCGCGCCTGGGCCCGCGCAGGACGCGTGACTGCCGGGTGAGCCTGGTGCCGATGGCGAGGTCGGAATGCCCGGACAGGATCGGTGCCACCAGCGGAAGCAGGGCAGCCAGGTCGGTGGACAGGTCCACGTCCATGTAGGCGAGGACGGGTGCCGGTGAGTCCGTCCACACCGTACGCAACGCGCGGCCGCGCCCCTTCAGGTCCAGGTGAACGGCCTCCACCTCGGGGTACTCCGCCGCGAGTTCGGTGGCGATCGCCCAGGTGGCGTCGGTGCTGGCGTTGTCGGCGATGGTGATGCGGCACGGGTACGGCACGTAGGTGCTTAGGTGATCGCGGAGCCGGCGTACGCACCGAGGAAGGTCGGCCTCCTCGTTGTGGACCGGAATCACCACGTCCACAACGGGTCTGCCGGGATCGGGCCGGTGGTCGTGGCGTACGGCGTGCACGGAGGTGGTCGAGGTCGTGGGTGTGGTCATGGGCGTGGTCGCGGTCGTCATGCAAGCCAGAGTTGACGCGGCGGCTATGAGCGATGTGTGGTGAAACTGTGGGACGGCTGTGACGTGCCGGAGCCCCACGCGCCCTGGCAGACGCGCACGTCCTCGCGACCGGCAGGGCGCGCCGGTCGCGAGGACGTAAGGTGAAGGCGGGCCGCGACGGGGTCCGCCGCGGACGTCGGTGGTCCGGTGTCAACTGCTGCTTGCGGTACTCCCGCTGGTGCTTCCGTCGACGCTTGCGGCGTTCGTCGCGGTGAGGTCGTAGACCTGCACTCCGTCGACGGTCGTGGACGGGAAGGTGGCCGCGACCCAGGCGGCGATCCCGGCCGAGGTCGAGTTCGTGCCGCCGCGCATCCCGGGGGGTCCGCCCGGACCTGCGGCCCGGGAGTTCTGCGAGGTGTCCTTGACCGAACCCAGCGCCTCCATGCCGCCGGCGATGAAGTAGTGCACCTTGCCGGCGGCTACGTAGGCCTTGAACTGCGCGAGCGTGGGGGCCGGATCGCTGCCGTTGAACCCGCCGATCGGCATCACCGGCTCACCGGTGGCGAGCTGGTAGCCGGACGCGCTGTTGGACCCCACCGTCGCGGCGACCCAGGTGTAGGAGCTGGCGTCCTGCTCGAGCATCGCGGTGAGCTTCGCGCTGGGCGTACTGCCGTTCAGCAGTGCGCCCATGCCGCCCGCCCTGCCGCTGCCTGCTCGGCCGCCGGGTGGTGGCCCGGCCGGAAAACCCCTTGCAGCGTTGCCGTTTCCGTCACCACGCATACCTGTTGGACCGCCCATGCCGCCGGGTCTGACACCCATCCCACCGGGCCCGCCCATCCCACCGGGCCCGCCCTGACCGGCCGGGCCGGCCGACGGGATGGACCCGCCCTGAGTGGTGGACGCGGTGGCCACGGAGTAGCTCAGCGGACCGGCGAGCATCGTCACCAGTGCCACCACGGCGCCGGCCCGCGCCACCGCGCGCCGCCGCGCGCCGAAGAGAAGTCCCAGTGCCGCCACCCCGCCGGCGACCAGGATGGCCGGGCGCAGCCATGGATTCCACTCCGGTGTGCGGCCCAGCAGGACGTAGGACCAGAGGGCGGTGCCACCCACCACGACGGCCAGTACGACCCGCGCCGGGAGCCGGTCACGAAGCCGCCACAGGCCGACCGCGCCGATGCCCACCAGCGCGCCGATCGCGGGTGCCAGCGCGACGGTGTAGTACGCGTGGATGATGCCCGCCATGAAGCTGAACACCAGCGCGGTGACCACCAGCCAGCCGCCCCACAGCAGCAGGGCGGCGCGGGTTCGGTCGGTCCGCGGAGCACGCCGGGTCAGCCACAGCCCGACGAGGAGGAACGCCAGTGCGGCCGGGAGCAGCCAGGAGATCTGCCCGCCCATCTCCGCGTTGAACAGCCTGCCCAGGCCGGTCTGCCCACCGAAGGCGGCACCCGGCCCGCCGCCACCGCCGAACCCACCCTGCTGCGCGCCCGGGCCGACACTGCCCGTCTCGTTCCCGGTCAACCGGCCCAGGCCGTTGTAGCCCAACGTCAGTTCGAGGACGCTGTCGGTCTGCGAGCCGCCGACGTAGGGTCGGTACTTCTCCGGTACGAGTTCGACGATCGCGATCCACCAGCCTGCGCCCACCACCATGGCCAGCCCGGCGAGCAGAAGCTGACCGATCCGCCGCCACAGCCCGGTGGGCGCGGCGAGCAGGAAGACCAGCGCGAGTGCGGGCAGGACGAGCAGTGCCTGCAGCATCTTCGTCAGGAAGCCGAACCCGATCAGCACGCCGGCGAGCATCAGCCACTTCGTGCTCGCGCGCTCGGTCGCCCGCACCGTGGCGTAGGCCGCCAACACCAGCAACAGGACCAGCAGCGCGTCCGGGTTGTTGAACCGGAACATCAACGTGGCAACGGGTGTGGTCGCCAGCACCAGACCGGCCAGCAGGCCGGCGGCAGGGGAGAACCACCGGCGTACGGTCGCGTAGAGGACGCCCACCGAGGCCACCCCGGCCAGCGCCTGCGGCACCAGGATGCTCCACGAACTGAGACCGAAAGCCCTTACCGACAATGCCATCAGCCACAGGGAGGCGGGCGGCTTGTCCACCGTGATGGAGTTCGCGGCGTCGGAGGACCCGAAGAAGAACGCCTTCCAGCTCACCGATCCCGCCTGGACCGCCGCCGAGTAGAAGCTGTTGGCCCAGCCGGAGGCGCCGAGCCCCCACAGGTAGAGCACGCCGGTGGCCACGAGCAGAGCGAGCAGTGCCGGGCGTACCCAGCGCGGGTCGCCGGGCCGGCGCAGAAGTGTCGTCGTCATGCCCGCAAGCGTCTTCGGGCGGGCTGTGCGAGAGCTACCGGACGGCTGTGAGTGGGCTGTGCGGTTCCAGTGGTCGTGGCTGCCGTACGGGCAGCTCCAGCGTGAACTCCGTACGACCGGGCGCGCTGTCAACCCGTACTTGCCCGTGGTGCGCCTCGGTGACCGCGGACACGATCGCGAGCCCGAGGCCGGTGCTGCCGGCCGCCCGGGACCGGGACGTGTCGCCGCGGGCGAAGCGTTCGAAGACGACCGGGAGAAGCTCCGCCGGGATGCCCGGACCCTCGTCGCACACACCGATCCGCACCCGCCTTCCCGTCCTCGCCAGGCTGACGGTGACCCGGGTGCCGGGCGGGGTGTGCGTACGGGCGTTGGTGAGCAGGTTGGCCAGCACCTGGTGCAGCCGGTGCTGGTCTCCGGTGACGACCACCGCCTCGGCAGGCAGGCGCAGCTCCCACCGGTGGTCCGGGCCGGCCACCCGGGCGTCGTTGACCGCGTCCACGAGCAGGCAGGACAGGTCCACCTCGTCCTGAGCCAACGGCCGTCCGGCGTCCAGCCGCGCCAGCAGCAACAGGTCGTCCACCAGGGTGGTCATCCGGGCGGCCTCGGACTCCACCCGGCCGATCGCGTACGCCACGTCGCCGGGCACCTGCTCGTGGCCGCGCCGGGTCACCTCGGCGTACCCGCGGATCGCCGCGAGCGGTGTCCGCAGCTCGTGACTGGCGTCGGCGACGAACTGCCGGACCCGGGTCTCGCTCCGGTGCCGGGCGACGAGCGCGTCCGCGACGTGGCCGAGCAGCTGGTTGAGGGCGGCGCCGACCCGGCCGACCTCCGTACGCGGATCGGTGTCGATCGCGGGCACCCGTTCGGACAGCGCGACCTCGCCTTGGTGCAGGGGGAGTTGGGCGACCCGGGTGGCGGTCGCGGCGACGCGGTTCAGCGGCCGCAGGCTGCGCCGCACGATCGTGGCGCCGGCGAGGAACGCCGCCAGCAGGCCCAGGGCGGCGACCCCGGCGACGACGCCGGCCACCTGCACGACGGTGCGGTTCACCGGTTCCAGGGAGAGGCCGGTGACGAGGACGTCGCCGTCCGGCGTCCGGGCCGCGATCAGCCGGTAACTGCCGACTCCGGCGAGGTCGAGGGTGTGCGGCTGCCCGTCGGCCGGGAGCCGGGTGAGAGCCGAACGCGCGGCGAAGGAGGGTTGGAGCAGGTCACCGGAGGAGTCCAGGACGCCGGCGTCGGTGACCGTCCCGTCGACCAGCCGGGCGCCGAGAGTGCCCACGCCCATGCCGGGCGCGCCGAGGAACCTCAGTCCCGCGGGGAGATCGGACGGCCGGTGCGGGGCGTCACCCGGAGGGCGCTCCGCGGTCGCGGTGCGACTGGCCGCGGCGGCGAGCTGGTCGTCGAGCTGACCGGTGAGCGAGGTGTGCAGCGCCAGCAGCGTGACCGTCGCCACCACCGCGCACACCAGCAACGACACCGCAGTCAATGCCGCCACCAGCCGCGTCCGCAGCGTCCACCCGTTCGGCGTCAACGCCCGCTTGACACCGCTCACGGCAGCAACCACGGCAGGACCCCTGGCGGTGCTTCCGGCATCCTCACGGCGCGGATCCGTAAGCCTGCTTGAGCACGTAGCCCGCGCCCCGCATGGTGTGGATCATCGGCGCCCGTCCGGCATCGATCTTCTTGCGCAGGTAGGAGATGTAGAGCTCCACGACGTTGGCCTGGCCGCCGAAGTCGTAGCTCCACACCCGGTCCAGGATCTGCGCCTTGCTCAGCACCCGCCGCGGGTTGCGCATGAGATAGCGCAGCAACTCGAACTCCGTGGCGGTGAGGCTGACCAGATCACCGCTCCGGCGTACCTCGTGGCTGTCCTCATCGAGAGTGAGATCGCCGACGACCAGCAGCGCGTCCTCACGGGTCGTCGTGGTGACCGTACGCCGCATCAAACCGCGGAGCCGGGCCACGACCTCCTCCAGGCTGAACGGCTTGGTCACGTAGTCGTCGCCGCCGGCGGTCAGCCCGGCGATCCGGTCCTCGACCGCGTCCTTGGCGGTGAGGAAGAGTACGGGCACCCGCGGGTCCTCGCCCCGCATCCGGTGCAGCACCTCCAGGCCGTCCAGGTCGGGGAGCATCACGTCGAGCACCACCGCGTCCGGCTGGAACTCCCGGGCGACGCGGACGCCCGCGCGACCGGCGTCGGCGGTGCGCACGTCCCAGCCCTCGTAGCGCAGCGCCATCGCCAGCAGGTCGGTGAGGGTCGGCTCGTCGTCGACGACCAGCACCCGGACGGGTCCGCCGTCGGCCCGGCGCAGTGCCGGTGAAGCCGGTGAGTGGGAGGAGTCCGGTCGGGTAGCCGAGGTCGTACGCGTCATGCGGGCATCGTCACTGCGAAGTCTGTGCGGAACCTCAACGATTGCTGTGAACAGGCTGTGACCCCGCGGAGGATTTCGTACGCACGGCCAACGCGCCCGGACGTCCGTTGTGCGACGTTCGTCCCTCTGGCAGGCAGCCGTCGCGAAAGCCCTGCGTGACCACACCGTTTCGCCGCGCACCCGGGCAACCGGACGGTCGGGGCGGTCCGGCCGCGGCGTCCGCGCGAACCTTGGAACGCCGTAATCTTCAACTGTCCTGAGTCGTCCGCCGGGCGACTCCCAGCCGCCACCCAAGGAGGTGGATGTGCGCTTCCTCCACGACCGGGTCCCCGAGCAGGACCTCACCTACAGCGACGTCTTTCTCGTCCCGAACCGCTCGATCGTCTCCTCCCGGCTGGACGTCGACCTGGCGACGTCAGACGGCAGCGGGACGACCATCCCGATCGTCGCGGCGAACATGACCGCGGTGTCCGGACGGCGGATGGCGGAGACGATCGCCCGGTGCGGCGGCCTGGCGGTGATCCCGCAGGACATCCCCGTCGAGGTGGTGTCGGAGGTGATCGGCTGGGTCAAGGACCGGCACACCGTGTACGACACCCCGATCACGATGGCCCCGTCCGGCACCGTCGGCGAGGCACTCAACCTGCTGCCCAAGCGCGGGCACGGCGCGGTCGTCGTGGTCGAGGACGGCCGGGCCGTCGGGGTGGTGACCGAGGCCGACTTCGAACGTGTCGACCGATTCGCCCAGCTGGCCTCGGTGATGTCGCGTGAGCTGCTCTCCCTGCCCGACGGCATCCACGCCGAGGACGCGTTCAACCAGCTCCACGACGGCCGGCACCGGCTGGCTCCGGTGGTCGGCGACGACGGCCGGATCGTGGGGCTCCTCACCCGCGAACGCGCCCTGCGGGCAGCCCTCTACAACCCGGCCGTCGACGCCGCCGGCAGGCTGCGGGTCGCCGCGGCGATCGGCATCAACGGCGACGTCGAGACCAAGGCGAAGGCGCTCCTCACCGCCGGGGTGGACGTCCTCGTGATCGACACCGCGCACGGGCACCAGGAACGCACCCTCGAGGTACTGCGTATCGTCCGCCGGCTCGACCCGCAGGTCCCGGTCGTGGCGGGCAACGTCGCCACCGCCGAGGGCGTGACCGACCTGGTGGAGGCGGGCGCCGACATCGTGAAGGTCGGCGTCGGGCCCGGCGCCATGTGCACCACCCGGATGATGACCGCGGTGGGCCGGCCGCAGTTCTCCGCGGTGCTGGAGTGCGCCGCCCGGGCACGCGAGCTGGGCAAGCACGTGTGGGCCGACGGCGGCGTCCGGCACCCGCGCGACGTGGCCCTCGCCCTGGCGGCCGGGGCGTCCAACGTCATGGTGGGTTCGTGGTTCGCCGGAACGTACGAGTCGCCCGGTGACGCACACCGTGACAGCGACGGCCGGCTCTACAAGGAGAACTTCGGCATGGCCTCCGCCCGGGCGGTCGCGTTGCGAACGGCGGAGGACACGCCGTTCCAGCAGGCCCGCAAGGGGCTGTTCGGCGAGGGAATCTCCACCTCCCGGATGTACCTCGACCCGGAGCGGCCGAGCGTGGAGAACGTCCTCGACGGGATCGTCGCCGGGGTGCGCAGCTCGTGCACCTACGTCGGCGCGGCCGACATCGAGGAGTTCCACGCCCGGGCGGTGGTCGGGGTGCAGACCGCGGCCGGCTTCGCCGAGGGAATGCCACTCGCGACCAGCTGGTGATCTCCGGTTGTGACGAGGCGGGCAAGCGGGCTCGTTCCGGCAAACCGGGACGCGCCAGCCGAACGTCCCTCGGCGCGGTGACCAACGACTCTCCTGAGCCCGCCCGCCCGATGCTGAAGTGAGGTGGCAAGGGAAACCCTTCGGCGCAGCGGCATGGCAGCGGGGGTGAACGATGCAGTGCCGCGCCGCGGGCGAGAGGGGTTTCCCTTGCCGCGTTGAAAGATCTGCGCCAGCAGCGGCCCGAAGCCGGGGGAGGGTCCGATGTTGACCGTGGCAGTCGTGGGGAGTGGGGGCGCCGGTCCCGGTGCCTGGGACGTCGGCCCGCGGATCGTGGCGCGGCTGACCGGAGACCGGCTGACCGGGGGGCAGCCGGTCCCGGGTCAGCGAGCGTCCGGGGAGCAGACGCACGTCGAGGGCGTGCAGGTCCTGGCCAGCACCGATCTGCCCGTACGCCTGCTGAGTGCGGACAGCGGCCTGGACGAGCTGATCATGGTCGAGTCGACCCGCGCCGGCGGTACGCCGGGTTCGATCCGGCAGTCGGTCATGGAGACCCACGGCCCCGGCCGGCCCGAGCCCGGGACGACCGCACCCGGCGGGGTCATGGGAGCGCTCACGTCCCTGCACCTGCCGCCCCGGGTCGTGGTCTTCTCCGTGGAGGCCGGCCTCGAGGACGGCTCCGGGGACGGCGAGGCCACCAGCGTGCTCGCCGACCGGGCGGTCGACGAGGTGTTCGACCTGGTGATCGCCGAGCTTCGCCGGCTGGACGCGTCCCAGCGGTTGGCGTAGGAACTCAGCGGTCGTCGTAGAGCACGTCGAGCACGTCGCGCGCGGACACGATGCCGACAGCGCCCGGCCGCGCCCGCGCCCGCAGCGGAACATGGCGTACGTGGTGCCGGCGCATCAGTTCGGCGACCTGCAGGATCGGGTCGCTCGGGCGGGCCCAGACGATGTCGTCGGCGTCCACACCGACCACGTCCGCGGACCACACCTCGTCCGGGTCGCCGCCGCCAGCGACGGCGCGGACGATGTCGCGCTCGGACAGGATGCCCGCCGGTACGCCGTTCCGGTTCACGACCAGCGCGCCGACGTCGGCCTCGGCGAGGAGTTCGGCCGCCGACCGCAGGGTGCTCGCGGCGTCGACGGTACGTACGGGAGAACGCATGATCCGCTCGACCGGGTCGTGCCGGCCCACCGGGACGGCGTTCTCGCCCCTGCCGCTCCTCGCCCGCGGAACCCGCGCGGCGTCCTCGAGATCCGCGGTGTCCCCGGGGCCTGCGGTGTCCTCGGTCTCCCCGGTCCCGGCGGGCAGCACGATCGCCTCCGGGCCCGGATAGATGAACGACTCGTGCCCGTCGTCCCAGACCACGCGGTACTCCGGTGACTCGGGTGTGCCCAGCACCTCGCGTACTGTCCCGTGCCGGCGGTGCGCCCGATCGGGCTCGTGGGCCAGGACGATGCGGTCGCCGACGTGGACGGTCATCTCACTCCAGCCGGACCTGGGACGTGTTTCAGGAGGGCGGGCTGGTCCCACTGTCGCGACGGCCGCCGGGCAGGCCCCAGAGCCGAAGGTCCCGTACGGCTCAGGCGGTGTGCCGGTGCCAGCCCGGCCCGGGGCGGCGACCCGATCGTGGCCGGTGCCACGGGTCGGTGGCCGCGCGGTGCAGGCTCCTCAGCAGGCCGATCTCGGCGGCGAAGCGGGTGACCTCGGTGTTGACCCACGCGGCGACGTACCCGAACGGCCGGGTGCCCCGCTGCAGCCACTCCGCCCGCGCGGTGGAGTCGAGGTCGGTGTCCTCCAGTGCGGACAGGCCCCGGCTCCAGCCGTCCCGGACCGAACGCAGCCAGTCCAGGGTCGCCTCGCCGTCTCCGGGCCAGTCACCCGAGGGCGGATGGTCGCCGAACTCCGCGCCGAAGCACCGCTCCGACGTCTCGGCCCACCACGAGCCCAGCCGCCAGGTCAGCCAGCCGATCGTGCGGGCCGGCTCGGGGTGGACGGAGAGGTCGGTCATCGGCCGGTCGGCGGTCCACCGCCCGTCCGGTTCCCGGCGTACGGTCCACGCTCCGGGAGCCGGCTCCCACAGGTAGGCGGAGTTGTCGAGGTCGCCCAGGTGGACCTCGAGCAGCGACCACGCGACGTCGAGCTGCCAGCGCAGCAGCGCGATCCGCGGTGTGCCCTGCGTGTTCGAAATGTCTGCCACTGCACCTCCCCGATCAGTAACGCGGGGATCATGTCACCCGCACGCCCGCGTCCGCAGTCGGTTTTCCGCCTCCCAAGATCACGTCGTCCGTGTAACAACCGTAGGTTCGGACCCTACGTTTGTTACACGGACGGGCCGACGATCAGACCCAGGAGCGGAACCACATCCGCCGCAGCCAGGCGTCGTACGGGATCACCTGGTCCGTGAGGATCGGGTAGACGTACGCGAAGTTCAGCACCACCAGCAGCGTCACCCCGCCCAGCACGGCGGCGCCCCACATCCGGCGCCGCGGCGAGGAGTCCCGCGGCCCCAGCACCTTGCCGAGCACGAGGGTGAGCCCGACGACCATCCACGGCAGGATGATGATCGCGTAGAAGTAGAAGATCGGCCGGTTGGCGTACTGAAACCACGGCAGCCAGGTCGCGGCGACGCCGACCACGGGGATGCCGAACCGCCAGTCCCGGCCCAGGATCCACCAGACCAGGCAGCCGGCCAGGGCGATCACCGCGAGCCACCACAGCACCGGCGTACCAATGCCGAGAATCTCCTGGACACACCGGTCGGTCGGGCAGCCCTGCTTGGGCCCCAGGTTGTCGACCCAGTCGAACGACACCGGCCGGGCGATCACCAGCCAGCCCAACGGCGAGGAGGCGTACTGGTGCTTCTCCGTCAGATGGGTGTGGAAGTACATGATCTCGGCGTGGTAGTGCCACAGCGAGCGCACCGCGTCGGGGACCAGGCCGGCCAGTCCGCGCGCCGGGTTGGACGCCGCCCAGGTGCGGTCCCAGCCGTCCGGTGAGGCGAACCACCCGGCCCAGGACGCGACGTAGACGGCCACCGCGGTGCCGGCGATCGTGACGAAGGCGACCGCCGCGTCCAGCGCCAGCCGGGCCACCCCGGCCCAGTGCGCGAACGCCGCGCCGACCGCCCGGCGCGCGCCGACGTCCCACGCCCAGGTGAGCAGGCCGAACGCCGCGAGCGCGAGGGCGGCGTTCCACTTCGTGGCGGCGGCCAGCCCGAAGCACAGCCCGGCCACCAGCCGCCACGGCCGCCACAGCAGCGGTGGCCCCCAGGTGCCGGGCGTGACCCGGCCGAGCGGCTCGGCCGCGTCCGCGAGCCGGGTGCGCACCCAGTCGCGGTCGATCAGCAGCGCGGTCACCGCGAGCAGCAGCCAGAACATCGCCGGCATGTCGAGCAGCGCGATCCGGCTCTCCACCAGGTGCAGCCCGTCGACGGCGAACAGGAACGCCGCGAGGCAGCCGAGCAGCGTGGACCGGGTGAGCCGGCGGACCATCCGGGCCATCACCAGCACCGACAGCGCGCCGACGACGGCCACGGCGACGCGCCAGCCGAACGGCGTCATGCCGAACATCCACTCGCCGGCCGCCATCAGCCACTTGCCCGCCGGCGGGTGGACGACGAACGCGGGCTCGCCGAACACGTTCAGGTCGCCTGCCAGGATGCGCTCGTTGGCCTTGTCCACGAACTGGTGTTCGACCCCGAAGTGCAGGAGGCTGAACGCGTCCTTGGGGTAGTAGGTCTCGTCGAAGACGAACTTCGCCGGCCGGCCGAGGTTCCACAGCCGCAGCCCCGCGGCGAACACCGTGATCAGCAGCGGCACGATCCAGCCCCGCCACCCGTCGTCGGGCAGCGGCGGGCACAGCCGCCCGCGCAGCGGGGGGATGGGCCTGCCGTCCGGGTCGCGTCCCATCACGGCGGCGGGGTCGGCGGCGTCGTCGGCGCCGGCCTGTCCGGGCGACCCGTCGCCGGCGCGCTCGGAGGCTGTCGTCGTCATCGGGGTCATCGTACGGACACCAGGTGGGAACGGCCTGACCGGCGCGGTGCGAGGATGGGCACGTGTCGGCCCGTACGAATTCCCCCCATGAGGCAGGCCGCGAAGCGGGTCGTGAGACAGGCCGCGAGACTGGCCGGGGAGCGGGCCGCGAGGCCGGTGCGGAGGCCGGGGTGCTCGTCCTCGCCGCCACCCCCATCGGCTCCCTCGACGACGCGCCGCCGCGGCTGGCCGCCGAGCTGACCGCCGCCGACGTGATCGCCGCGGAGGACACCCGGCGCCTGCACCGGCTCACCTCGGCCGTCGGCGTCCACCCGGCCGGCCGGGTGGTGTCCTACTTCGAGGGGAACGAGGCCCGCCGTACCCCCGAGCTCGTCGAGGCGCTGCTGGCCGGGCAGCGGGTCGTGCTGGTCACCGACGCGGGCATGCCGTCGGTCTCCGACCCCGGCTACCGCCTCGTCGCCGCCGCGGTGGAGGAGGGCATCCGGGTCACCGCCGTGCCCGGGCCGTCGGCGGTGCTCACCGCGCTGGCGGTGTCCGGGCTGCCGGTCGACCGGTTCTGCTTCGAGGGGTTCCTGCCGCGCAAGGCCGGCGAACGGTCCGCCCGGCTGCGCGAGGTCGCCGGCGAGCGGCGGACGATGGTGTTCTTCGAGGCGCCGCATCGGCTGGCCGCGAGCCTGCAGACGATGGCGGAGGTGTTCGGCGCCGAGCGTCCCGCCGCGGTGTGCCGGGAGCTGACGAAGACCTACGAGGAGGTACGCCGGGGAGGGCTGGCCGAGCTGGCCGCCTGGGCCGAGGAGGGCGTACGCGGGGAGATCACGGTCGTGGTGGGCGGGGCCCCGGCGGCCGCCGCGCAGGACCTGCCCCCGGCCGAGCTGGCGCGGATGGTCGACGCGCGGGTCGAGGCCGGCGCCTCCAGGAGGGATGCCATCGCGGCGGTGGCGCAGGAGTCCGGGGTGGCGAAGCGGGTCGTCTACGCCGCCGCCGTCGCCGGTCACTGAGCCGTTCCCCGAGGGCAGACCCTAGGATCGCGGACATGGTCGATGCCTCCGCAAGCCGTCAGGACGGCAAGGCGTTCTACGTCACGACGCCGATCTACTACGTCAACGACAAGCCGCACATCGGGCACGCCTACACCACCGTCGCGGCCGACGTCCTGGCCCGCTGGCACCGCCAGCGCGGCGAGAAGGTGTGGTTCCTCACCGGCACCGACGAGCACGGCCAGAAGGTCATGCGCAGCGCCGAGGCCAACGGCGTGACGCCCCGCGAGTGGGCCGACCAGCTGGTGGAGACGGCGTGGAAGCCCGTGCTCGAGACGATCGACGCCAGCAACGACGACTTCATCCGTACGACCGAAACGCGGCACACCGAGCGGGTTCGGGAGTTCTGGCAGCATCTGTACGACGCCGGCGAGGTCTTCCCGGGCACCTACGAGGGCCCCTACTGCGTGAGCTGTGAGGAGTTCAAGCTCCCGGCCGAACTGCTCGACGGCGAGAACGGCCAGAAGCTGTGCCCGGTGCACGGCCGGCCGGTGGAGATGCTGTCGGAGACCAACTACTTCTTCAAACTCTCCGCCTACACCGACAAGCTCCTCAAGCTGTACGAGGAGCACCCGGAGTTCGTGCAGCCGGAGAGCGCCCGCAACGAGGTCGTGGCGTTCGTCAAGCAGGGCTTGCAGGACCTGTCGATCACCCGGTCCACCTTCGACTGGGGCATCCCGGTCCCGTGGGACGACGAGCACGTCCTCTACGTGTGGATCGACGCGCTGCTCAACTACGTCACGGCCGCCGGCTATCGCACGGATCCCCTTCTTTTCAAGCAGGTCTGGCCCGCCGACGTCCACCTGGTCGGCAAGGACATCCTGCGCTTCCACGCGGTCATCTGGCCGGCCATGCTGATGGCCGCGGGCCTTCCGCTGCCGACGACGGTGTTCGCGCACGGCTGGCTGCTGGTGGGCGGTGAGAAGATGAGCAAGACGAAGTTGACGGGGATCGCGCCCAGCCAGATCATCGACACGTTCGGGTCGGACGCCTTCCGCTACTACTTCCTGCGGGCCATCCAGTTCGGCTCCGACGGCTCCTTCTCCTGGGAGCACCTGACCGCCGTCTACACCGCCGAACTCGCCAACGGGCTGGGCAACCTCGCGTCCCGGGTCGCGGCGATGGTGGGCCGCTACTTCGGCGGCAACCTGCCCGCCCCCGCCGACTCCGGACCCGCCGAGCAGGTGATCGCCGAACGCCTCGTGCAGACGGTGCGGGTGGCCGACGAGGCCGCGGTGTCGCTGCGCTTCCACGAGGCGCTGGCCGCGGGCGAGGCGTTCGTCGGCGCTGTCAACGGATACTTGACAGAGCAGGCGCCGTGGAAGGTCGCCAAGGACGACTCCCCGGAAGCGCGTGCCCGGCTGGCGACCATCCTCTACACCGCCGCCGAGGCGTTGCGCGCGGTGGCCGTCCTCTACAACCCGGTGATGCCGCGCAGCGCGGCGGCGCTGTGGGAGATGCTCGGCGCCGGGCAGAGCATCGGTGAGTTGGCCGACCAGCAGCTGACCGAGGCCGGCAACTGGGGCCAGTTGCCCGAGGGGTCGGTGCTCACCAAGGGTGCGCCGCTGTTCCCCCGGATCGAGGAGCCGGAGGCGTCGTGACGCATCGGCCGGGTGCACAGCACGACGCCGGCCCGACCCGGCAGCGGGCCGGTGGGGAGGACCGCCGCGACCGCAGCCGGCCCGAGCCGCCGCCACCCCTGGCCGCGCCGGTCGCCGACTCCCACTGCCACCTCGACATCGCCGACGGCCCCGGCGGCCGGTGGCTCCCGGTCGAGGACGCCGTGGCCCGGGCGGCGGCGGTCGGCGTACCCCGGATCGTGCAGATCGGCTGCGACCTGCCCGGCGCGCGCTGGGCGGTCCAGGCCGCCGAGGAGCACCCCGCCCTGGTGGCCGGGGTGGCCCTGCACCCGAACGAGGTGCCGGTTCTCGCGGCGGCGGGCGAACTCGACGCGGCCCTGGCCGAGATCGACCGGCTGGCCGGGTCCAGCCCGCGGGTGCGGGCGGTGGGGGAGACCGGCCTGGACCACTTCCGTACCGGCGAGGAGGGCTGGAAGGTCCAGGAGGACGGCTTCCGCGCCCACATCGCGCTGGCGAAGAAGCACGGCAAGGCGCTGGCCATCCACGACCGGGACGCCCACGACGACGTGCTCCGGGTGCTCGCCGAGGAGGGCGCGCCGGAGCGGGTGCTGATGCACTGCTTCTCCGGGGACGCCGAGATGGCCCGGGAGTGCGTCCGCCGCGGCTACTACCTTTCCTTCGCCGGGACCGTGACGTTCAAGAACGCCGCACCGCTGCGCGAGGCCCTCGCCGAGGTGCCGCTCGGCCGCATCCTGGTGGAGACCGACGCGCCCTACCTCGCCCCCTCACCGCACCGCGGCCGGCCGAACGCGAGCTACCTCGTTCCCCTCACCATCCGGTGCATGGCCGAGGTGAAGGGCGTCTCGGAGGAGGCCATGTGCGTGGCCGTGGCGGAGGCGACCGAGGCGGTCTTCGGCGCCTGGTGACCCCCTGCCGGGCACCCGGGTGGTCACCGGGTGGTCGCGGAGTTCCGGACTCCGCGCAGGCGGAATCACACCGACGGAATTCACCGATACCGAGAACCGCATCTGCCCAGCGCATTTCGGCTTTTCTGACAATGCGTGGTCATCTCGACAAGTCCGGATAGCTGTCCGGAATAAGCATCTAATGTGTCCCGAGTTGATAGCGATGACATTGTTCGTTATCGTCCCGTGTCGTTGGCCGGGGTCGGGGAAGCCTCGGACGGCGCAGAGGGGGGCGTCATCCGCGCCCGATACCGGCGCGTGTTCGTGCTGGTCATCAGCTCACTGTCGAGCCGCGCGGATCCTGGCCCCCCGTTGAGGCGTGCCGTCTGTGTGTCCGTGCCCGGAAAGCACGACCATCGGAGCACCGTGCACAAGAAGGTACTTATCGGTGCCGTCGGCATCGGACTGGTCGGCGCGCTGGGAATCGGCGGTACGACCGCTTATGCGTCGCTGGACAAGTCCGTCACCGTCTCGGTCGACGGCAAGGCTCGCAATCTCCATACTTTCGACTCCACCGTCGGTGACGTGCTGGCGTCGCAGAAGATCAAGGTCGGCCCCCGTGACGTGGTGGCGCCGGCGAGGACGGCGAAGGTCGCCGACGGCACCCGGATCGCGGTCCGGTACGCCCGTCCGCTGACCCTCGACGTCGACGGCTCCAAGCAGACCCACTGGGTCACCGCGATGAGCCTGGGCGAGGCGCTCAACGACCTGGGCGGCCGCTTCGACGGCGCCCGCACCTCGGCAAGCCGCGGAGTCGGCATCGAGCGCAAGGGCCTCACGGTCGACGTCATCACCAGCAAGTCGGTGGTGATCAGCCACGACGGCAAGAAGACCCCGCTCGACGAGCCGTTGCGCACCGTGTCCGAGGCACTCGCCAAGGCCCAGGTCAAGGTGGACGCCGACGACCGGGTGAAGCCGAGCCTGTCCACCGAGGTCAAGGACGGCACCGCGATCACCGTCAACCGGGTCGAGGTCCGCAAGGCGACCCGCAAGGTCGCGTTGTCGTACGACACGATCCACCGGAAGACGTCGTCCCTGTACAAGGGCAGCAGCAAGGTCGGCCGGACGGGTCACAAGGGCGAGAAGGCCCAGGTCTTCCGTACGACCTACGTCGACGGCAAGAAGGTCAAGACCCAGTTGCTGTCCCAGAAGGTCGTCCGCCAGCCGGTGGACAAGATCGTGCTGGACGGCACCAAGACGCGCTCCTCCGGCGGTAGCAGCAGTGGCGGAGGCAGCAGCAGCGGTGGCGGCAGCAGCAGTGGCGGCGGAAGCGGTGGCGGCGGCGGCAACGTCGGCGGCGGCGTGGACAGCCTCAACTGGGCGGCACTGGCCCAGTGCGAGTCCAGCGGCAACCCGCGGGCGGTCAACCCGTCCGGCTACTACGGCCTCTACCAGTTCTCGCTGTCGACCTGGCACTCCGTGGGCGGTTCGGGCAACCCGATCGACAACTCCTCCGCGGAGCAGACCTACCGGGCCAAGCTCCTGTTCAAGCGGGACGGCGCGGGTCAGTGGAGCTGTGGCAGCCACCTGTACGACTGACGATCACCACCTGGTGACCACCCCGGACCGCTGAGCGCGTCCGCGCGTAAGGGCGCAGGTGGGCGCCAGATAGCGTTCCGGTGTGGGTAACGCGTTCGAAGCTGCGTCCGCCGGGCCGAGTCTTCTCGGCCCGGCGGACGTTCGCGTGCTGGCGGCGGACCTCGGCCTGCGCCCCACCAAGCAGCGCGGGCAGAACTTCGTCACCGACGCCAACACCGTCCGCCGGATCGTGCGGACCGCCGGGGTCGGGCCCGACGACGTGGTGCTGGAGATCGGCCCGGGGCTCGGCTCCCTGACCCTCGCCCTGCTCGGCGCGGCGGCCAGGGTGGTCGCGGTGGAGATCGACGACGTGCTCGCCGGCGCACTGCCGGAGACTGTCGGACGGTTCGCACCCGGGCAGGCCGACCGGCTCGAGGTGGTGCACGCCGACGCGATGAACCTCCGCTCGCTGCCCGGACCGCCGCCGACCACGCTGGTGGCCAACCTGCCGTACAACGTCTCGGTGCCGGTCCTGCTCGGCGTACTCCAGCACTTCCCGTCGGTCGAGCGCGGCC
Organism: Actinopolymorpha cephalotaxi; assembly: GCF_013408535.1. NCBI lineage: Bacteria > Bacillati > Actinomycetota > Actinomycetes > Propionibacteriales > Actinopolymorphaceae > Actinopolymorpha > Actinopolymorpha cephalotaxi. The sequence goes on from NZ_JACBZA010000001.1 coordinate 398,336, forward strand.
TGGTGATGGTGCAGTTGGAGGTGGCCGACCGGCTGGCCGCGGCACCCGGATCCAAGGTGTACGGCGTGCCCAGCGTGAAGGCCGCGTGGTACGCCGAGGTCGCCCGGACCGGCCTGGTCGGCCGGACGGTGTTCTGGCCGGCGCCGAACGTCGACTCCGGCCTGGTGGCGTTCACCCGCCGCGAGCCGCCGCCGACCACCGCGTCCCGGGAACAGGTGTTCGCGGTCGTCGACGCGGCGTTCGCCCAGCGCCGCAAGACGCTGCGGGCGGCACTGTCCCGGCCGGCCGGCTCGCCGGCCGCGGCCGAGAGCGCGCTGCGGGCGGCCGGGATCGACCCGGGCGAGCGCGGCGAACGCCTGGACGTCACCGCCTTCGCCCGGATCGCGGAGGCGCTGCCCGACATCGAGGACGCGGACACGTCGCGGTCCACGCAGAGATCGAAACGTACGGAAGGGAAGCAGGCTCGGTGAGCGCAGTAGTGGTGAGGACGCCGGCCAAGGTCAACCTGGCGCTGATGGTCGGCCCGTTGCGCACCGACGGCTTCCACGAGCTCGCCTCGGTCTACCAGGCGGTCGGCCTGTACGACGAGGTGGCGGCGACGCCCGCGCCACCGGGGGAGTTCTCGGTGCGGGTCAGCGGTCGCGAGGCCGGCAAGGTGCCGCTCGACAACGGCAACCTCGCGATCCGCGCGGCCCGGCTGCTCGCCGACCACGCCGGGGTCGACGCCGGCGTCTCGATCGACATCACCAAGGGCATCCCGGTGGCCGGCGGCATGGCCGGCGGCAGCAGCGACGCGGCGGCCGCCCTGGTCGCCTGCGACACGCTGTGGGGGACCAATGCCGACCGGTCCACGCTGCTCGCCCTGGCCGCCCGGCTCGGCAGCGACGTGCCGTTCTGCCTGCTCGGCGGCACCGCGATCGGCGCCGGGCACGGCGAGATCGTCACCCCGGCGCTGGCCAGGGGGTCCTACGAGTGGGTGTTCGCGCTGGACGGCGAGGGCATGTCCACGCCCGCGGTGTACGCCCGGCTGGACCGGATCCGCGACAACCTGGCCGTTTTGCCGCCGCGGATCCCCGAGCCGATGATGTCCGCGCTGGCGTCGGGTTCGGCGGCCGAGCTCGGGGCGACCCTGGTCAACGACCTGCAGCCGGCCGCCCTGCGGATCCGGCCGCGGCTCGCCCAGGTGCTGGAGGCCGGCCGCGACTACGGCGCGATCGGCTCGGTGGTCTCCGGATCCGGTCCGACCTGCGCGTTCCTGGCCCGCGACCACGCGCACGCGGTCGACCTGTCCGCGCGGCTGGCCGGCACGGGGTTGTGCGCCTCGGTGCGCCGGGCCACCGGGCCGGTGCCGGGCGCCCGGGTCGTCGAGTCCTGAGTCCCCCCGGAGTCGTCCCGGCTCCGGATCGTCCGGGAGACCCGAAGAATCCCTGCCCCCGAAAAACCGGTTGCGGGCGTCCGCGGGCTTGGGCCAGAGTGTCGGCAGTCGTCAGCCGCGGGCGGTGCCTGTCGCGGCGACCAGGGCAGACCGGCCGTCGAGCCGGCGCGATCGAGGAGGTGCGAAGTGACCAAGTATGCCGTCCGGGCGTGGTCTCGTACCCGTCCTCTCGCGCAGCCCTCCGGCCGCTGACAGGCGCCGAACTCTCCGCGTACGGCGGGAGGGCTGCACCCTCCCAAGGAGTTCTCTCACCGTGCGCAAGCGCAACCTGAAGTACGACCGCAACATCGACGTCTCCGCCTACGACGTCGCCAAGGACCTCAACCCCGGTTTCGACGACGCACCGGCCTCGGCCCGGATGCGCCGCCGCCGCTCCGACACCGACCCCGGGCCCCGCTCCCGGGGCCGGATGACCGAGGAGGCCCGCGCCCGGCTGGCGGCCGAACGCGAGGCCGCCGCCACCGACGACGGGCCGCCGACCGGCTACCGCTGGACCACCTGGGACGACCCCGGCGGCCAGGGTCCCGAGCCGTACCCGTCGTGGCTGGTCACCGACCTGGCCGCGGTGGACACCGAGTTCGGCGTCCTCAAGACCGGCAAGGAAGCCGACGTGTTCCTGATCGAACGCGGCGTGCCGGCCACCGATGGCACCAACGGAACCGATGACACCAACGGAACCGATGGCACCGACGGCACCGGCAACCGGTGCCTGCTGGCGTCCAAGCGGTATCGCTCGGCCGACCACCGGCTCTTCCACCGGGACGCCGGCTATCTCGAGGGCCGGCGGTCGCGCCGGACCCGCGACCAGCGTGCGGTCGAGAACCGCACCAACTTCGGCCGTAACCTGATCGCCCAGCAGTGGGCGGTCGCCGAGTTCGACGCACTGAGCCAGCTGTGGACCGCGGGGTTGCCGGTGCCCTACCCGGTCCAGCACCTCGGCACCGAGCTGCTGATGGAGTTCGTCGGCTCCGCCGACGGGCAGGCGGCGCCGCGGCTGGCGCAGCTTCGCCCGGAGCCGGACCAGCTGGCCGACCTGTGGCGGCAGCTGCACGACGCGCTGGTCCTGCTCGGCCGCAACGGGTACGCCCACGGCGACCTGTCGGCGTACAACCTGCTGGTGAACGACGGCGAGCTGATCCTGATCGACCTGCCCCAGCTGGTCGACGTGGTGACCAACCCGCAGGGTCAGGACTTCCTGCGCCGGGACGTCAAGCGGATCTGCGAGTGGTTCGTGGCCCGCGGCACCGATCCCGACGTCGCCGACGCCGACCGGCTGGCCGAGGAGGTGCTCGAGGAGGCCGGCGCGAGCTGACCCCTCCCGCAGGTGCGGACGTGGCGGCCACCGGCGTTGTCGGTGGCCGCCACCATCATGGGGGGATGGCGGCGAACGCGCAGACCACGGCGGAGACCTTCGACCGGCTCGACTGGTACGCCCGCGACTTCGAGGCGGAGCGGTTCGTCGAGTGCGTGTTCCGCGAGGTCGACCTCACCGAGTCCCGCAGTCACGGCGCGTCGTTCGAGCGGTGCGAGTTCCACAACTGCCGGCTCAACGCCTCCGAGCACCGCGAGTCGTCGTTCGCGGGGTGTGAGTTCCGGCGTACTTCCTTCTTCTCCGCGGTCCTGGACGGCTGCAAGTTCACCGGCAGCACGTTCGTCGACTGCGTGTTCCGGCCGTTGACCGTACGCGGCGGCCAGTGGGGCGGCATCACCGCGCGGGGCGCCGACCTGAACGGGCTCGACCTGCGCGGGCTCCGGCTGGGTGACGCCGACCTGGCCGAGGCCAACCTGCACGGGAGCGTGCTGCGCGACGCGGACCTGTCGTTCGCCAGTCTGCGGGGCACGGTGCTCACCGAGGCGGATCTGCGCGGCGCCAACCTGCACGCGGTCGACCTGAGTGTGGCGAAGCTGGGTGACACCCGGCTCGACCTCGCCGGGGCGGTGCTGCTCGCGGAGTCACACGGCGCGCGCGTCGAAACGGCCGAGTAGCCGGGCCGCGTCGATGGCCGCCGGATGCGGCAGCTCGTCGTACACCACGATCTGGGTGTGGCCGTCGTGGCCGTGGATCGCGGTGACGTCGGCGAGTGACTCGTAGACGTTGATCGAGGGTCGCGGCCCGCACCAGGCGAGGCTGACCTTCCCGTTGGGGTACACGGTTCCCCACGCCACGACACCCGTTCCCGAAACGCCCGTTGCGTCACGGTGTCGATACAGCTGGAAGCGACACGGCATGGTTGTCGCGCTGGTGGGCATGAGCCCTTCCTCTCCATCACGTGCTCCGCGAAGTGGAGTCCTACGGGCCGCCGCGCAGGGAATGGGCCGGGGTCTACGGCGGCCCGTAGGGACTCCTAGAGTGACAGGAGCACCACGTATGGTCAAGTAAGACTTCCAATGTAAATTTTCATAGTCCGAGTTGATCTTCCCGTTCCGGGTTTTCCGGACTGGTATGGCATAAGTACTTGCCACATTCGGGCCCAAGGTCCAGACTTTCTGCAGTTACGCACCGGGGAGGCTCGCATGCCCAGAGTGACCGGACCCACGATCTCGCGGTGGCGGCTCAGCAAGGAGTTGAAGCGGCTGCGCGAGGAGGCGGGACGCTCCTTCGACGACTCGGCAGAGCTCCTCGGGTGCTCACCTTCGAAGATCCGCAAGATCGAGGCGGGCGAGGTGGGAGTCGTGAAGGCTGAGCTCGACCTGCTGCTCGACCTCTACAAGGTGGACGACGAGCAGCTCGCATCGCTCCTGCGCGACCTGCAGAAGCTCGGCAAGCAGCGTGGATGGTGGGCCCCGCTGGGCTCGCTCCCCAAGCAGTACAGCGTCTTCGTCGGGCTGGAGTCGGAGGCGTTGCGCATCCGGCAGTTCGAGCCGCTGGTGCTCCCTGGTCTGCTGCAGACCGAGGAGTACGCCAGTGCGCTCGACGCGATGTGCACGTTCCTCACCGCCGACGAGCAGGCCCGGGCGGTGAAGGTGCGGATGGCCCGCCAGGAGCAGTTCTGGGCGGAGGGCGCCGACGACGACCGCAGCCGGCTGTGGGTGATCGTCGACGAGGCGGCGCTGCGCCGGCCCGTGGGCGGCAACCTGAGCATCATGCGCGGCCAGCTGCTGCGGGTGCTGGAGCTGGCCGAGCGCTGCATCTTCCAGGTGGTGCCGTTCGAGGCCGGCAGCTATCCGGGCACGTCCGGCCCGTTCACCATCTTCGACTTCGACGAGGACGTCCACTCACCCGTCGTCTTCACCGACGGACACGCCGGCATCGCGCTGCTGGAGTCCGAGGCCGACGTCGACCGAGGTAACCGCGCGTTCGCGCACATGGCCGCCGTGGCGCTCAGCCCCACCGAGTCGGCCCGCAAAGTCGTGGCCATCGCATCGGAGATGGCCACCCAACAAGGAGGCGAAAATGAAAGTTGACCTGTCCCGAGCGCGATGGCGCAAGGCATCGGCCTCGGTCGGGATGTCGAACTGCGTGGAGGTCGCCGACCTCGGTGCGCAGCTGGCAGTCCGCGACTCCAAGGACCGGCAGGGCCCGAAGCTGGTCTTCGGTTCCGGCGCGTGGTCCAGCTTCGTCGGAGGCGCCAAGAAGGGCGAGTTCGACCTGCGCTGACCTGCGCTCGACCAGGCCCTGACCGGGCACTGAGCAGGCACCGCCTCAGTGAATGGATCCGGAGATCGATCCGGTGACAGCACGAAACCCCCGGCCTCCCGCCGGGGGTTTCGTGTGTTTCAGGCGGACGCGTGTACCGGACCGCGCTGGGCCCGGGTGAACAGCTCCCGCCACTCCGGGGACCCGTCGTCCAGTCGTACGTCCATCCGCACGCCGGGCTCCTGGACGGGGTGGTTGCCGGCCAGGAAGTCCATCCACATGTCGGCCATCCGGGCATAGTGCACGGCACGGCCGGACGGCCAGACGACCGAGAGGACGTGCCGGCGTTCGGGCAGGACGTGCGGCGCCGGCATCCGGTGGCGCTCCAGCGCCTCCTCGTCCACCTCGACGCCCAGGCCCGGACCGCCGGGCACCACGAGGTAGCCCTGCTCGACCCGCAGCGGATCCACGATCAGGTCGTCGGCGTAGTTGTTGAGCGCGGTCACCGCGGGCCAGCGGGCGTGGGTGAGGACCGAGCCGAGGTGAGCCACCAGCGCCGTGGTGAGGCCGGCGCCCACCCACTGCAGCCAGAACGCCTTGCCGAACTCCGCACAGATCGCGCCCCGGTGCAGCGCCGTCGCCACGCCGCCCTCGACGACGAAGCCGTCACAGGTCTCCTGCCGTACGACGGCCTGGAACGGCTGGGCGGCGAGGTGGACCGCCAGCGGCCGGCCGACCCGGTCGCGGAGGTGGCGGTAGCCCTCCAGGTCCGCGTGCGGGATCGGGGTCTCGTAGATCGCCACGCGCTCGCGGCGGTCGAGCTCACGCAGCACCGGCGCGGCGTCCCCGGCCGACAGCAGCATCGCGTTCCAGTCGATGTCCAGTCGGTAGTGCGGCGGAGTCACCGCGCTCACCTGGTCGACCTGGGCGTAGACGTCCAGCCACGGGCGGGCCTTGAACTTGTGGAAGACGTAGCCCGCCGCGACCGCCTCCTTCGCCTCCTCGGCCAGCGCCTCCGGGGACATCTTGGTGTTCCACCAGGCGATCGGGACGCGCTCGCGCACCTGCCGGCCGAGGAGGGCGGACACGGGTACGCCGAGCGCCTTGCCGACGAGGTCGTACATCGCCATCTGCAGGCCGGGGCCGAGCGAGTCGTCACCCAGGAAGTCGGCCGGGTTGCCGCCGCGTACCTTCGCGATCGCCTGCTCGGGTACGAGTCCCCAGCCGTAGTGCAGCAGGGTCTCGCCCCACCCGACCAGGCCGGCGTCGGTGGTCACCTTCACCACCTCGATGACGCCCCAGTCCCACACCAGGAGGGCGTTCCACTCCTGGCAGCGGGGAGTGAACGGCACGTCGACGACGATGCGTTCGACCTCGGTGATCCTCAGCGGCGCGCTCATCGGCACCCTTCCTCACTCGGCGTACGGCGTTCGGTGCGTATCGGTCCATCGTCACCCAGGTCGGGCGCGGCCGGAACGCCTCGGTCCGGCCTCAGCCAGGGGACCTGCCAGGGGGCGGGACGGGGACGTGGGGGTGATCCACCCGAGCGGATAGCCTCGACAGCGGCGCGGCGGCCGGTTGCTGTGCAGCGGTGGTCACAGCGGTCACCGGATCGGACCGGCAGCGCCCCACTACGGAAAGGCAGGGATGGCGACCAACCTCGTCAACCTCGAACGGGTCGACAAGTCCTACGGCATCGCGCCGCTGCTGGAGCAGGTGAGCCTCGGCGTCTCCGCGGGGGAGCGGATCGGCCTGGTCGGGCGCAACGGCGCCGGCAAGACGACCCTGCTGGCGTTGCTCGCGCGCACCGAGGAGGCCGACGCCGGGCGGGTCACCCACAACCGCGGGCTGCGGGTCGGCGTGCTGAGCCAGCGCGACGACTTCGAGCCGGGCCGCACCGTCTCCGACGTCGTACTCGGTGACCTGCCCCCGCACACCTGGCTGTCGGACCGCCGGGCACGTGACGTGCTCACCGGCCTGCTCGCCGACGTACCCCTCGAACGCACCGTCGACAACCTGTCCGGTGGCGAGCGGCGGCGGGCGGCGCTGGCCCGGCTGCTGGTCCGCGAGCACGATCTCGTCCTGCTCGACGAGCCGACCAACCACCTCGACATCGAGGTCACCGACTGGCTGGCGCAGCACCTGCGCGGGCGGTCGGAGGCGCTGGTGGCGGTGACGCACGACCGGTGGTTCCTGGACGCGGTGTGTACGACGACCTGGGAGCTGGCCGACGCGCGGGTCAACTCGTTCGAGGGTGGCTACGCGGCCTACGTGCTGGCCCGGGCCGAACGCGACCGGATGGCCGGCGCCACCGAGTCCAGGCGGCAGAACCTCCTGCGCAAGGAGCTGGCCTGGCTGCGGAGGGGCGCTCCGGCGCGTACGTCCAAGCCGAAGTTCCGCCTGGATGCGGCGTCCGCGCTGATCGCCGACGAGCCCGACCCGCGGGACAGCCCGGCACTGGCGAAGTTCGCCTCCGCCCGGCTCGGCAAGACCGTGGTGGACCTGAAGGACGTCGACGTACGCCGCGGCACGCGGGAACTGCTGCAGGAGGTGAGCTGGCAGCTCGGCCCGGGCGAACGCATCGGCGTCGTGGGCGTGAACGGCGCCGGCAAGACGACCCTGCTCCGGCTGCTCGCCGGTGAGGCCGAACCCGACCACGGGAAGGTGGCGTGGGGCCAGACCGTCCAGCTCGCCCACCTGTCCCAGGAGCTCGGCACGCTCGACCCGGACGTGACCGTGGCCGCCGCGGCCGAGGAGATCAAGCGGGTGGTCAAGCTGGCGCCGGACAACGTCCGGCCGGGCGCCGTCGGCCGTCGCCCGGTGCCGACCGTCGGGCCGGAGGTCACCGCGATCTCCCTGCTGGAACGCTTCGGCTTTCGCGGCGACCGGCTGCGCACCCGCGTGGGTGAGCTGTCCGGTGGCGAGCGGCGCCGGCTGGAGCTGTTGTGCCTGCTGCTCACCGAGCCGAATGTGTTGCTGCTGGACGAGCCGACCAACGACCTGGACATCGACACCCTGCAGGTGATCGAGGACTTCCTGGACGGCTGGCCGGGCTCGCTGGTGGTGGTGACCCACGACCGGTACTTCCTGGAGCGCACCTGCGACACGGTCTGGGCGCTGTTGGGCGACGGCCGGTTCGCGATGCTGCCCGGCGGCGTGGAGGAGTACCTCCAGCGGCGCCGGGACGGAGTTGGTACGGAAACGACCGGCGCGAGCACGTCGTCCGGCGCCTTCGGGTCGGGAGCTTCCGGCTCGGCGGCGCCGCAACCCACCGGCTCGCCGACGCCGGACGGTGGCGTGCCGCAGGCCTCGGCCGCCGACCAGCGGGCGGCAAAGAAGGAGCTGGCCAAGCTGGAGCGCCAGCTCTCCCGGCTCACCAGCCGGGTCGACCAGCTGCACAGCGCGCAGGCCGAACACGCCAGCGACTACGAACGCCTGATGGAGCTGGACGGCGAACTGCGCGGAGTCCAGGCGGAGAAGGACGAGGTCGAGCTGCGCTGGCTGGAACTCGCCGAGTCCCTGGAGTGAACGGCGTGACCCATCGGTGGAATCCCGCCGTCAGCGGGGTTCCCAGGCCTGCGGGCTCTTCACCAGCCGCTTCAGATGCGGTGAGAGCTTGCCGCTGACCACGTCGGCGAGGCTGGTCTCGTCCAGGACACCGCGCACGGCCGCACGGGTCGCCACCCACACCGTCTGCAGGTTGGCCGCCACTCCTTCGTACGACGCCTGCTCCGGGCGTACGCCACGAACCCCGGCCAGCGGACCGTCGACGGCGCGGATGACGTCGCCGACCGCGATCTCCTCGGCGGGACGGGCGAGCCGGTAGCCGCCCTCGGCGCCGCGGAGGCTGCGGACGAGTCCGGCCCGCCGCAGGTCGCCGAGGATCGCCTCGAGGAACTTGTGCGGCAGCCCCTGGGCGTCCGCCAGCGCCTGCGCGGTCACCGTGTGGGGTGCCGCGGCGAGTTCGAGCATGGCGCGGACGGCGTAGTCGGCGCGGGCCGAGATCTGCACGGGCTCATCATGCCGTGCCGCGGCGAGAAGGTCGGCGGGTGCCCGGCGCGCGGCGCGCCGTGGGGTCGGTCCTGGTCAGCTGCGTTCGTCGAACGGGCCGATCAGCCGGCGCAGCAGGTCCGCGAGCTGGTCACGGTCGGCGACCGGGAGCCCGGCCAGGAGTTCGCGTTCGTGGGCGAGCAGGTCGGCGAGGGCGGTGTCCACCCGGTCGCGGCCCTTCCCGGTGAGCCGGACCCGTACGCCGCGGCGGTCGGCGGGGTCGGGCCGGCGTTCGACCAGGTCCTTGGCGGCCAGCCGGTCGATCCGGTTGGTCATGGTGCCGCTGGTGACGAGGGTTTGGGTGAGCAGCCGGCCGGGGGAGAGCTCGTACGGCGTACCGGCGCGGCGCAGCGCGGTGAGAACGTCGAACTCCCACGACTCCAGGTCGTGGGTGGCGAAGACCAGCCGCCGGGCACGGTCGAGGTGGCGGGCCAGCCGGGTGACCCGGGACAGCACCTCGAACGGCGAGACGTCCAGGTCGGGCAGCTCCCGGCGCCAGGCGGTGACCAGCCGGTCGACCTCGTCCTCTCCCGATGGCTGGCCCGGTGCCTGGCCCGGTGCCTGTCCCGGTGCGTCCGCGCCCGGGTCTGCCGGCTCGTTGCTCTCCACGACGTCCACCCTAGGGGGTGTCAAGACTCTTGACGTCGAGATACTGGCTCGGGCAAGCTATCTCGACGTCAAGATAAATCTGCGTGTCCAATTCGTGGGCACGACTCTCACGGGAGGCAGCGAATGGGAACCGACGACCAGCGGCCCACGGGTGGCACGGGCGGGCTGCGGTGGGATCCGCGGCAGTACCTGAAGTACGCCGACGAGCGCGGCCGGCCGTTCGTCGATCTCGTCGCCAGGGTGGCCGCACCGGCGCCGGCGTACGTCGTCGACCTCGGCTGCGGGCCCGGCAACCTCACCGCCACCCTGGCCGACCGCTGGCCGGACGCCCGGATCGAGGGCGTCGACTCCTCGCCGGAGATGATCGACCGGGCCCAAAAGTTGGCCCAGAAGCTGGCTGCGGAGACGGCCAACGACCGGCTGTCGTTCCGGCTCGGCGACGCGCACTCGTGGGTGCCGGAACGGCCGGTCGACGTCCTGGTCACCAACGCGACCCTGCAGTGGGTGCCCGGCCACGAGGCGCTGCTGCCCACCTGGGTCGGCCACCTCGCCCCCGGCGGCTGGCTGGCCCTGCAGGTGCCGGCCAACTTCGACAGCCCCACCCACCGCATCCTGTTCGAACTCGCCGCCGAGGAGCCGTGGGCCACACACCTCGCCGGGCGGGTCCGGCAGCGGGCCGCCGCGCCGGGTGTCGAGGACTACCTCGCCCTGCTGGCCGGCACCGGTTGCGAGGTGGACGCCTGGGAGACGACGTACCTGCACGTGCTGCCCGGCGAGGACGCCGTCTTCGAGTGGATCCGGGGCACCGGCGCTCGGCCGATCCTGCAGGCGTTGCCCGATGACGTACGTCCGGACTTCGAGAAGGTCTACAAGGAACGCCTCGCCGCCGCCTATCCGCGCCGCGACTACGGGACCGTGCTGCCGTTCCGGCGGGTGTTCGCCGTCGCGCACCGGGCCTCGTCGTGAACGATCTGACCGTACGCGAGGCCACCCGCGCGGACCTGCCCGCGGTGCTGGCGCTGGTGGCCGCGGACGCGATTCGCGAGGTCGCCGAGGACGTGGGACGCGACGGCGAACCGGCTCCGGGCTATGTCGCGGCGTACGAGGAGATCACCGCCGACCCGAACGCGCTGCTGCTCGTCGGCGTCCTCGACGGCGAGGTGGTGGCCACCTGCCAGGTCAACTTCCTGCGCCACCTGATGTACCACGGCGGCCTGGTCGGCCAGGTCGAGTCGGTCCGCACCGCGGCCGAGCTGCGCGGGCGGGGGATCGGCACCGCGTTGATGGAGTGGGTGCTGGCCGAGTGCCGGCGGCGCGGGGCGGTCCGGCTGCAGCTCACCTCGAACGCCGCCCGGGCGGACGCGCACCGGTTCTACGAACGGCTCGGCTTCGTCGCCAGCCATGTGGGGATGAAGCGCTACCTGGGGGTGGACGCATGAGGCTGCACCATGTCCAGGTCTCCTGCCCGCCGGGCGGGGAGGACCGGGCGCGGGCGTTCTACGCCGGCGTGCTCGGCCTGTCCGAGGTCGCCAAGCCGCCGGCGCTCGCGGCGCGGGGCGGTGCGTGGTTCCGGTCCGCCGACGGGCGGGTCGAGGTGCACGTCGGCGTGGAGGCCGACTTCGCCCCGGCGCGCAAGGCCCACCCGGCGTTCTGCGTCGACGGCAACGACGGGATCGACGCGGTGGCGGCGCGGGCCGAAGCGGCGGGCGTCCCGGTGGACTGGGACGACCTGTTCCCGGGCTACCGGCGGTTCCACACCGCCGACGGCAACGGCAACCGGGTGGAGATCCTCACGCCGCTGCGGTGACCGAACGCGGTGGTGCGAGGCTGGGAGGATGCCGACCTACACAGACCCCCTGACCGACGCGACCGCCGACGCGGCCACCTCCGCCGGCGCCGGGACCCGCCGCAAGGTGCTGGTCACCGGCGCCACCGGCTACATCGCCGGCCAGCTGGTGCCCGAGCTCCGGGAGCGTTACGACGTACGAACCCTCGACGTACGCCCCGGTCGCGACGTCGAGGTGGTCGACCTGCTCGGCGCCCCGGCGAGCGAGCTGGCGGAGTACTTCGAGGGCGTCGACACGGTCGTGCATCTGGCGTACCACCGGCCCGACGGCGACGACCCGCAGACCGGTTACGACGGCGAGCGCCGCAACGTCGACCTGATGCAGCGCGTCTACCAGCTCGCCCTTGACCACGGTGTGCGCCGGGTGGTCGCGGCCAGCACGAACCAGGCCGCCAAGTGGTACGAACAGCCCTACTTCGCCGGGCGGCGGGACCGGGTGAGCCCGGAGGACTACCCGCGACCGGACAACTTCTACGGCTGGGCGAAGGCGGCGTACGAGTCGCTGGGATTCCTCTACGCCTGCGGCAGCCTCGGCCGGTTGCTGGAGGTGATCCAGGTGCGGATCGTGGTGCCGCGTGAGATCGACCCGGAGAACTTCGCCGACCAGCCCGCCCACCGCTACGTCCGGGAGCTCGCCGGCTACATCAGCGAACGCGACCTGCGGCAGTTGTTCGTACGCTCGATCGACACGCCGGACATCGCCGACGAGCACGGTGTGCCGTTCCACATCTTCTACGGCGTCTCCGACAACGCGCGGAAGTTCTGGAGCATCACCAACGCGCGCGAGGTGATCGGGTACGCACCGCAGGACGACTCCGAACGCCGGTTCGCCGCCGACATCGCCCGCCTGCTGCACGGCGACAAGGGGTAGCGTTCCGCTGTGCGACACGACGTACGCGGGTGGCTGGTGCCCCAACGGCCCGACCGGCCCGAGGTGGTCACCGATCCCCGCGAACGCCGCGGGCTGCTCGTCGAGGTGTTGCTCGTCTTCAGCGTCACGCTGGGACTGTCCGGGCTGCGCAGCCTGCTGTCGCTGCTCGACTCGCTGCTGAAGTCGGAGCCGCTGAGCAAGCAGTCGGTCGCGCTCAACGTCTCCCAGGCCGCGCAGCAGCTGATCGACTTCGCGCTGCAGCTCACCGGGGTCATTCAGCTGCTGGCGTGGGGCGGCCTCGGGGCGTACCTGCTGTGGCGTTCGGGCATCGGACCCCGGCTGGTCGGGCTCGGCATGGGCCGCTGGCCGCGCGACCTCGGCGCGGGTGCCGTGCTGGCCGCGGTGATCGGCATCCCGGGGCTCGGGCTGTACTTCCTCGCCCAGGCGCTCGGCCTCAACCTCAACGTGCAGCCGTCCACCCTGGGCGAGCACTGGTGGCGTACGCCGGTGCTGATCCTGTCCGCGGCCGGGAACGCCTGGGCCGAGGAGGTGCTGGTCGTCGGCTACCTGCTCACCCGGCTGCGGCAGTTCGGGTGGGGGGAGAACTCCGGGCTGGTCGCGTCGGCGGTGCTGCGCGGGTCGTACCACCTTTACCAGGGGTTCGGCGGCTTCGTCGGCAACGTGATCATGGGGCTGATCTTCGGGCGGTTCTGGCAGCGCACCAACCGGCTGTGGCCGCTCGTCGTCGCGCACACCCTGCTGGACGTGGTGGCGTTCGTGGGGTACGCGCTGCTGCGCGGCCACGTGGGGTGGCTGCACTGATCTTGCTTCGTCCGCGGCTCAGAGCAGCCCGGTGTGGTCCTGGTAGCACTGGCTGAACTTCATCTTGTCCTGGGTGTACGGAAGGCACGGCTGCGCCTGGTGGGACCAGAAGAAGCCGAGCGCGACGGTGAGGATCGCCAGCACCAGCCCGCCCGCGGCCGCCTTGCCGTTGGTGGCCCGGCCACGGTAGGCGCGGACCAGGCCGGTCACCGACAGTGCCAGGCCGAGGGCGGCGAGCAGGACCGCGCCGGTCCAGGCGACCAGCAGCGAGGCGAGGAAGGCCACACCGGCCAGCGCCAGCCCGATCCACCCGGACCGGTTGCGCGGCGGGCGCTGGGGCCGCGCCGGGGTGGCTTCGCCCGGGTCGTACAGATCGCGAGGATCGCGGGGTTCTCCGGAGTCGCGGGATTGTTCGGCGTCGCGAGGATCACCCGAATCGCGGGGGGCACCGGGGTCGCTGGGATCACCGGGGTCACGAGGGTCGCGCGGGTCGGCGGCGGTCATGGAGGGCATTCTCGCTCGCACCGCCGTCCGGCGTCACACTAGTGTCGCCCCATGAGCAGAGCAGCGGTGCTCACCTCCCAGGTGAGCGACTTTCCCCGGTGGTACCAGGACGTCGTGGCCAAGGCCCAGCTGGCTGACAACGGCCCCGTCCGCGGCACCATGGTCATCCGTCCGTACGGCTACGCCATCTGGGAGCGGATGCAGGCCGAGCTGGACGCCCGGATCAAGGACGCGGGCGCCCAGAACGCCTACTTCCCGCTGTTCATCCCGGAGAGCTACCTCCAGCGCGAGGCCGAGCACGTCGAGGGGTTCAGCCCCGAGCTCGCCGTCGTCACCCACGCCGGTGGGAAGGATCTCGAGGAGCCGCTCGTCGTCCGGCCCACGAGCGAGACCGTCATCAACGAGTACCTCGCGAAGTGGGTGCAGAGCTACCGCGACCTGCCGCTGCTGATCAACCAGTGGGCGAACGTCGTGCGCTGGGAGCTGCGGCCACGGCTGTTCCTGCGTACGACGGAGTTCCTGTGGCAGGAAGGCCACACGGTGCACGCCACGCAGGCCGACGCGGCCGCCTTCGCGCGCCGCATCCTGCACGAGACGTACGCCGGGTTCATGACCGACGTGCTCGCGATCCCCGTCATCCCCGGCCTGAAGACGCCGAAGGAACGCTTCGCCGGTGCCGCGCAGACGCTGACCTGCGAGGCGATGATGCGAGACGGCAAGGCCCTGCAGATGGGAACGAGTCACGAGCTGGGGCAGAACTTCGCCCGGGCGTTCGACATCCGCTTCCTCGACGCCGAGGGGGAGCGGCCGTACGCCTGGACGACCTCCTGGGGCGCGTCCACGCGGATGGTGGGCGGGCTGATCATGACGCACGGCGACGACTCCGGCCTGCGGATCCCGCCGCGGCTCGCCGCCACCCAGGTCGTGGTGACCATGGTCAAGGCCGGTGAGGGTGTCGCGGAACTCGCGGCCGGGTTGGTGGCCGACCTGCGCGCCGCCGGCGTACGGGTCGCCCTGGACGACCAGGTGTCGGTGGCGTACGGGCGGCGGGCCGTCGACTGGGAGCTGAAGGGCGTCCCGGTGCGGATCGAGATCGGCCCGCGCGACGTGACCGCCGGCACGGTCACCGTGGTGCGGCGGATCCAGGGTACGAAGACGCCGACGCCGGTCGCGGGTGTCGGCGCGGCGGTCGCGGAGGCGCTTTCCGTCGACCAGGCAGCATTGCTGCGGGAGGCGTCGGCGTTCCGCGACTCGCGGACCGTCGACGTGGCGACGATCGACGAGGCCACCGAGGCGTCCGCTTCGGGCTGGGCGCGGATCCCGTGGTCGGCTCTCGGCGAGGAGGGCGAGGCCAGGCTGGCGGAGAGCGCGGTGACCGTACGCTGCCTGCTCCGCCCCGACGGGAGCGTGCCGGAGACCGAGAAGGAACCGGACCTGATCGCGATCGTCGGCCGGTCGTACTGAGGCATCGGCCGGTCCGTACCCAGTCGTACCGCGTCGTAATGGGTCGTAATTGGCGTAATGGGTCGTAATGGGTCGTAATGGGTCGTAATGGGTCGTACGGACCGGCCGAAACGCCCTCAACCGGGTGCGGGAGCCTGATCGGCTGCCGCGTAGGCTGTGGGCGCCTTGGGGTGTCGTCTAAGGGCAAGACCTCAGATTTTGGATCTGATGATGGGGGTTCGAGTCCTCCCACCCCAGCCACCCTCTGACCAGCGCTTTTGTCGCGCTGGATGCGGTTCGCTGACGATCAGTGTCAATGGGAGTGTCAATGAGTACACTCCGGACATGCCCACCGAGGCCGCTCCGAAGCGCCGCCAGCGCGGGTTCATACGGCGCCGCGGGAACTCATATCAGGTGCTCGTCTACGCCGGCACGGACCCGTTGACGGGTAAGGACAGCTACCTCACCGAGTCGACAAAGGACGCTCGGGAGGCCGAGCGGATCCGCACCCGGCTTCTCGCGCAGGTCGACCAGCAGCGCCAAGGGACGATCGACAGCCACCTGCACGCCCTGCGCCACTACTCTGCGACCGAGCTCATCACCGCCGGCGTCGACATTCGCACTGTCGCCGGCCGCCTCGGCCATGGTGGAGGCGGCACCACCACCCTGCGCGTCTACACTGCCTGGGTAGCCGAATCAGACAGACGTGCAGTCGAAATCCTCGCCGACCGGCTAATGCGCTCGGCTCCATAGCGCCCAGGAAGCGGAGCGCAGTAGGCACATGCGGCCATGATCGCGGCCTCTTACACGGAGCCGCCCGGCCCATTTGCGTGAAGGAATTCTGCGCCAATTACAGTGATCAAGTCCGGCCGGATCCGCGCCAGAGCACGCAGGCAGGTGCTCCAATGCCCAATTACTAGCGCCTGCGCGAGGAGATGGTGTGACCTATCACTCGGGTAGTTCACTGCTAAATCGCTGAGAGTCTTTGAACGTTCTATCGGGTCGGTAATCTCGGACGCAACTGTCTCGGAACGCTGCATATTTCCTTTACTCGCCCACCCTTGGGTTACCACCCCAAGGGCACGAGCACGCGAAGCTGGCGCTGCAATGGAGAACACAATACGCTCGGCATCCGTCATTTCGCCCGAGGAAACCGCGACCTCTACAATGGAGGCCAACGTCTTCGCTCGCAATTGTCCGTCGGAGATTCTCCGAGCAGTCCCCTCGGCGGACAGGATGTTTCCAGAGAGTGCTATTGCTGAGGCTATGGTGCTCAATGCTCGGTGGCGAAGTACAGGGTTGGAGATGGTAGCCGCAAGGCGCTCCGCCCTTTCTGACTCGCCGATTGCGACCAACTGGTGTAGGACTTCGTTCAGTGCGCTATCGCGATATGACCCCTGAGGGGTCATATCCACCATAACCAACGCACGATCTACAAGTTCACGAGCAGCGTCTACATCTCCATTTGATGCCGAAGCACGTGAAAGCGTAGCCAGGGCTCTCACGCGGAGCACCGGGACAGAGATCGATTCAACCACTTTCGCGGCCTGCTCGATGTTCCGGTCGTGAACAAGTATTAGCGCGCGACCTACTAATCTCTCGGATAGTTCAAATGGCGTTAAAGAAGAGTCTGTCGGTGGGGCTATCGGCTCGTCTGCTGATGTCGCATCGTCGTCTGAATCTGTTACGCGGACGGTCTGCGCCGGCTGCGTATTTCCACCACTCCGGCCCGAATTTACGCGAGACGGTAGATAGAATGCCTTAGTTTTGTACGCCGGGTCTTCTATTAAGCCCGAGATTCGCTTCACTTGCTCAATGTCCCCGACCCCAATTGCGACTTTTGCGACCAAAAACAACGCGACCGACTGCTGGGTAACATCAGAGACCGATTTGGCTACCTCCAGCGCTCGGTCGAGGTTACCGGCGCGTGCTACTGCCTCTGCCGTCGTAGTTAACGCACGATCCCGCCGTGGGACGTCAGAAATCGAATGCGCAAGATGGACAGCTTGCTCGATGTCTCCGACCGCTGCTGTGGCTTGTGCCAGTGCGGCCTGACCGACGGCAACTCGGCTCCCTCCGTCGAGCGATCTTGAGATGGCTTCAGCCTCATTAGCAATTTGCTCAGCTGTATGCTTCTCGCCGGCCATAGCTACATTGGATGCAAGAACTGCAAGCGCTCTTGCGCGTCGGCGAAGGCTGGGAATATCACGAACGAGCTCAGCGGCACGGTCTGGGACGCCACAAAGAGCTAGTACGCCGGCAATAGATGTTAAGGCGTCGGTCCTTTCGGATGCCTTCGGGGTGACAAGCGCTGCGGACTCGGCCTCACGCAGGATCTGCCAAGCTGCTTCCGGACCGTAAATGGATCGAACTTCGCGGGCGACAGCAGCAAGGATCCATGCTCGCCGCCCCGGATTTTGGATAGAGAATGCAAGACTTTGAGCTTCGGCAGCGATGCTATCTGCGCGACGACGAGCGCCAGATATTGACGCTGCTTTAGCGATGGTCGCTAGGGTATGGGCTCGATCGGCTCGGGGGCGTATTGAGCGGGAAATCGAGTATCCCCGTTTCCAGTTTCCTGACTCAGCTATTTCTAACGCGACGGCACTAACGGCACCGGCACGCTCTGGTGAACGGTTGATCTCACCGGCCAACGCGAGCGCCTCTCCTATATTTCCGGTTGCTGCGACGGCGCGTGTCACAGCTCTGAATGCATCGGCTCGTTGGGGTCCGTTATCTAGCGCTTTAGCGGCAGTTAACGCTCGGCCAATTAAGGCTTGTGCATGGGGTATATCCCCAATCTTGGCGTACGCACGAGCGACGGCGGCATTGGCATGAGCCTGTTCCTCGCTGTCCGTGGAGGTGATTGCACGTAGCCCCTGCTCTGCCTGCTCCGCGACCGCTCGCGCGCGGTCCAACTCTCCGAGAGCATTCAACTCTTGCGCCACCGAAACCAAGGCTCGAACTTGGCGAATCGGAGTAGTGATGGAGCGTGCCAGGGCCTCGGCGCGGCTGTAGCGTCCCACCTGGGCCCAGACTACGGGAAGATTGACGGGCAGATGATCGTTACGCTCCGTAAGTCGAATTCGGTGGACGGCAACCCTGCCCAACGCGACAAGATCCGGAGAAGTTGTGCTCAGCAGCTGTTCCTGTGTGGCAAATATTTCGCTGAGCGCCGCGCTGTCACCGCCTATGATGTCGAGCATGCGGTTATGCCGATCAGGGTCCGTTACGCACTTCAGCATGCGTGGTGTGTCGGCCGTAGCCTGCAGGAGCCTGAAGTAGCCGCGTAGGGGATACTCAGGAGTGTTAGGTGGCCACTTGGCCGCTCGGTATCCTTCCACCCACTCGTGGATCCGTTCTCGGTATTCTTCCAGCCGCGTCTCTCCGAGGAATCGCAGTGCTTGTTGGTAAATTTCTTCGTGGCCGAGAACGTAGACGGGAACCTCCGCCTGCCATCGGCCCGCTCGGGAGTTGAAGGTGCGAGCAGATACGGCTTGAAGATGATCCTGTATCTCCCATGCTGGCGCGTCCGTAAGCTGCGCCAAATCCCCCTCCGAGAGGCCGCCTCCTGCTGCTGTCAGGAGGCCAAGCAAGTCCTTCTCGATGGCACTCCCACGAAGAAGTCTTTTGAGTTCCCGCTCTGCATCCTGCCGAACCACCGTGGCATATTCCGATCGACGCAATGATCGAACAATGTCTGCTTTCCGTAAAGGGTGACTATCAGGGACATCTGTCGGAATTGGGGGATTGGGGCGTCCGGCAACGATCACCCGCATCCCTGCTGGGGGGTTCTCGGGAAGAACTGCGGCGATGCTATGTGCGTCTGGGGAAGTAGTGACCCCGGAGTCCTCGTCGAGACCGTCCACTACCAAGATCAGGCGCTCTTCCCGACGCCTGCATAGGTTCGCGGCCCGCTCGAACGCATCTAGTAAGTGGGCCTCGCGGGTTGCTCCTGTCAATAGCACCGGCATAGGTTCGCCGAGTAGTTCTAGAAGTTGTTCGTGCACGACTTCAATAAAAGCTGTTCGGTCCGCTTGCCCTGCCCAGCGTGCCGTAATGAAAAACGATACAACCCTCACGCCTTGCGGCGGATTCAAGGCGAAGCTCGACAGCAAGGCTGATTTCCCAGCCCACGCTTCGGCGCGCAACCAAAGATATGAGCTCGACTCGAGGGATGTGCAAAACCGTGTAAGCTCGGCCAGGTCGGTCTCCCTGGCGCGTAATTGCTGGGGCGCTATTCGCCGTACTTGGGAGAGGTACGCGGACCGTGCCAAAATTCTTGTTGGCCGCTGTTCGGTCGCGGTCTCTTGGTCATCGCTCGACGATCCTCCCACCAGAGAGTATCCGACCAAATCGCGGCGCAGAGATTCCATGTTCTTTGCGGCTGCATTTGGTGCGTACCTGCCGGCGAGTTCGCTCAGTCGACTAAATAGGCGATCGGCCGCAGCTGCTGTGCCAGCCGAGACGATTCCGCGGAGTCGAGCAACGCAAAATGAGCGGTCCGATTCGTCAATGCCTTCAAGTCGGATTTCTCGAAGCGTAAGGGAAGTGAGAAGGCGCCAGGTCAGCTCAGAGTTTGGCAGCCTCTGAGTATCGATTCCCTCCGTCACTGCGGCTAGAGCGACAACCTTATCGATCTGTTGCAGTCTCTCCCTAGCTGTGCGGTTCAAGCGCCCGACGCGTCTGACCTCGGACCTGAAATGATCTTCGCTTCCAGCGTCCCTAGCCATGGCAGCTAACTCTCGGAGCTGTCGTACGTGCTGGTTGGGGCTAGCGACAACCAACGCAAGTCGCCACCGGCCGGTGGCTATCTCGGCTGGATGATCGTGAATTACTCGAAGGTAGGAGCCGAGTAATTCGACCGAGGCGCGATCGCTTGGCACAAACGAAGGAGACCTGCGTACTCCGATCGATACCAGGCGGGGAGTGCCATCCGCTGAATATCCGCGCACTACCACGTCGTCGACGACGCTGTAGGAACTAGCTTGGAAGTGGATCTCGCGCGGGGTTACGTCGTCCCCAAGCTCGGGCAATGGGTCTGCAGTCAGCAGATGGCTCAACAGCAGTGCACCGTAACGATGCTCCAGGACGGTGCCTCCGCCGCCCGTTGAGTATGGGCTCGCGCGTCTCCTCTGGGGTCGAGCAGCGGAATGATCAGCCACGCGCTGAGTTTAGACCGTCTCTAGTAGGCTTGAGCACCAAATGTCGCTGGTCGGTCGACCTCGCGACGGACGCTTCGCATAGGTGTTGGTGCCCAACGGGCCACCGACGGCTACTGCTGTCGCGGAACTCCGCCTCGGATCGTCAGCGCCTCAGGCAAGGTCAGGTCGGTTTAGATCCGCTCCCGCCAACGGTTGGTCCGGATGGCCAGGTGACTTCGAGTTCCTCTGGGCCATATGGGTTCTGGTAGAAGGACCGCAGGCAGTATTCGATCACGGGCTGCGCGGCGTTGGCGAGGTTGATGAACCAGTCGACGCCAGCCGGGTAGGACCAGAGGTAGGAGCGCGGGCTGCGGGTTCGAGCCGCGGTCAGTGAGGAAGTCGGAGATCTGGGCATCGGTCCAGTACGGCACGCGCTCGCGTGCGTGACGCACGCACTGGTCGATGCTGGAGCCGGTGTTGATCGCGAGGTGTAGCTCGCCGCGGACGAGTTGGGTGTAGTGGTCAAGCCGCACCCGCGTCATCAGGAGCTGGTCGTCGGAGGCGACGAACAGCGGCAGCGCCTGGGCGAGGCCTTCGAGGAGGACCTGCTGGTTGGCGTGGACGGACATGAGGCGGACCCAAGGCACGTCTTCAGCGGCGCAGCGCGCCGACCAACTGGCGCCCTGGAGCCCATGCCCGAGTACCTCGTGGAGAGCGAACTGTCTTGCGGCGACCTCGGTGAAGGTCGCTTGCCGAAGGTTGAGGCGTAGCCGGACGTCGGCGCCCACACCGTCCAGCCAGTACGCCCAGTACGCGTCGACGTCGGCGGTCTCAATGGTCAGGTTGAAAGGCGCGTCGGAGCCGGTCGCGCGGCGTACGGCCTTCTCGTAGGTGTCGGCGGCCGCGCGAATAGCATCCGGCGCGTCCGCTGTCTTCATGTGCCCTTCGAGTGCCCGGAACTCCTTGTCGGTGTTCGGCCCCCAACCGATCCCGACGTCAGCAAGCGCAGAACGAGCAAGCTCGCCGCGTTCCCTCACGTACTCGTCGGACCATCCCGCCGCGCCGCAGCCCTGCGTGGCGCGGATGTATTCGGCGAACGGTGGGCGCTCGCCGAGGAGGCTGCCGAGGTAGGCCAGGTCGGCGGTCAGGCGTGCGGATACGTGTGGCGTCTCGGCCTCGTCTGTGCGCTTACGGAGCGCCCGGAGTTGTTCGTAGACCTGAAGCCGGCTGGTCGCAGGCTCGATGGTCTCGGTCGTGGGGTGGCAGTCGAAGTCGATGACTGCGGGCGTGCCGCGGTTGACCTCGTAGGCGTTCCAGGCCCGAAGGACCGACTCAAGCTCGTCACGAAGCTTCACGGCGCAAGCGGCGTACCCGGAACCTGCGCGGGGTCGCCAGGCCAAGCCGCGAGCGGTCGACAAGCGAGCCTGGCGACCCCGCGCAGAACCCGGGTGCGGACAAGCTGTCCGACCGACGGGAGATGAGCCCTCATCACGACCTGGTATCGGCTGGGTGCGCCTCACATCCGCTCGGGCGCGGACACTCCGAGCAGGCCAAGCCCGTTGGCCAGGACCGTCCGCGTGGCGGTGACCAGCAGCAGCCGGCCGCGATGAAGATCGGACAACTCCTCGTCGTCTTGCGGCAGTACCCGGCAGAGGTCGTAGAACTTGTGGAACGCGGACGCGGTGTCCTCGAGGTAGCGGGCGACCCGGTGCGGCTCGCGCAGCTCCGCGGCGGTGGCCACTACGCGTGGGAACTCCGCGAGCGTCCGGAGCAGGATGCCTTCCTTCTCGTGGGACAGCAGCGACGGATCGAAGGTGTCGACAAGACCGGTGAGAGTGTCGGCCGAGATCCCAAGTTCGTCCGCGTTCCGCAGGATCGAGGACAGGCGTGCGTGGGCGTACTGCACGTAGTAGATCGGGTTGTCGTTGGTCTGTTTGGCCCACAGGTCCAGGTCGATGTCGATTGTGCTGTCGCAGCTGTATCGGGCCAGAGCGTAGCGAGCCGCGTCTACGCCGATCGCGTCGACGAGATCGTCGAGAGTGATCGCAGTGCCGGCGCGCTTCGACATCCGCAGCGGTTGGCCGTGGGAGAGGAGGTTCACCATCTGTCCGATGAGGAACTCCAGGTTGACTCCCGGAGTGTCGCCGAACGCGGCACACACGGCGTTCATCCGCCCGACGTACCCGTGATGGTCCGCGCCCAGCATCATCAGGCACCGGTCGAAGCCACGTTCGCGCTTGTCGAGGTAGTACGCGACGTCGCCGGAGATGTAGGTGCCATTGCCGTCGGACTTGATGATCACCCGGTCCTTGTCGTCGCCGAACTTCGTGGTTCGCAACCACAACGCGCCGTCGTGTCGGTAGGTGTTGCCCATGCTGGAGAGCCCGGCTGATGGCCCGCTCGACGGCGCCGGAGTGGTGGAGACTGTTCTCGTGGAAGTACACGTCGAAATCGACGCCGAACTCGTGGAGCGTCTTCTTGATCTCGGCGAACATCAGCTCGACCCCGACCGACCGGAAGACTTCCTGCGCCTCGTCGTCGGGCAGTGTGAGGGTGTCGGGGTGTGTGGCGAGTACCTGCTGGGCGATGTCGACGATGTACTGGCCGGCGTAGCCGTCCTCGGGGGTGGCCGCGCCGCGGGCGCTGGCGAGTAGGGACCGGGCGAAGCGGTCGATCTGTCCGCCGTGGTCGTTGAAGTAGTACTCGCGGGTGACCTCTGCTCCGCTGAAGGAGAAGATCCGGCCCAGGGCGTCACCTACGGCTGCCCAGCGGGTACCGCCGAGGTGGATCGGCCCTGTCGGGTTGGCGGAGACGAACTCGAGGTTGATTCTCTCCCCGGCGTACATCCGGTTACGGCCGTACGACGAGGCGGCGGTCACGATCTCCGCTGCGATGGCGCCCTGCGCGCCGGCATCGATGCGTACGTTCAGGAATCCCGGACCGGCGATCTCCACCGACGCGATCCCGTGCACCTCGCGGAGTCGGTCGGCCAGGAGCGCGGCGAGGTCGCGTGGCGGCATCCCCGCCTTCTTGGCCAGTTGGAGCGCGATGTTCGTGGCGTAGTCGCCATGCTCTCGGACCTTCGGTCGCTCGACGATGACCTGAGTAGGTACTCCGTCGGGCAGGGTCACCGTGCCGTCAGCAGTCAGACTCGCCAAGACGGCGACTACCGCGGACGAGAGCTGTTCTGAGGTCACCGGAGGATCCTATCGGCGTCGAACTGTCCCCGGCACGAACGTTTCCGGCAAGGGTCGGCGTCCTGTAGGGGCGACGAAGAGGGCCCCGCTGTCTTGGACCTAACAGGTGATGCCCGGTTCGTGATGAGGCTCAACCGAGGCACAAGGGCATTGCCGCGCGCGGAGAACAGTCCTCGTTGGGCCCCGCCTCGACGTAGTTCGGAAGCAGCAGACAACCAGTCGTAGCCGCAAAACCGCCCACTTGCGGGATTAGCAAGATCGTCGTAGCAAGCGGTCGCCAAGTCCTTGGCCTCCGCGGCGAACAACGACCGAGAGCGACAAAGCTACCCGCCGCCGCCCTGCTTCCCGGCATGATGACCACACGCCGGCCTGCCACGCGATCACGAGATCCACGATTCAGCGGGGTGTGCGCGTATAGGGGCTGTGAGGTCGCCGGGGGTGGGGGAGTGCGATGTGGTGGCGAAGATGGTCGTGGCCGCGGCGGTTGGGGTGGACGCTGCTGATGGTGGCTTTACTGCTCTTGGCGGTGGGTCTTCCGGTACGGGCGTGGGGCGCGAGTGGCGATGAGTTCAACCGATGGGTGGGGTTGTCGAACGTCCTGGCTCTGAGTCTGGGCGTGGTCGGCTTCCTGCTGAACGTCGTCGATCGGCGCTGGCACGCCGATGAGGTGTTCGCGAAGCGCCTGGATCAAGCGGCCGACGAGCTAACCGACCAGGCGTTGAAGAAGGAGAGCCGCGCGTTGCGAGGGCTGCTCGCGGCGGGCCAGTCTGGCTCAGCGGCGGCGGATGTGAGGTTCGCAGAACGGCTGGTCGTCTTCGCCGAAGCGGGATCGGGGTGGTCAGGGCATCTGGGTGAGGTAGGACTGTTTTACCAAGACCATGCGACCGGTGGACGACTGGTGATCCTGGGTGATCCTGGGTCGGGTAAGACTGTGCTGGCGGTGCAGTTGCTCGTGCAAACCCTCGAGGCGCGGCAGGAACAGCCAGATGGTCAGACTCGGCGGCTGTTGCCAGTGCCGGTGCGGGCCAGCCTCCCGACCTGGAATGTGGACGTGCCCTTCGAAGAGTGGCTGACCCGTCGGCTGGTCGCCGACTACGGTATGCGGCGGCAGGAGGCGACGGCGCTGGTGGCGGCCCGGCGGGTACTTCCGATGCTGGACGGGCTAGATGAAATGGACCCGCAGGATGGCGACCCGCAACGGGCACGGCGGGCTGTGGCACGGCTCAACGATGAGTACACCGCTGGTGAGCGCGGTGCACCGCTGGTGCTGACCTGCCGCAACGACGAATATCTCGCCTTAGGCCAGCCGGTCCGGCCCGCCACCGAGGTCGTCATCCAACCCCTGACGCCTGATCAAATCCGTGACTACTTGCGTCTCGAGGTCGGCACGAGTGCGAGACCTGACACCTGGAAGGGCTGGCAGCTGCTACTGGACCAGTTGGACACCGACGTCGGCATCGAACTGTTACACGCGTTGAACACCCCATGGCGGTTGACCCTCGCGGTCACCTACGGTCGGGCCAACGGACACCCGTCGAGCCTGCTCCGCCAGATCGACGCCAGCGGGGCCGAGGACTCCGACGCTTACCACAGCAGGGTCCGGAAGCTGCTGCTGGAGCAGTTCATCCCCACCCGGATCCGGGTGCTTGACTCCACCGCCAACACCGCCCAGATCACGGCGTGGCTGCGGACTGTGGCTCGGCACCTGGCCTGGCAGCAACAGCACGGCATGGCCGGCACCGACATCGTGCTGCACCAATGGTGGCACATCGCCGGTTCACGGCGAGTACGCCGCTGGCACGCCTGTACCAACGTCGCGCTCTTAGTCGCTGGTTTCGCTGTGATCTTCTCGGCGTTCAGTAGATTCGATCCTCTCGCCGTGACAGACACCGTTCGGTACTACCTGAGCCCACTGTCCGTATTCTATTTCTTCTACATCTTGGTAGGCGCTTTTTTTGTGCTGGTCATAACGGCCTGGTGTCAGTTGGCGTGGTCAACAGGTCACCAAGAAATGGTGAGGCCGAAGGGCGCCAGCCTGCAGCAACTACACACCCCCCAAGGCCGCCGCCGCCTCGCCAGGGAACTCCCGAGAAACCTAGCGGTTGGGTTCGGGTGTGGATTCGTACTCAGCGCGTTCGTGGTCGGGAGCTTGCCCAGCGAGGCCGCCCTCGTGGTCAGCCTCGCTGTCAGCTTCACGTTCGCGCTCACGTTCGCGCTCACGGCAGGGCTGACGCCGCTGGACGCGGCAGGTTTCAACCCGCGCGACGCATTGCGAAACGACCTAGTCAACTGGCTCGCGCTCTCGCTCGCGGCCGGGCTGTCACTGTTGCTGTCGCTGTCGCCCTGGCTCAAGGGTAGGGACTGGGGGATCGGGCTCTTATTTATAGCCGCATTCGGGTTCGTGATCACGTTAGGAGCCACGCTCACGAGTGGGCTCGCGGCCAATGCATGGCTGCGGTACGTACTCGCCCTCTGGCTCACGCGCCGCGAGGGGATCTTGCCACTTGGTTTCGGAAGGTTTCTCAACCGCTGCCACCAAGCCGGGATCCTGCGTGAGAGCGGAAACGCCTACCAGTTCCGCCACCTGGAACTACGCGACTGGCTCCAGCACCCACCCCAGCCCTCGTACCAAGCCGCATCCCCCAACACCCTGACTCCCACGGACACGGCACAGAACTAGTAGGTCGGTGCGAGCAAGACGGTTACCTCGGTGGCGCTCACCGGTTGCTTGCGCCCGAGGTCCTAGAGTGCAGGTCAGAGCGGACGCCTTAGTTTAGCCAGCACCACCTCGACGTGCCCCCACTCTCTCGGGTGGGGGCACGTGTTATGTGAACCGAAAGTGAGAGATGCCACATGCCTGAGTGGAGCGCCTTGGAACGTCGGAAGGCCAGCTTGCGACGCGCCCGCGACTTTGGGGATGGAGGCGGGCACGAATGGTCGACCGACGTGCAGTTCGCCCCCGGTCCTGAGCCTGGAACCGGCAAGATCCTCATCGGCAAACACCTACCGACGTGGGCGGAGGGGATGAGCTACCTGGACCTCAAACAGATCCCCGACTACTTCCTGCGCCCTGTGTGGTTCGCCGAGTGGTACAGCGACGATGGGCCTGAAATGGCCACCTGCCCGGTCAACCACCAGCGCGGCGTCTATGAGTGGGCCGCCCGCCAGCATGCCGCACGGGTGCTGGAATCAGTTCAGGGCGCGGTCGGTGAAGGCGGGCCGATCGAGCCGCCTGAAGCGGTCAACCGGGCACCTGACCCTGGCTGTGGGGTCTTAGAGATCCGATTCGACCAGGGCAAGCCTCAGTGGCAGGGGGTCTGGTACGACCTCTACGCGGGGCTGGCGATCTTCACCTCGGATGACCTACGCGAAGTCGTGGACTGGGCGGTGAAGCAGCCCGCCGAAGCCAGGCTGTTCTTCGACGTGGGCAGGAATGAGGGAGTCGACCTGGAGACGTTCCGTGCCGATCCGGGGCGCTACATCTACGAATACGACTGAGCTGGACGGCGGCAAGGCAAGCTCGGGTCTATTGGTTGGTACCTGATCCACCTGAGAGGACACCACACATGATGATCGGGAGCGCCCTGCAACCGCAGGGCGTTCGGGGAGAGGGACCGGGTGAAGGTGCGGCGACACCAGCCGCGTCAGACGATGCCCCGGCGCCATTCCCGTCGATGCTCCGCGCACGAGAACCCACTCGTAACGCGTTGCTCAACGTGGGGGACATCTCTCCGCAGGCCCGCCGGACCCGGCCGCCGGCTGTCAATGGCACTGTCAATGAACTGCAGGCGCATGTGGCTCTGGATGACACCTCAGACAGCGCTTCGGCCAGAATCGCCGCAGGTCAGCAAGGGGCTGACGGTGATCATCGCCTTTTGGATCTGATGATGGGGGTTCGAGTCCTCCCACCCCAGCCACCCTCTGACCAAGCGCTTTTGTCGTGGTCGACCCAGTTCGCTGCCGATCGTCTGGGCCTCTACGCATGACCACGCCACGAGCCGGCGTACGGAATATCTGGCGGCAACATGGGCTGTAGGAGGAGACCGCTACGAGAGGAGATCCAATGCGCGCGGTGGTCTATGACGAGTACAGCTCGGACCCGAGCACCCTGGTTGCGCGAGAGCTTCCCACCCCGAAGCTGTTTCCCGGCTCGGTTCTGGTCGAGGTGCGTGCCGCCGGCGTGAACCCGGTCGACTGGAAGGCGATGTCGGGCGGTCTCGACGGGCTGATCGACGCTGTCTTCCCGGTGATCCCCGGTTGGGACGTCGCGGGGGTCGTGGTCGGTCTGGGCATGGACACGCCGGAGTTTCAGATCGGCGACGAGGTGATCGCCTAGGCCCGTAAGGACGTGCTGAGCGGTGGATCCTTCGCCGAGCAGATGGCGATTCCGGTGCACGCGGTGGCTCGTAAGCCCGCCTCGCTCACCTGGGAACAGGCGGCGGGTCTGCCACTGGCTGGGGGCACCGCGCTACGAACGCTCGACGCGCTGGAAGTGGAGGCCGGCCAGACGCTTTTGGTGCACGCGGCCGCCGGTGGGGTCGGCGGCTTCGCCGTGCAGATCGCCCGGGCTCGCGGTGCACGAGTGATCGGCACCGCCTCCGAACGCAACCACGCCTACCTGCGCGAACTCGGTGCGGAGCCGGTCGCCTACGGCGAGGGTCTGGCCGATCGGGTCCGGGAACTGGCTCCGGACGGAGTCGATGCGGTGGCAGACTTCGTCGGAGGTCAGCTCGAGGTGACGCTGTCGGTGCTGAAGTCGGGCGGGCGCCACGCCTCGGTCACCGATGGGGAGGTCGAGGCCCATGGAGGCCGGTTGATCTGGGTGCGTCCGGACGGTGCCGAAACCGCGCGGCTGGCCGCGCTGGCGGACGAGGGGCACCTCACCGTCGAGGTCGGGGCGACCTACGGTCTGGACGAGGTTGCGGAAGCCTTCAAGGTCAGCCAGGGCGGGCACTCTCGGGGCAAGCTCATCGTGGTTCCGTAGGTTGGCTGCGCAGAACTGCTCGGGCCCGCCAGCAGCTGGTGCCAAGGTGGCGGCGCTCAGCCCGGTCAGCGGATGAACCGGAACATGTGGCCGCCATGGCGTGGCGTCGTGGGCGCTCCAACGAAGCGATGGACGCCAACCCTGAACCCTGCGTCGTGGGGGCGGATCACCGTGTCCTCAACGAAGTCCTGTTGAGCGAACACCTCGCGTACGAGATCGACTGGATCGCCGGTTGAGGCACTCGGGTCTTCGGTCCTCTCGGCGCCACGCGTCCAGATCACCGAAGCGTGGGGGGCAAGCAGTTGAGGCAGGGTCGCGATCGTGGTTTCCAGATCCTCGTGGGTGATGTTCCCGAACACACCGCACGCGAGGAACACGTCGGCTCGGGGCACCTCGAGATAGGAGTCGAGTGCACCTGCGTCGGCCGTGCGAACGTCGATGCCGTGGAGACCAAGGCCGGCCGCTTCGCGCCGGGCGGTACCTGCGAGATCACCGTCCAACTCAACGAGGACGGCGCTAACGTGACCGCGCCCAGCGGCAAGTACCGGAAGGACGTCACGACCGTCCCCTGCGCAGATACTCACCAGCTGAGTGGGGTGAGAACCGCGGGCATCGAGGATTCGGGTCAGCTCCGTTCGAACGGTGCCGAGACGTTTCGACAGCGAGCCCGCCGGATCGTCGTACTTCGCATGCCACTCGTGCCAGTCTGTCTTCGCCACGAGATCCAGTTGATCACACCTCTGAGCGGCGCGGCGGAGCGGCGAAGGTCCGGCCGTCGGTTGTACGAATTTCGCTCGGCGGACGAGGATGCTGGACGTCGCAGCCACCAGCCGCCATCGTTGGCCTGTGGCCACCGAGGACGACGTGAGACGCATCTGCCTGGCGCTGCCCGGCGTCACCGAGCGGCTCAGCTGGGGTCGCCCGGCCTGGTTCGCGAGGACTCTCATGGCTCGGGTGTGGGAAGACGACGTGCTCACCGTCAAGACTCACGAGCGTGACGCGCTCGCATCGGCGGAGCCGGACACCTACTACTGGACCAGTCACCACGATCGATCACCACAGTTGGTCCTTGTCCGGTTGGGGCGAGTCGACGTGGACGAACTCGATGAGCTGCTCCGTGACTCGTACCGGATCGCCGGCATCTGAGGACCGCGGTTCTTCTGCCTCTCTGCAGCGCACGTGAGCGTCGTCAGCGGGAGAGGTCGACGAGGAGGATGCCCTCGTTGCCCGGCGGAAGCTCACCGATGATCGTGCCGTCAGGAGCCACCGCCAAGGCGCCGCCGAAACAGCCGCCGACGTCACGTGCTGCGAGGTGGTTCACCATCAGGGCACCGACTCCGGCGCGCGCGGCCCGATCTGCGTAGACGAACCGCTCCTCCCGTTCCCACTGCTCGGCGTCGGCCACCTCGGAGTCGTAGCTGCGCGCGAAGGGGAAGAGCAACCAGTTCGGCTGGACGCGGCGCAGCCGCTGCACGAGTTCGTCGTCGAACAGGTCGCCGCAGAGGAGGAAGGCGCAGGTTCCGAAGTCGGTCGACGCCACAGGAAGATCTGTTCCTTGGCGGTAGACCCGACGGTCCGGCGACCCGTGCCACTGCGGACTGATCCGCCGGTAGTGGAGCTGAACCTTCCCGTCCGGGTCGATGAGGATCGCGCTGTCGTAGAGGCGCTCTTCCGTCGCCGTCCGCTCGCGTTCGTACATGCCGATGGCGATCCACATCCCGGTCTCGCGTGACAGGGCGCCCAGGTGCTCAGTGACCGGCCCTGGAATCGGCTGGGCGAGCAGACGGTCGTGTGCCGGGTCGTCGTTGCCCACGAAGCCGGTCAGCGCCGTCTCGGAGAAGACGACCAGGTCCGCGCCCTTGCCGGCGGCTTCCCTCGTCAGCTTCGTGATGCTGGTCAGGTTGGCTGCCTGGTCGGCGACCACGCGGTGAACCGCAAGCGCAGCTTGCATCGGATCTCCCGGGTTCAGATCTCGCGCCAGGTTTCGGCGAAGGCCAGTGCCGCCGAACTGCCGAACCATCCCTCCGGCTGATGGACCTCGCCGCGGGCGGCAACGCCGTTCACGCGCACCTCGCCCACCGCGCACGGGCAGGCGACGACCGAGGTCTCGAAGCCGGTCAGCTGCGTCGTCACCTGGAAGCAGTCGAGCACCTCCCGCCATTCGAGCTCGATCGTGGCGGCCGCGGTGACACAGGTGATCCGGTGGAACCGGTCGCCGCCGGAGACCTCGGCGAACCGGGCCGGAACAGGTGACCCGCTCTCGATGCCGCGCCCACGGATCGTGTCGTAGTCGCGGTAGAAGTGCTCCCAGACGTACGTGGCGAGTTCGGGGTTGTCGGTGTAGATGCCGATCGGCGCGTCCACAGCGAGCCCCGACTGCTCGGGGTCGGCCCAGATCAGCAGGGCGCGTCCCGCACCGACGGGTGAGTACCGCGCGGTCCACATGCTTGCCAGTACGACGATGTCGTCACTGCCGGGGCGGTAGAGGATGATCATCGGGTTCTCACCGGCGATCTTGATACCGCGCTGGGTGATGGGCTCGTGCACGCCTGCCTCCTGATCCGCCGGTCGGCTCACGCCGCCGAGCATGACACGTGGTGTCGGCCAACGGTGCTGGCAGTTGCTGGTCGCGACGGATAGCTTGGGCAGCCGACGTCGAAGGAGTTCACGGTGGGAGCACAGTCCGAGGTCGACTTCCGCGACACGGCAACGGGACGACGGCAGAGCTGGCGCGGTGCGAAGAAGCACGTCAAGCGCGTGCTCGGCTGGCGGCTGCCGAACGCGGCGATGCGGGCGACGGTGTCCGCGGTTCGCCCCGAGCTGCGCCGGACGGGTCGGCTGCCGGCACCGGCAACTGTGCGCGAGGTCACCGGCATCGTCGACGACGAGCGCTACGTCATGCTGGCTCCGGCGGCGTGTGTGGTGGCGAAGGAGCTGTACTGGGGCAAGGGGCGACGACCCCAACCGGCTGACGACTTCGCCGTACGGATGTTCGCCGCTCTCGCCCGACCGGCCGACGTGATGCTCGACGTTGGCGCGTACACCGGGCTGTTCACCCTCGTCGGCACCACTGTCAACCCGAAGCTGACAGCGCACGCGTTCGAGATCGTTCCCGAGGTCTACCGGATGCTGTTCGACAACTGTGTGCGCAACCGCGTCCTTGACCGAACGACGTTGCACCACGTCGGTCTCGGCCTTCCCGGCTCGACCGTGGACATGCCGATCGCCTCGGGTGACTCCGCCCTGCCGTGCTACTACTCCGTGGACATGCACTTCAGCGACGGTGTACCCATCGGCATCCGCTCGCTGGACTCGTTCACCGATGTCGCCGAGTCTGATGCGCGCGTGGTGATGAAGGTGGACGTGGAGGGAGGCGAGCACGCAGTGTTCGAGTACGGGCAGAAGTTCCTCGCCACCCACCGGCCCGACATCCTGTGCGAGGTCCTCGAGCACAGTGACGGTGCGGGCTTGGCGGAGTTCGTGGAGCCGCACGGCTACCGGTTCCATCTCGTTCGCGACCACGATCTGGCCCCCGCGAGCGACCTCAGCCCGAACTCGCAGTACCGGGACTGGCTGTTCACCACCCGGAGTGCCGAGGAGTTGCGCGACCTCGGGATTCCGGTCGCCGACTGATCCTCGGCCGACCGCGCCGGCAACACTCTCGTACGATCGGCCTGATCATGCCAGACCAGAGGATGGTTGTGAGCCGGGTTGGGACAAGCTGAGGGTGACCATAGCCTGAAGGACACGTCCGTCGCGCGAATCATCTGGCGTACGCCGTTCCTGAGGGCCGCGTGCATCAGTCTGTTCGTCGCCGGGATCGGCACGTCGTCGACCATGCCGCAGATGACGTTGTACCTGGTCACCGAGCTGCACATCCCGATCCAGGCCGCCGGGCTGTACTACCTGGTCAACCTCACGGCGCCGGTCGCAGGCTTTCTGGTCGGCACGCTGTCGGAGCGGTTGGCCAACCGGCTGTTCCTGTATCGAACCTGCGCGGTGATCGCTGCACTCGGCTGGACCGCGATGGCGCTGGCCGACCGGCCGTGGATGCCGTTCCTCATCGGGGCGTTCGTCCTGAGCTTCGGCGGCGGTGCGATGGGGCAGCTGTTCGCCGCCACCCGCGACGAGCTGAGCCGGCATCCGTCCCCGGCGGACAACAGGATCGTCTCCGCCGTCCGCATGTCGTTCACCGCAGGCTGGATCGTCGGCCCCGTTCTCGGCAGCTGGTTCGGCGCGACCTTCGGCCTGCGGCCGCTGCTCCTGGCCAACGCCGCGTGCCTGGTCGTGCAGCTGGTTCCGCTGGGCACCCGCCGCGTCGAACGTTTCAGGCTGGAGACCGGCAAGCCGGACGAGAGCGCCGAGTCGACGGCTCGTCGGCACGGTGATCGCATCAGAGGAACGACGAGGTACGGAACGAAGAACGGGCTTACGCCGCTGCTGGTGTTCCTCGGATGCTGTGTGCTGGTGATGAACGGGGACACCATGAAGTTCGCGTTCCTTCCGTTGTACATGGCCAACCAGCTGCACGTCGGTGACGCCCTGCGCGGGACCGTGATCGCCGTACAGCCGTTCCTCGAGCTCCTTCTGATGCCTGTCTTCGCCCGGCTGGCCGACAGGTTCACCCCGATTCGGGTACTCGCGATGGCGGCGCTGCTCGGAGTCGGCGCCCATCTCGCGTACGCCACCAGCACTCAGGTCGCTGGGTTGTTCGTCGGCCAGATGCTGATGTCCGGGCTGTGGGCCGCGGTGGCGGGTCTTGGCATCACCGTTGCCCAGCAACTCTGCCCGGACAGGATCGGGCTCGCTTCGTCGATGTTCAGCAGCTGCATCCCGCTCGCCGGAGCCGTCGGCGGGTCGGTCGGAGCGTTCGGCGTCGGTTGGCTCGGGATACCCCAGCTGTTCGTCATCCCCGCCGCACTGACCGCCCTCGGGTTCGTCGGCTTCCTGCTCACCGCACGTCGTTTCCGTCCGGACGATGCCGCCTTCGCGGCAAGGGTGTGAGAGAAGGACCATGGCACCTGCCGACAGTGACGCGGTGCAACGCATCCTTGACGCCGTACGCCGTCGTGCGGGAATGGACGTCGTCGACCAGAGCCCACTGGCCGGTGGGATGGTGGCGGACGTGCGGCGGCTGACTCTGGCGGACGGGCGTACCGTCGTCTGCAAGGCGGCGTTCGGGGAGCAAGCCCACCTTGACATCGAGGCGACGATGGTGCGCCATCTCCACGACACCCATCCCCGCGTCGTGCCGGAGGTGATCTATGCGGATCCGGAACTCCTCGTCCAGACCTTCATGCCCGGCTCGCACCTGACCGACGCCGCGGCCACGTCTCTCGGTGAGGAACTGGCGATCGTGCACGGACGGCACGCCGCCGACTTCGGCTTCGACGGTCCGACGCTGAACGGCTGGTTCGTTCTACCGAACGGGTGGTCCAGCGCCTGGGTGCCGTTCTTCAGGGATCAGCGGCTGCGGTACTGCGCCGATGCGGCGGTGGCGAACGGGACCCTGAACGCAGGCTTCCGCGCACGTGTCGAAACGCTCTGCGAACAACTGGGTGAACGTCTCAGCGAGCCGACCGCTCCGACGTTGCTGCACGGCGACCTGTGGAGCGCCAACATCCTCGCAGAAGGCAACAAAATAACGGGTCTGCTCGACCCGTCCGTCGTCTACGGCCACCCGGAGCTGGATCTGTCCCACGTGGTGGGTCAGCCCTACGCCGACGCGGTGTTCGAGGCGTACCAGCGATTCCACCCGATCGACAAGGACTTCTTCGAGGCCCGTGCACCGATCTACCAGGTCTACACGGCGATCATGCACGTGCTCTACTTCGGTCGCCGCTACGAGCGCTGGCTCGACGAGACCCTCACCAAGAGCGGTGTGTGACGGCTGTCATGCCGGTCGCTGCCAGGTCCCTGCCCCAGAAGCTTCGCGTGCTCGTCACTGCCCTGTGGCCACAGTACGACTTGTCCAAGGCCTACCTGAGCGAGGGAACCTGTCACCAGGTGGTCGTGGTTCCCGGGGTTGCCGCCATCCGGATCGCGCCCGAGACCGCAGGCCCCGAGCTGCGTCGCAGTGTCGCCTTGCACGAACACCTCGCCGGTCTTGCTCTGCCGTTCGAGGTTCCGGCACCCCTGGGTGAGGTGGTGGCGTACGAGGACCGGGTTGCGGTCGCGGTCACCTATGTCGGCGGCGCCTCCCGACCACAACCGGACCCGGGGCTCAGCGACCTGACTCCGCTCCGCGAACTGCTCGCCGCCATTGCCGCCGTGGCGGTCGATGACAGCCTCCGCGAGCACCTTGCACAGCCCTACGGATATGCCGGGGGTGATCCGTTCGCGGAGGAGGTCGACGCCTACGTTCTGCCCCGGCTCGGCCCCGGGGATGCCCAGGTGGTCGAACGGGGCCTCACCGAGCTGATGTCACTGCCGGCAGCCGATCCACCGGTTCTCGTGCATGCCGACCTGACCGGCTACAACCTGTTCTGGAACGACGAGAAACTCGTCGGCGTACTGGACTGGGACTTCGCCTTCGAAGGCGATCACGCCTACGACGTCGCCTGTCTGGCCGACGGTTTCGGCTTCCGGGCGCTCGCTTCCGTTGTCGATGACGAGGTGCTCGCGCGAGCGCGTGTCTATCGCCCGATGTTCGCGGTGGAGGCTGCGACGGCCGCGTACCGAAGTGGGGACACACGGTCCGGTGACCGGATACTCAGCCGAGTGCGCGAACGGATTGCAGCCGGTACCTTCCACACGCCGCCCGCCGACCTGCGCGACTAGAGTGCCCGGCATGCGTGCGCGGGAGTAGGGCGGCAGCATGTCCTTGTCTGGCCGTTCACCGTTCGTACGACGAGTCGTTCCTGCCAGTGTCCGGCGGTACCCTGCCGATGTTTCGTCGAGGGGAGTCGCTGTGATCACGCTGACCGACATGGTGGCGAACGGGTCCGTCACGGAGGATGGTGCCGACCTCCTGCGGCGGATCGCGGCGTCGGGTGAGTCGTTCCTGGTCTACGCGCTCCCGCGGAACGCGGGCAAGAGCACCCTGACGAACGCGATCCTCGCGGAGGTGCCTGCGGACGTGCCGCGACAGGAGTTCTTCGGGACCCGGGAGGAGGTGGCCGAGCTCACCGCGGACCCGGACCGGGGGTACCTGGTGGTCGCCGAGATGGGTCACCGTGGCCGTCCCGGCTACCTGGCCGGTGACGAGGTGGAGCGCGCGTTCGAACTGGTCGCGTCCGGATACCGCCTCGCCTCGAGCCTGCATGCCGACTCGGTCGCCGAGGTGTTCGACGTACTCGCCCACAACGGGATCGCCGCCGACGCCGCGGCCGGAATTCGTTACCTGGTGAAGGTTCGCGGGCTTGGAGATCTCGGCGACCCCTCCACCCGGCGGGTCGTCGAGCACATCAACGAGGTCACCGGGCTCGGTGCCGACGGCCCGGCGTACTCCGTGCTGTACGAGTGGGCTTCGCAAGCCACCTCGCGCACCGCTCCCTGACCGGGGATCCCTGCGGGCAATTCGCGCGGCGCGCCGGCACCACCGATGACCGGGCCACTCCTGGACGGGTGATTCCGGGAGAGCTACCCGCAGGAACCAGGCTGTTCGCCGTCGCCGCGACGCCGAGACGCCGTCCGGGCAGCTCACGGTGTCGGCGACCTCCGGCAACCAGCGGGTGCTCCCCGACACCGGGATCGCCTTCGCCGGGAGCGGTGCCAACCGCACGTTGACAGTACCTACCAACCCGCAGGCGTACGGAACCACGGTCGTCACGGTGCGGGTCGGTGACGGCGCCCTGACCGGCACAGCCACGGTCACCGTCATCACCGGCCGCGCCGGAACCGACCACATCACCGGCACCGACGAACCCGACCTCATCTTCACCCGTGACGGCAACGATCTCGTCGACGCCCGCGGAGGGATCGACCTGGTCGCGGCGGGTGGAGGAAACGACGTGGTGCTCGCCGATGCCGGTGACGACACCGCTGACGGTGGTCTGGGTAACGACGCCCTCGTCGGAGGCGCGGGAAACGACGTACTCCAGGGTGGTGCCGGTAGTGACGGTCTGGCCGGCGGGCTCGGCGACGACGTACTCCAGGGTGGCGCCGGCTCGGATCTCCTGGCCGGCGGACGCGGTGCCGACTCCTTCTCCGGCGGCACGGGCACCGACATCGCCGTCGACTTCCGCGCCGGGGAAGCCGACACCAAGGACGCCACCATCCCCTGACCGTTACGCGTCGCGTTGTCGGTGGGTCTTACGGGCGGGTCGCCTGGACGAAGGTGATCCGCCCGAACCTGTGATCGAGGTGTTCGACCTCGCGGGCGTCGGCGAACCCGGCGTCGAGGAGGAGCGTGACGAGGCCGTTGTCGAAGTTGCGGGAGACGACGGGGCTGGTCGCGACCCGCGAGCGGATCATGCGGACCAGGCCGGGGAGGTGCCGGAGCGCATGGCCGCGGCCGTGGCTGTGCGCGTCGTGGTGAGCATGATCGGCGGCGGCGCCGTCGGCACCGGACGCCGGGCCGCCGAAGTCGACGACGGTGACCTTGCCTCCCGGCCGGAGTGCGCGCAGCGCGTCCTTCGCGAACCCCACCCGTCCGTCGTTGTCGACGTGGTGCAGCGCCAGCGACGAGACGACGTGGTCGAGGGTGGCATCCTCGACCGGAATCCGGTCGGCGTATCCCTGGGTGAGGGTCAGGGACACGCCGCGCCGCAGCGCCTTGCGGGCGGCCCGGCGAAGTGCGTCGTCGTCCGGATCGAGGCCGGTAACGCGGGCGCCCGGTTGTGCCGCGAGGACCGCGAGCGACAGGTTGCCGGTTCCGCACCCGACGTCGACCACGGTCTGGCCGGGCGTGATACCGGCGATTTGGGCGACGCGTTCGTGCAGCCGCCGGACGTCGGCCACCCGGCTGAAGAGATCGTAGAAGGGGAGGAGCCAGGTCTTTCCCGCTCCCGGCAGGAACGGGCGGCCGTGGTCCTCCGGCGCGCGCTGGTCGATGATGCGTACGTTGGTCCCGGATGTCATGGTTGCTCCCTGGCTGCTCGCCCCGCCGGATCAGGCGGGTCCGTACGACGTGGTGTTGTCACCGTCCAGCCTTGGATATTCTTCGGCTCCAGGACAGGACAGGAGTCGGACGCCATGGCACATCCTTCGGTTCGCACCTCGCCGGGACGGTCCTCGCGCCTGCGGACGATGCGTTCGGACGGGACGCCCGTCTACCGCTACGAGCTTCGTCCGGGCGTGCCGCCGGTCTCGGTGGAGTGCTTCGACGCCGAGGGTGCGCACGTGGGTGTTCCACCGGCTCACCGGCACGCGCACGACTTCCTCGTCCTGGTGTACGTCGAGGAGGGCGAGGGTTCGTTCTCCGTCGACGGTACGGACCTGCCGCTGCGTCCTGGTCAGGTGCACGCGGTGCCGCCGGGCCGGGTGATCGACATATCGGCCGTGATCGCGCTGACCCGCTGCCGCGCATGGTCGGTCGCGTTCACACCGGACGCGGTGCCGGCCTTGGCGGCGGTCTCGCCGTTGGCCTGGTCCACCCATCCGCTGCTGGCGATGTTCGCACCCGACGCGGGGCACGGCCTGGTCGCCGAACCGGACCGGGCCCGATGGTCGGAGTGGCTGGCCGAACTGTCCGACGAGCTTGCCGATCCGCATCGTCTCGGCGCCGGTGAGGTCGTCGCCGGGCTCCTGACCCGCGTTCTGGTCGCGGCCGCGCGGTTGGCTCCACCGGCATCGGTGGGCGCGCCGGATCCCCTGGTGGAACAGGTCTTCCACCAGATCGAGGCAACCTTCCGCGATCCCGTCTCGGCCGCGGACATCGCCCGGGCGCTCGGGTACACGCCGGGACATCTCACCACCGTGGTCCGTGAACGCACCGGCCGCCCGCTGCTCGAATGGGTCACCGAACGGCGCATGACCGAGGTGCGGCGGATGTTGCGGGAGACCGACCTACCGCTCGGCGTGGTGGCCGCACGGACCGGCCTGCGCGACGCCACCTATCTCGTACGCCGCTTCCGCGACCGCTACGGCATCACCCCCGAGCGGTGGCGTCGCAGCCAGCGCGCCGGTTGACGGGGCAGGCTTGTCGGTGGTGCCTCTGCGTTGCGTGTCCTGGCGTTGCATGCGTGTACGACGAGGCGTCGGGCGATGTCGATGCAAGCAGAAATTGACATCGATTCTTCTTGTGGACAGGCGGTTTCCTGCGAGCGGAAGCCGATCATGTGCGGTAGACTCGAACACATGAGCGACGGCGGTGAGTACTTCGGCGGCGATCCGGGTGAGGGTCCGGGTCGTCGCCGGGTGCTGCCGGGCGGGTTTGCTGATGTGCCGGGTGGGCCGCGGCTTGCGGTGTTGCTGGCGTCGGTGGATCGCGGGGTGTGTAACGGGTTTGAGGTGGAGGAGCGGGCCAGGGCGTGGCGGCGGCTGATCGGCTGGGCGGAGGCCGAGTGTCTGGCCGAGGTGAACGAGCTGGCCTTCGCCGAACCCGGTATGCCCGATGAGCCGGCGCAGCGCAGTGCCGAGATGGACCCGATGACCCAGGCCGTGCTGGAACCTTTGCTGCGGTGGTCGGGCTACCGCTCCAGCTGGTATTTGGCGCTGGCCCTCACCGTGCCCCGTCTGCCGCGCACACGTGCGGCGCTGGCGTCCGGTGGGCTGGAGCTGCCCGACGTGCGGGCGATCGTGGACCGGATCACCGACGCGAAACCCGACCTGTGGGGTGCGGTCGAGGACGCGATCTTCCCGAAGGTGCTGGAACTGCGGGGCGGGTTGTTGCGGGCGAAGGTGGAGGCGGAGGTCGTGAAAGCCGATCCCGAGGCTGCCGGTAAACGGCACCGCGCCGCGCGGACGGGGCGGAACGTCGCGATCTGGCCGGCTGTCGACGGTGTCGCCGACCTGGCAATCCGCGGCCTGTCCGCTGATCAGGCCGCGGAGGCGTACGGGTACATCGACGCGATCGCCCGTGCCGTGAAGTCCGCCGGCGACCCGCGCAAGCTGAGCCAACTGCGCGCGGACGTCGCCTTCTCCCTGCTCAGTGGTTCCGCCGACCTCGTTGACTGCTCCGCCCCCACAGCCACCGCTGATCAGGGGGAGTGCACGCAGACGAAGGCTGGGGCACAGAACCCAGCGGCGCAAGGCGAATCTGAGCAAGGCGACCTCGAGCTGGACGACCTCGAGCAGGCCGACTCTGGGCAGGAGGACTCTGGGCAGCGGCCTGCGGATGGCGACTCTCCGCAGGAGCGGGCCGACGGCGAGCAGGTCGACGCCGAGCAGCCCGAAGACGAGCCGCGAGCCGGAGACGACGCCCAGCCCAAGAACGAGCGGGCGCAAAGCCAGACCGAGTGGCCCGAGGCCGAGCCCGAGACCAAGTGGGCGCAGAGCGACACTGACCAGGGTGGACCGGGGCGCTGTGCTGTTCACCGGTTCCCCGACCACGACCTGCACGACAGTTGGTGTGAGTGTGGGAACTGTTCTCCGGCACCGGCCATTTGCAGTGTGTGCGGCGCGGCCGCGACGAACGGGGTCCGAGTCCACGACACCGCCGCCCACGAGGCCGCAGCCCGCACCGCCGAGCCGCCGGGACACCCCGACCCACCCGACCCACCCGATCCACTTGATCCACCTGATTCGCAGGCTCCGCCGACAGACAATTCCACACCGCCACCACCGCCGTGGACCTCTTTGCAGCCGAGCTGGGGTCCGATAAGGACGCGCTCGAAGATTCAGCTGAACGTGCCGTTGACCACGCTGATGGGGCTGTCCACCCGGCCCGGTGAGCTCGGCGGAGTCGGGCCGATCATCACCGAGGTGGCCCGCCGGATCGTGGCGAACCACCTCGACAACCCCGAAGCCAGATTCAGTGTCGGGGTCACCCATCCGGTGACCGGGCGGTTACTGCACCTGCATCCGATCCCGGCGAGGTTCCTGCGCGGGCTGCAGGCCGAGCTGGTGCATGCCCGCGACCAGCGGTGTGTGTGGACCACCTGCCGACGCCCGGCCGCGACGTGTCACCTGGACCACAACACCGAGTACGCCGACGGTGGCGAAACGTCGGTGGACAACATCGCCCCGCTGTGCCCACGCCACCACAAGGCCAAGACCGAACGGGACTGGAAACTCAAGCAGACCGGCCCCGGCGAACACACTCTTGCCGACCCGTTCGGCCGACGGTACCGAAGCGCGGCACCATCACTCACCGACCCTGTGCCACCCGAGCCGGCCACCACCGGCGCGAGCACAGGGACGATCGAGGATGACCTGCCGCCGTTCTGAGGAAGACGAACGGCGCGTGGATCCACTCGACATGAGTGACATCCACGCGCCGTACGTTCAGGCGAAACGCGAAGTGGTCTTGGTGCACAGACCTCTATCGCGTACGCGACCTCGCATCGTCCTTGACGTTCTGCGCCGAGGACTGACCTTCGTCCCTTACCTGGCGTACGCCTTCCTCGGCGGTGCTGCGAACTTCCTGGGCAGCTTCGGTGGCGTGTTCGCGGAGGTCCTGGCTGACGTCCTGGCCGACGGACTTCGCTTCCTCCACCAGCGGTTGGCCCTTCTCCTTGGCGGTTTCCACCACCTGCCGGGCCACCCGGGTTTCCTTCTGGGTGGCCGGCAACAAAGAGCCGATCAGGGCGCCGGCCCCGAACGCGATCAGCCCGACCGCCAACGGGTTGCCCTCGGTCCGCTCCTGCACCGTGTGGGCAGCGCCGTGCGCGGTGCTGGACACCGTGTCGACGGCGCCGGAGGCCGCGTCACTGGCCGTGCTTCCGACCTGTGATGCGCGGTCGCTCACGGACCCGCCCGCATTGCTGGTCGCGTGACCCGCAACGCCGCGGACGTCGTGCGCCGTCCCCATGAACCGGTCGCGCACCCGACCGAACCGGCCGCGTACGGCTTCCTTGCGGCGTTCGACCACCCGACTCGGACTCACCTTGTCGGTCAGAGCGTCGAGGTTGCGCGAGAGGTCCTCACGCGTGTCGGCGATCTGGTCGGTCAACTGCCCCTCTGTGCTTTGGCCCATTGCACGTCCTCCTTCAGGGTGCGCTGTGTCGCCTCCAGGGGAGGCATGGGCTGCTTGAGTTCCTTCTTGCCGCGGGTGGCGAGCACGGCGGCGACGACGCCCCAGATGACGGCGACGATGAGCGCCGCCAGGCCGATGGGCATCCAGTTGTCGAGTACGAACATCAACGCCAGCGACGCGAACACGAGCGCGAGCAGGCCGGTGACACCGGCACCTCCGAGGAGGCCCGCGCCCTTGCCGGCATGAGTCGCCTCCCGCTTCAGTTCCGTCTTCGCGAGGTCGAGCTCCGCGCGTACCAACGTGGTCAGGTCGCCGGCGATCGCCCCCACGATCTCGCCGAGCGAACGGTTGTCCGACGGCCTCTCACCACCGGTCGTCGCGTGGTAGGAATCGGATGGGCTGAACGGTTCCGTGCCGCTCACGGCGCCTCCCCGGTGGTTCCGCGCCGGTCGGCGATCCGGCCGCTACCGGGCGTCTGCTCGGCGGGCGGGGCGTACTCGTCCGACGCGGGGTCCAGCGGAGCGACCCCACCCGAGCCTCCCGAGCCCGCGCCCGTACGCGGAGGTGCGTACGGGTTCTCCTGCTCGGACCAGCCGGGTCCGGCGGCCGGAGCGGTGGTGCCGCCGCTGTAGCCGGTGGTGCTCGTCGGGTCGGCGGTGCTGGAGGTTTCGTACTGGCTGCTCGGCCCGTAGTTGGCCGCGGCGTCTCCGACCGTGTTCGAGTCGGTGGCTCCGGGCCTGGTGTAACCGCCCACTCCGCCGTCGTAGCCGGAGGTGGAACCTGCCGAGCCGCTGGTGCTGTGCGCACCATCTGAGTTGTTGTTGGCTTCCTTGGCGCCGCGGGTCAGCCGGCCTGCCACCACACCGGCCGCGAGTGCGCCCGCGAGGAACGTGCCCGGCCGCCGGCGCGCGAAGCGGCGGACCTCGTCGAGGAGTTCGGCCGGCTCACGGCCGTCGATCCGCGAGCTGAACTCACGTACTCGACCGGCGACCTGCCGGGCGACTTCGTGGGCAAGCCCTCCGTTGCCGTCCTGGCCGCTCGCCATCTTCTCGACGTCGTCGCTGAAGTTCTGCAACGTGCCGACCAGTCGGTCCCGCTGTAGGCGGGACTGTTCGTCCACCTGTCCGCGTACGTCGTGGAGGAGGTTTCTGGCCTGGTGCTGAGCTTCCGACGCGACCTGCTGCGCCTGGTCCTTGGCAACCCCGGCGACGCGGGAACCCTCCTGTGCGGCGTTCCCCGCGACCTGCCGTGCCTGCTCCTTGCCATCGCTGGCGCCTGTCGGCTCCGAACCGGCCGGGCCACCGTAGCTAGGGGTCGACATGCTTCCTCCAACTGTCGTAGGTGCGAAGGGCCGAGAAGGCCCTCGGTCGCATGTCGTGCTGGCCTACCCCGGTTCGGTGCCTTAACACGTAAGGCTGAGGCCGGGTCGTCGCGCGTGCTGTCCGGCCTGGTCAGTCCACGGGGTGCTACGGCAGGTGGCGGGCGAAGCGCTGGGCGAGTTCGCGACGGGGCTCGACGGGCTGGACGGCACCGCTCCAGGCGTCGCTCGCCGGCGTCCACGTCGCCATCTGCTCGACGGTCCGCGGCGCGACGTGGAAGTGCACGTGCGGCACGGTCTGGTTGGCGACGATCCCGTTGTTCTGGAAGACGTTCAGACCGTCTGGCCGCAGTTCGGACGTGATGGCTGTTGCGAGTTGACGAATCATGGTCATGACCGCGGAGGCCTCGTCGTCCCGGAGATCGGCGAGCAGCGGCACATGCCGCTTCGGAATGACGTACGAGTAACCGTCCAGCCG
Source organism: Actinopolymorpha cephalotaxi (assembly GCF_013408535.1). Lineage (NCBI taxonomy): Bacteria > Bacillati > Actinomycetota > Actinomycetes > Propionibacteriales > Actinopolymorphaceae > Actinopolymorpha > Actinopolymorpha cephalotaxi. The sequence continues at coordinate 441,632 of NZ_JACBZA010000001.1, forward strand.
GTCGTCGCGGACGAACGACAGAGCCAGGTCGTTCTCCGCGATGACGGCACTCGGGCAGTCCTGGCCTCCCAGTGACCTGAGTGAGCCGCAAGAGGTGGCTCGTGCGATCAGTCCGTCTGCAGGTGCTCGCCGCGTGCGCCCTTGAGTTCGCTGAAGGAGGGGATGGTCGCGAGCGTCGACACCGCGTGCCAGAGCCGGACGGCGTCGTCTCCGCGGGGCACGGCCGTGAGTACGGGCCCGAAGAATCCCCGGTCGCCGACGTGCACGATCGGGGTGCCGCCGTCGTCGGTCAGGGGCGCGGTGGCCGCCTTCGTACGGGCGCGCAGATCGTCGTCCCAGGAGGAGTCCTCGGCCGCGCCAGTCAGCTCCACCGGCAGCCGGAGCTCGTCCAAGGTCAGTGCGACGTTCCGCGCGTCGTCCCGTAGGCCGCCGACGTGGCGCCGCTGTCCGAACGTCTCGTAGAATTCCGTCCAGCGCCCCGCATGAGCAGAGGCGAGGAGGGCGGCCGCAACGCGGGCGGGGCGCCACGCACCGTCGTTGTAGTCCCGATACCAGTCGTCGAGCTCCCGCCCCTCGTTCGCAACGGAGAGACTCATCAGCTCGCGGCGCACCTCCACGCCGGTGTGCAGCTCGACCTCGGCGAGCCACCTGCTGGTGATCCACGCGAAGGGACAGGTCGGGTCGACATAGATCGTCACACCGGAAAGAGCGGGATTAGTTTCCATGGAAAGCAGAGTACTTGACCAGGAAAGTATCCTGGCGAGGTGGCCCTAGGCAGTGAGCGCGAACCATCCCCCGACAGCGACGCCGTGCACGCGATCGTCGACCAGTGGCGAGCCAGGCTGCCGGGCCTGGATCCTTCACCGATGCTGGTCCTGGGAAGAATCCAACGACTGGCCTCGGTGTGTGACCCGATACTCCGGCCGCCGTTCGCCGACGCGGGGCTCGCACCCGGCGACTTCGACGTCCTGGCTGCCCTGCGCCGAAGCGCACCGCCCCATGCGCTGCCCAGCGGCGAGCTCGCCCGCGCGACCCTGGTCACTCCCGGCGCGGTGACCAAGCGGGTCGACCGGCTCGCCGCAGCCGGGCTGGTGACGCGGACCCGTGACCCGGAGGACGCCAGAGGCCGGATCGCCACCTTGACCACAGCCGGCCGGCGACTCGTCGACAAGCTCATGCGCGCTCACATGCTGAACGAGGCAGCCATCCTCGAGACGCTCGACGACCGGGAGCAACGCCAGCTCGCGTCGTTGCTCGGCAAGCTGTTGACGTCTGTCGAGACCCTGCCGAGCACCGGGGGCACGGGTGCGGGCGATGGCGGTGCTACCGGTCGCAGGACCAGGGCGGGACGCTCTGCTCGTACTGGAAGAGGTTCGTCGGGTCGTACTTCGACTTGATCTTGCGCAGCCGGCAGAAGTTCGATCGCCAGTATGCCGTCTCCCACTCGGCCATGCCGATGTTCGGCACGTTGACGTACGCGCCGTCCACGTAGGGGCGAAGCGCCTGACTGAACTCCGCGATCCAGGCCTGGGACTGCGAGGTGAGCGGGTCGTTGCAGTTCGGCTCTCCCCGCTTGCCCCAGCCGGCGCCGGGCTCGGAGTAGAAGAGTGCGTCGCGGTGCGCGAACGACGTGCCGCCGGCCGGCCTGGTCGCCCTCCGGACGCGTCCGCCGAACGCCTGAGTGAAGAAGTTGCTGTCGTCGGTGGGTGCGTTGTTCATGAACTCGCCGATGATGCTGACGGCCCTGGAAGGGAACGGCTTGCGGGTGAACTGCGAGAAGAACTTCCAGTTCGCCGGCTCGTCCCGGGTCGGGATCTGGAACCCGGCGTAGATCTCGGCCCACCCACCGGTCTGCACCGTGACCGTGGGCTTGCCGACCGAGAGGATCGGGGACAGCAGTTCGAGAGCCTCGGCCCGGGTCCCGTCCGCGAGGACGGCGAACAGCAGGATCTGCGGCTTGTGGATCTCCACCTGTGTCCCGAGCCGACTGTTGGTGAACGGGGCCGTGCTCTGCCACGCGTCGAAGACGCCGTGCAGGTCGCCGAGCCCATCCCAGGCCGCCTGCACGTAGACGACCTCCTTCAGTGGGGACACCTTGTAGGTAAGGGATGTGACGATGCCGTAGTTGCCGTTGCCGGCGCCGCGAAGAGCCCAGAGCAGGTCGGTGTGGCACTTCTCGTTCACGTGCAGCACCTTGGCACCGTCGGCGCCCCACGGTACGACGACGTCGGCCCCGATCAGGTTGTCGCAGGCCATGCCGAGATAGCGGGTGAGGAAGCCGAAACCCCCGCCGAGCGTCGCGCCCGACAGGCCCACGCTGCCCTCCGTCCCGGTCGTGACGGCGAGGTCCTCCCGGCCGAGAGCAGTCACCGCCTCCAGCTGGTTGAGCCCCGCGCCGACCGTGGCGGTGAGCGAGGCCTTGTCGATGTGCGCCGACTTCAGCTCGCTGACGTCGATCACGATGCCGTTGTCGACGTTGGACCAGCCCTCGAGGCTGTGCCGGCCACTCCGTACCCGCAGTGCGACGTTGTGCTGCCGCGCCCAGGCGAGCGCGTTGAGCACGTCCCTGGTCTCCTCGGCGAAGACGATGACCAGCGGATAGTGGACGAAGAGCTCGTCCCAGCCGAGGCTGGCCCTGGGGTAGTCGGGGTCACCGGGGCGGACGATCCGGCCGGTCAGCTCCGCCGGTTCGCTCTTCGGGTGCCGGGGATGGTCGTGCTCGTCGTGCCCGTCGTGTGGGCCGTGCGGGTCGTGGGACGGGCCGGCGGACGCGACGCCCGGGAGGATGACGGCCCCGGACCCGGCGGCGGCCGTGGCCCTGATCAGGTCGCGACGAGTGAGGTCGGGCATGGTGCGCTCCTGGAGTTCGCGTACGGCGACTGGTCGGCCGCGGGAATTCCTGCCCGAGTGCAGAGTCGGGCAACCGTTCTCGCCGATTTCCCGGCGTTTTCTCGGCACCGTCGTACATTGCGTCGACCGGTTCGGGCGTCGGCCGTAAAAGAGTTCGACACGCCGTGCGGTTTTGGTATTCGCCGCTTCGGGGACGGCCCTCATTGCCGGGCAGGGATCCGGCGTCACGCATCCGGACGTGACGCGAACCTCGGGGAGCCACAATGGGTCACACGCGTCGGGCGATAGCGTCTGTTGCCGCCATCGGGGCACTTGCCGTCATTCCCGCACTTCCGCGGGACGGCGGAGCGTCGGCTGCGACGCGGGTGACGCGTACCGAAACCGTGTCGGACGTCAAGCCGGCCTTGCCTGTCAGTCATGCGCCGCGCGCCAGGGCACTTCCGCCGGCCCACGCCGCCGCGTCACCGAAGGTGGCCGCCTGGGGTCGCGAGCAGACACCGCAGCCGCCCCGGCTTCCGCGAAACTTCCGCGGAACGGGTAAATGGATCGTGCGGGACCTCGGTATCACCGTTCCGTTCAGATGGCAGGGCAGAAACGGCAACAGTCAAATGGTCGCCGGAGGTCCGCAGTATCCGATTTGGTTCACGAACCTCATTTATCACAACACGCTCTACACGCTGACCTACAAATGGCCCGGACTGACCGTTCACACGTGTTCGAAGATTCCGGGCTTCAGTCTGGAAACCCTGAACGGTCTGCTCGCGGGGTCTCGATTCGTCGGGCCGGAAATACTGCAGCGGAAGCAGTTGCGGTACGTCGACCACTGGCGGGTCGGCATCGTCGTACCGCAGCTTCCTCCCGGACTGTGGCCGCGGTTGCCGATCGCCCTCGGCGACATCTACGTCGACCAGCGTGACCGCACCACCTTCTGGGAGCTCCTGCAGTTCGGCCTGCAGAACCTCTACGACCCCCAGTTGGACGAGTGGGCGCAGATGAACACGTTCGAGCACCGGCCCGGACGGGTTTCGCTTCCCCGCCGGTGCCTTTCCGCCACGTCGACGCCGGGCCTCCTCGGCACCCTCAAGCCCGCCGGCTGATCCGTCGAGGACTCAGCCGGCCGTCCACGGCCGCAGCTTCTCCGGGTTGCGTACCGCCCAGATGTGCCTGATCCGGTCGGCCACGATCTCGAACGCATACACCGTGATCGTGACGCCGTCCTCTCGCGCGACCAGACCGGGCTGGCCGTTGACGACCTGCTGGGCGAAGGTCACGTTGCCCGGCGCCCTGCCGGCGAGGTCGGCGAGCAGGCGCGCGATCAGTTCGCCGCCCTCGATGGGGTGCAGGGCGGCGGGCGCGAAACCGCCGCTGTCGGCGACCAGCGTGGCGTCGGGGTCCAGCAGGCCGATGAGGGCGTCCACGTCCTTGGCCTGCCAAGCCCGGCTGAACTCCCTGACGATCCCGGCCTGCCGCGCCGCCGGGGTCGGTGGAGCCTGCGACGTACGGACGCGGCGGCGCGCCGAGGAGGCGAGCTGGCGGCAGGCCGCGGGGGTGCGGCCGACGATCTCGGCGATGTCGGCGAACGGGTAGCCGAAGACGTCGTGCAGGACGAATGCGACCCGCTCGGCCGGGGTCATCGAGTCGAGCACGACGAGGAAGGCCATGCTGATCGACTCGTCGAGGGTGACCCGGTCGGCCGGGTCGGCGCGTTCGGAGGTGGCGTCGCCGGTGCTGCGCCGGCCACTGATCCAGTCCGTGGAGCCCGGCAGAGGTTCGGGGATCCACTCGCCCACGTACTTCTCCCGCCGGGCACGGGCGGAGCCGAGCAGGTCCAGGCAGATGCGGCCGGTGACCGTCGTCAGCCAGGCGCCGGGGGAGACGATGGCTTCCCGCTGCGCGCCGGACATGGCGTACCAGCGTGCGTAGGCCTCCTGCACGGCGTCCTCGGCGTCGGCCAGCGAGCCGAGCAGCCGGTACGCGAGACTGATCAACTGACGCCGCTCGCCCATGATCGCGTCCTGGCCGGCCTCGGTTCGCCGGCTCCCCGGCTCTGGCGGTGTGGTCATGTCGTCGACGGCTCCCTCGGGGATCGGTCCTGCCCTCGGTGGTACGACGAGACCGCCGGCCCGAATGTGAGGCCGGGGACGCCGGGCCGACGGACAGGCCGAGGCGACGTACGCCTGACATCCGGCGGGGCTGCCCCGTCGTACTCGTGAGAAGGCACGTGACAAGTAGACAACCGTGCCTGCCCGACGAGTTCAGGAGCACCATGACCACCTCCTTCCCGGCAACGACCTTCGCCGACCCGGCATCCGCGCGGAGTCTGGAGCGGGCGGCCGCTTCCCTTGCCGCACACGGTTTCGGCGTCGAGATCCTCGACGACGTGGCGGCGGCGCGTACTCGCGTCGGTGAGCTGGTGCCCGAGGGCGCGAGTGTGTTCACCGGCGCCAGTGAGACGCTGCGGCTGTCCGGCATCCAGGACGATCTCAATGCCAGTGGGCGATACCGGGCCGTCAAGCCACGGGTACTGGCCATGGACCGCGCCACCCAGGCCGACGAGATCCGGCGGCTGACCGCCACCCCCGACGTCGTGGTGGGCAGCGTCGCCGCCGTCACCGAGACCGGGTCCCTCGTGGTCGCCTCCGGCAGCGGAAGCCAGTTGCCTGCCTACGCCGGAGGCGCCGCCCGCGCGATCTGGGTCGTCGGCGCGCAGAAGGTGGTGCCCGACCTGGACACCGCGCTGCGCCGCGTCGAGGAGCACGCCTTCCCGCTGGAGAACATCCGTGCCCAGGCGGTGTACGGAGCACCCAGCGCCATCAACCGGCTGCTCGTCCTCAACGCGGAGTACCAGCCAGGGCGCGGCACCGTCCTGCTGCTCCGCGAGGCGATCGGGTTCTGAGCGCCCGCGACCCGGCCGTGCACCGCAGCCTTCCGTGGCGCACGGCCCGCTGCCAGGATGGGGTCATGTCCCCAGACGACGCCCGGTCGACGTCCGCGACGACGCTTCGCACGCGCGTGGAACGCGCTGTCGATCAGCCGACCACGAAGTGGATAGTGCCGGACACGGGCCTGACGGCCGCGGCGCGCTTCCTGGTGACGCTGAAGGACGGAAGCGGCGTCTTCGTCAAGGCGGCCACCGACGAGCAGACGGAACGCTGGCTTCACACCGAGTACCTCGCGCTTAGGCAGGTGCCCGAACGCTTCGTGCCGCGGGTCGTGGCGTGGCTCGACGAACCCGGCAGCCGTCCTGTCCTCGTGGTCGAGGACCTCAGGCGCGCGCACTGGCCCGCCGGCCACGAGGGCGTCGACTGGCGAGAGGGCGACATCGATCGGGTGCTCGCCGCGGTGGCGGACTTGGCGGGGGTTCGGGCTCCGGCCGCGTTCGAGCCGACGCCGCCCCGGCCGGCGTACTGGCCGAGCCTGCTGCGCGAGGGACCGGACCGGGCCGCCTTCCTCGACCTCGGGCTGTGCTCGGCCGGCTGGCTGAACGGCGCCGCTACCGCCCTCACCGAGGCCGAAGCGGGCCTGGACGACAGCGGCGACTCGCTGGTCCACGGGGACCTGCGCAGCGACAACATCTGCGTCGCGGACGATCGGGTGGTCTTCGTCGACTGGTCGGACGCCTCGCGGGGGAGCGCCGAGCACGACCTGGCGCTGCTTCTTCCCACCCTGCACCTCGAAGGCGGTCCGATGCCGTACGACGTACTGCCGGCCGCCGGTGGTTGGGCTGCTGCCGGTGGTGCGTCGCTCGCCCGGCGGATCCTGGACGACGCCGGGGCGCCGGGCTGGCTGGTGAAGGTGTTCGTTCGACTGCTGGCGATCGACCTGGCCTGGGCCGCTTCCTGTCTGGACCTTCCGCGACCCGACGGCATCGACTGGCGATCGATCTGAATCCCGCGTGATCTGAGGTCGCCGGCCCGGCACTCCACGTTCGTGCTCACGGTCTGGATTCCAGTCGGCCCAGGGGATGGTAGTGGTCGCCGAGGGACGTCTGGGCCGCGGTCCAGTCGGTGCTGTCGATGCCGAGTGCGTGCCGCAGGTAGGCGAGGGTGACCTGCTGGATCAGTGCGACGCGCGCGGGGTTCTCGTCGGTGGTCTCGGTGACCTCGTAACCGGAGATCCCGCCGAGAAAGTGTTCCCCTCCGAACAGTGTCAACAGGCTCTTGTCACCGGGGCTCAGTGCGTACGGGTCGGTCGTCCAGTCCGCTCCCCGAACGGTCAGCGGGAGATCGTCCTTGTCGCCGGCGACGACCAGGGCCGGGGTTGTCAGGTGGGCGAAGTCCGGGTTCCTCAACCAGGGCAGGTGCTCGGCCGCGAACGGAGTCAGGTCGTCTCCGCCCCGGCCGGCCGTCGCCAACAGCACGCCTGCACCGACTCGCGGGTCGGAGAGGTCCTCTGCCGTCCCGGTCTCCGGGTCGGTGACCCGCAGGCCCAGCAGGACGCCCGCGGTCTGGCCGCCGAAGGAGTGCCCGGCCACGGCGACCCGGCTGTGGTCCGGCCTCCCGGCGAGGCCGGGAACGGCCGCCTCCAGAGTGTCGAGGTTGTCGAGGACGAGCTTGAGGTCCTCGACGCGAAGCCGCCACAGCCGCGGCCCGCGGGGATCGTCCGGGAGCAGGCCCACCGTTTTCGAGTCGAGATGGGTCGGCTGGATCACCGCGAAGCCGTGCGCGGCCCAGTAGTCGGTGAGGGGACGGTAGCCCTCGAGTGACGACTCGTAGCCGTGGGAGAAGAGGATCATCGGCAGCCTGGTCCCGGTGGCCGGTGCGGCCACGCGGAGACGCAGGTCCTCGCCGCGCTCCGGCGCGGGCAGCAAGATCGGCTTGACAGAGACGACGGGCGTGGGAGCGGTACCGGAGTTCCGGGGTGGTGCTGTGTCCAGAGTGGCCATGGGGGTTACGGTAAAACCTGACGTTGACGTCAAAGGCAAGTCTTGTGGCGCGGCTCACAGAGGAGACGTGGCGATGCGCATCGGCGAACTCGCGGGCAGGTCGGGCGTCAGCACCCGTGCGCTGCGCTACTACGAGGAACAGAAACTGCTCGCCGCCGAACGCAGTCCCAGCGGTCAGCGCCACTACCCGGACAGCGCGGTCGACCATGTGCTGCTCATCCGGCAGCTCTACTCCGCGGGCCTGTCCAGCAAGGCGATTCTCACGCTCCTGCCATGCGTCGTCGACGGCACCGCCACGCCCGAACTGCTCGACGGGCTGGCGGTCGAGCGGGGCCGGATCGACCACCAGATCGCCGAGCTGGTAGCGGTCCGGGACAGACTCGACGACGTCGTGGCAGGCGCCACCACGAACCTGCGCACCGGCCGGCCATGTGGGGCACGGCAACGTCGCTAGGCCACCTCGCCAGGCCGCACCTCGCTAGGTCGGCAGCACGAGCTCCGGCCACGGGCTCGGTGGGTCGCTCGCGAAAAACCTGAGGATCTCCAGAAGCCTTGCCTGCTTGGGCGCGGACCAGTGACGTCGCTCCGACGTCGACGGGCCCTTGTGGAGTTTCGCCAGTGCGATGAGGATGTGCCACCGAAGCGCGCGGGCTTCCAGCGCTGCGTCGTCACCGCGTACGTCACTGTCGAAACCAGCGGAGCGGGAGGCCGAACGGTAGCCGGTGAGGATGCTCGGCAACGCCCGCATCGGAAGGTCCACCGTGTCGCGTAGCGGATCGCCCCAGTGGCAGGATCCCCAGTCGATGATCGCGTCGACCTCGCCGTGGCGGTCGACGAACAGGTTGGACGGGCTGACATCGCCGTGCACCAGCACCGGCTCGGACGCCCCGGCCTCCTTCGCCTCCAGGAAGGCGAGCCAGCCCAGCAGCCACCGTCCCTGCGTGCGTCCCAGCTCACCGGCGTCGATCAGCCAGTCGACCATTGGTCCCGGCAACAACGCGGGCCGCTGCTCGACCCCGGCGAGCGGGCCCACATCCTTCATGCGTACCTCGTGCAGAGTCGCGAGCAGTTCACCGAGAGACGTATGCGCCCGCTCACTCGTCCCGGGCTCGTATCCGCGCTCGCCGAGAGTGTGCCCGCGCAGGCGTTCCAGAAGCATGTACGGAACGTCCACCACCTCGTGGCTCGCGTCGTAGCGGACAAGGTCCGCCGTCGGCACTCCCGCGTGTTGTGCAATGGGAATCACGGCTGCCTCCTTCGCCAGCCGGACCTCGAACCTCTGCTCACGAGGAAGACGGAGAACGAGGTCGTCCCCCAGGAAGACGGTGAAGTTGACCTGTCCCTGCTCAGGTGCAGGGGAGACCTCGCCGCGTGGGATCCCGTAGTGCGCCGCGATCGCGTGGACCTGCTCGGCAAATGAGCCTGGAATGCGGTCGGTCCCGGACATGCGCGCTCCCGTCGACGTCTCCCACGTAGCATCGTGTCGGATCAGCGTAGGTGCCGTACGAGCACCGCTGCTCAGCGGTGCGGCGGCAGGCGGTGGCCGGGAGGTGTACGTGGACGACGATCCGAGACGGCATGTGCTGCATGCCGGGTTCGACCGGTCGGCGCAGGACTACGAGCGGACCCGGCCGGTGTGCCCGCCCCGGCTGTTCGACGACCTGGTGGACGTCGCCGGCCTCGTGCCCGGAGACCGCGTGGTCGAGATCGGTTGCGGCACCGGGCAGGCGACCGTGCCGCTGGCCGAACGCGGGCTGGCCGTCACCGCCGTGGAGTTGGGTTCCGACCTCGCGGCCTTCGCCCGTACCCGGCTGGCCGGGTTCCCCGCCACCGACGTGGTGACGTCCTCGTTCGAGGACTGGCAGCCGCCTTCGGCCGCACCGCCGGTGGACGCGGTGGTGGCCGTCAACTCCCTGCACTGGGTCGATCCGCAACTCCGGTACGCGAAACCTCATCAGCTACTGCGCCCGGGAGGTTGCATGGCGGTGGCCGGCTGCGTGCGGGTGCAGGCCGCGGACGCCGATGCGTTCTGGACGCAGGTGCAGGAGGACTACCGGGCGGTGGGTTACGAAGGTGACCCACCACCCGCGCCCGAGCGGGTCAGCCCGCGGCATCTTCCTGCCGAGGCACGGACGTTGTTCGAGGAGGTGGCGAGCAGGCGTTACCCGTTCGAGGTGCGCTACGCCGCCTCGGACTACCTCGCCAATCTGGCCACGCAGTCCGGAACGCACGCCCTCGGCGAGGCGAGGAGTGCGGAGTTTCTCGCCGGGATCGAACGCCGGTTGGACTCGCTCGGTCGGCCCGTGCTGACCGTCGGCTTCGTCGCGCTCCTCACCGTCGCCCGGAGGTTGCCATGACGACCGCACAGACCTACGCGAACTTCTCCGCACGTGAGGCGCGTGGAGTTTCACCCGCGTACGAACGCCTGTCGCTGGCGGTGTCCGGCGACGACGAGGTGCTCGCCCTGCTGGACGGCCTTCCACCGGCGAAGCGGCAGCCGAACCTCCTGTTCGGTGTCGTACGCCTGCTGGGAGGTCCGGTGGAGGACCCGGCCGCGTTCCACGACTACACCCTGGCGAACTGGCCGCGGATCGAGGCGCAGATACGCACCCGGGCCACGCAGACCAACGAGGCCGGCCGGTGCGCCGTCCTGCTGCCGGTGCTCGCCACCCTGCCGCAACCGCTCGCCCTGCTCGAGGTCGGCGCGTCCGCCGGGCTGTGTCTGTATCCCGACCGGTATGCCTACCGCTACGGCGACCACCTGATCGGTGACGGCGCGCCGGTGCTGGACTGCGAGGCGACCGGTGTGCTTCCGCCGCTCATGGTGCCGGAGGTCGTCTGGCGGGGCGGCCTGGACCTCAACCCGCTCGACGTGACCGACCCTGCGGACGTCGCGTGGCTCGACGCGCTCATCTGGCCCGAGCACGCCCACCGCCGGGCCAGGCTGCGGACAGCGGCGGCCGTCGCCGCGGCCGACCCTCCGCTGCTGGTACGCGGGGACCTGGTCGACGACCTGCCGGCTCTGGTCGAGCGGGCACCGGCCGAGGCCACGCTGGTGGTGTTCCACACCTCGGTGCTGTACCAGTTGCTGCCGGCGCGCCGGGCCGCGTTCACCGACCTGGTCAGAGGGTTGCCCGGGCACTGGGTGTCCAACGAGGCCCCGGGCGTTCTGCCGTACGACGATCTTCCCGAACCACCAGATGATGCCCATCTCAACGTGCTCGCCCTCGACGGCAGGCCGCTGGGCTGGACCCGCGGGCACGGCCAGGCGGTCCACTGGTTCGGGTAGTCCGGCCACGCGACCGTTCGGCTACGCATGGTGTCCGACGGGACGGCCGGGCCGACGGCGACCGCCTTCGTGACACCCTTGGCGACATGCCCGAACCCCTGTCGCAGGCGCTTGCCCGCGTACGCGAGGAACTCCTGGATCCCGAGCGGCTCGTCCGCGCCGTGGCCGCCGGTCGGCGCCGTGGGCACGAGGTCGCCTGGCGGCGGGCCGAGGTGAGGTACGTCGACGTCCGGGCCGGGCGGGTGCTGCAGGTCACGACGTACGACGAACACCAGGCACACACCCGCAACGCCGCTCCCGGACCGGACGCGGAGGAGGCGGTCGACGGCCTGCTCGCGACGGCGTTCGGTAACTGGCACCTCGACTCCGTGGACGAGACGCTGCAGCTTCGGGTCACCAAGAAGGGCGAGGCGCAGGTGCACGTCCGCCCGCGCGTGGAGGAGCAGCCGGTCAGCCGCGAGCACGACCGGGAGAAGCCGCGGCTGCTGCCGGCCGACGACCCGGTGCTGAGGGCGGTCGGGATCGCCGACCACCAGGGCCGGATCAAGCCCACCCGGCAGGCGAAGTACCGCCAGGTCGACGAGTTTCTCCGGGTGCTCGAGCCCGCGCTCGACCGGGCGCTCGAGACGGGCCTGGTTCCGCGGCCGGCCGAGGAGCGGCCGCTGCGCGTCGTCGACCTCGGCTGTGGCAACGCCTACCTCACCTTCGCCGCCGCCAGCTACCTCGCGAACGTCCGCAAGCTGCCCTTGCGGATGACCGGGATCGACCTGCGTCCGCAGGCACGTGACCGGAACACCAAGCTGGCAAAGGATCTGGGCTTCGGTCACCAGTTGACCTTCGCCGCTTCGAGTATCGCCGCCGCCGAGCTCGACGACGCTCCCGACCTTGTGCTGTCCCTGCACGCGTGTGACACCGCGACCGACGACGCGCTGGCCCGGGCGGTGCGGTGGGACGCGCCGCTGATCCTGGCGGCACCCTGCTGCCACCACGACATCCAGGCTCAGCTGGCCCAAGCCGAGGCGCCCGAGCCGTACACGATGATCACCCGGCACGGCATCCTGCGCGAACGCTTCGCGGACGTGCTGACCGACGCGCTGCGTGCGTCCATCCTGCGCCGGCACGGCTATCGCGTGGAGACGATCCAGTTCGTCGGCAGCGAACACACGCCCCGCAACATCATGTTGCGCGCCACGCGTACCGGAGCCGACGCCGGTGACAACATCGGCGAGGAGTACGCCGACATGACCAAACAGTGGAACGTACGACCTGCCCTGGCACGCCTCCTGGACGCGTGAGCGCAGGCAGCGCCTGTGCGAAACCGGTACGCTCACCCCGCATGGAACGCGCAGCGTGCCCGTGCGGGCGAGGCGACGATGAACGACTCCCGTCGGAATTTCTGATCGCCCACGACGACCACTGGTCGGTCGTGCACGCCTACAGCAGCGGGCTGTTGGGCTGGCTCATCCTGCAACCTCGCCGGCACGTCATCCACCTGGCCGACTTGACCGACGAGGAAGCCGCGGGCCTCGGGGTCTGGCAAGTCCGGCTGGCGCGGGCGCTGGCTGAAGAGTTGGGAACTCCCAAGGCGTACGTCGCGGGGTTCGGTGAGTCCCCTGGATCCCACCTGCACTTCCACGTGGTCGCGCGTCCCGCCGACCTGGCACAGGACCGGGCAGGCCCGGGCGTGTTCGGCTTCCTCGCCGCCGGTGAGCGGGAGAAGGTCAGCCCCGCCCAACGCGCGGAGCTTGCCGCCAGGCTGCGTGCTCGCCTGGCGGCACACTGACTGCTGTCAAGGTCTACTTGGCAGCCCGCACCTGCTGCAGGTAGGCGACACTGGCCCGCTCGGCGTCGTCTCTGCGAACGAGGTCGGCCGGCGCGAGCTGGTCGCGAAGCTCCTTGTAGAGGTGCACGCACTGCTCGATCGCCTCGCCGCAGGAGGTGGCGTCGTACGCCGCGACAGTGCCGCGTAGCTTGGCGGCGAAGTCCGGCACGTTGGTCTCCAGACGCCTCACGCCCCGCGGGAGATGCCCGGCGGACACCAGCGCCAGCGGGCCGAGCACCTGCCCGCGCACGAAGCCGAGGAAGTCGACGACCTCGAAGAGTTCCCCCCGCCCGAGCTTGGTGGCGGCGTAGTGGATCCACACCCAGAAGCGGTCCTCGATCCACTGCGGGTCGGGCATGGGGTGTTCGGCGACGGTATCCGAGAAGGACTCGGCGAGATCGCCGTGCCGCTGCCACAGTATGACCGGGTCCTCGATGCGGTCGGCCAGGTCTGCGGCGGTGACGAACTTGAAGTCGATGTGCAGCAGCGGGTCGTCGTACAGGCAGATCACCAGCCGCGGCTCGCCCACGTGCTCACCGGTGAAGCCCGAGAGCAGCTTCCCCCAGGTGCCGCAGAGTTGGATGCGCTGGGCCATCACCGCCGCGTGGTGCTCGTCGGCCACGACGGGGATCAGGTCGAGGTCGGAGTACTCGTCGACGTTCCCCGACAGCAGCGACCCTCCGGCGACGAGCCCCACGAAGCGGTCGTCGTCCCGCAGGTGCTTCAGGAGCGATTCGAGGAACTGCTGGTGGGTCTCGGGCAACGTGGGCAACGAGGGTTGGGACATCGGAACGGCGCACCTCACTCGATCGGCAGACGTACTGAAAACGAATCTTTTCAGGATGCCTTCGGCCGGCCTGGCGGCGCAACGACTTTTCGGTCCGAGCTACGTACGTGTCGTCCAGTCACGCCGGCGCAGGCGATACACCACGTCGCCGTGCTCGTTACCGTCCAATGGATCGGGCCAGTCCAGGTGGAGCGTACGGATGTGCTCGAAACCGACTTTCTCCAGGACGTTCCGCGAGCCGGTGTTGACGGCCATCGTGGTGGCGCGGATCTCGGCCGTGCCGACGTCGGCGAACGCCCACCGCATCAGTGCGCGAGCGCCCTCGGTCGCGAAGCCCCGGCCCCAGGCCGCCTGTCGTAGCCGATAGCCGAGCGACACCATGGCCAACGCATCGGTGGGTGTGCCGCGGGTCCACAGGCCGTCGTCGGTCGGCACGGCGGGATGGAGCCCGAACCAGCCGACGAACTCCCTGTCCGTTCTCGTCTCCGCCGCCCAGTGCCCGAAGCCGGGACACTCGTCGTACTCCGCAAGGAGTTCCGGAAGCACGTGGTCGTCGAGTTCGGAACGCGGGATCGTGGGCAGACTGATGTGGCGCATGACCGCCCGGTCGCCGTACAGCGTCCAGAGGTTGTCCGCGTCCGACGGCTCGAACCGCCGCAGCACGAGCCGCTCGGTCGACGCGACAGGATCCATGGCTGCAGCCTGACGTGCGGCGCGCTTTCGCCGCAAGCAGGTGCGCGCACCAGACGCGACTGGAAACAGAGGAGGCGTGTGATGAGCGAGCACACCAGGTGGCGGAAGATCCGGGAGCGTCGGATGACAGAACCCGGAGCGCACGAAGCCTACGAGGCGGCGCGGCTGAAGTGCGAACGCGGCGACGATGGGTCAGGGGCGCAGGCATCCGGGGCCGAGCAACGCCTTGAGGTCACCGACCAGGGCCGGGCCGGGCGTGACCTGCCAGTGGTCCTCCAGGCGGAGGACGAGCGTCCGGTCGACGGCCCGTAGGTGTAGGTGAACCCGTACGGAGCCGTGGTGCGCGGCGAAGATCTCCTTCAGCCGGTCGACGACGGGCTGCGTGCATCGCTCACGGGTCAGTGTGATCGCCAGTGGCTCGGCGCTGCTCGCCAGGGCGCTCGGGTCGGGCTGGGACAGGTCGGTGGCGATGAGTTGCGGCGTGTCCTCCCTCCGGTCGAGCCGGCCGGTGACGACGGCCAGGCTGTCCTCGGCGAGGTTGGCTCCGACCAGTTGGTACGTGGACGGGAAGAGCAGGACGTCGATCCCGGCGGTGAGGTCCTCCACGCGGACGACGGCCCACGCGTCGCCGCGCCTGGTGATCTTGCGCTGGATGGCGGTGACCAGGCCCGCGATGGTGACGGTCGCGCCGTCGGGGCGTTCGTCGTCGGCCAGCAGCGGAGCGACCGTGGTGTCGCACAGCTTCGCCAGTTCGTGTTCGAGGCCGTTCAACGGGTGGTCGGAGACGTAGAGCCCGAGCATGTTGCGCTCGTTGGCGAGCAGAACGCGCTTGTCCCACTCCTCGACGTCGGGGATCGCGAACGGCATCCCGAGCTCGGCACCGCGGTCACCGCCGTCGGCGTCGAAGGAGCCGAACAACGAGTGCTGACCGACCGCCTCAGCGCGCTTCTCGCGTACGAAATGGTCGATCGCGTCCTCGTGGCAGGCTGTCAACGCGCGCCTGCGGTGTCCCAGGGAGTCGAACGCGCCGGCCTTGACCAGTGACTCCACGACCCGCTTGTTGCACACCGGCAGGGGAACCTTCGCCAGGAAGTCGGTGAAGTCCGCGAACCGGCCCTTCTCGCCCCGCGCGGCGACGATCGCCTCGACCACGTTGGCGCCGACGTTGCGTACCGCCGTCAACCCGAACCTGACATCCTCGCCCACCGGGGTGAACGTCGCGTCGGACTCGTTAACGTCGGGCGGCAGCACGGTGATTCCCATGTGCCGGCACTCGCCGAGGTACAGCGCCAACCTGTCCTTGACATCGCCGACGGAGGTGAGCACGGCGGCCATGTACTCCGCGGGGTAGTGCGCCTTGAGGTAGGCGGCCCAGTACGCCACCAGCCCGTACGCCGCGGAGTGTGCCTTGTTGAACGCGTAGTCGGAGAACGGCACGAGCACGTCCCACAGTGCCGTGACGGCCTGGGCGGAGAATCCCCGGGAGACCATGCCGGCTTCGAAGTTGACGAACTCCGCGTCCAGCACCTCCTTCTTCTTCTTGCCCATCGCCTTGCGGAGCAGGTCGGCGCTGCCGAGGGAGTAGCCGGCGAGCTGGCGGGCGATCTCCAGCACCTGCTCCTGGTAGATGATCAGGCCGTACGTCTCGCCGAGGATGGGCTCGAGTGCCTCGGCCAGCTCCGGGTGCAGATAGCTGGTCTCCTGTTGCCCGTTCTTGCGCTGGGCGTAGTTGATGTGGGAGTTCGCGCCCATCGGGCCGGGACGGTATAGCGCGATGGTGGCGGCGATGTCCTCGAACCGGTCGGGCTTCATCAGCTTCAGCAGCGCGCGCATGGGGCCGCCGTCGAGCTGGAACACCCCGAGGGTGTCACCGCGCGCCAGGAGTGCGTACGTCTCCTTGTCGTCCCGTGACTTCCCGAGCGACTCCAGGTCGACGTCCACGTCACGGGCGAGCTGCACGTTGGCGATCGCGTCGCCGAGCACCGCCAGGTTGCGCAGCCCGAGGAAGTCCATCTTGACCAGGCCGAGAGACTCACAGGCCGGGTAGTCGAACTGGGTGAGGATCGCGCCGTTCTGCTCCCGCTTCATCAGCGGAACGATGTCGATCAGCGGTTCCGACGACATGATGACGCCGGCGGCGTGCATGCCCCACTGGCGTTTCAGTCCCTCGATCCCGGTCGCCTTCTCCACCACGGTCGCGACCTCGGCGTCGGACTCGCACAGCGCGCGGAACTCCCCGCCCTCGCCGTACCGGCTGTGCGACGTGTCGAAGAGCTGCTTGAGCCCGACGTCCTTGCCCATCACCGGTGCGGGCATCGCCTTGGTGATCCGGTCACCGGTCGCGAACGGATGGCCCAGCACCCGGCTGGCATCCTTGACCGCCTGCTTGGCCTTGATGGTTCCGTACGTGACGATCTGGCAGACGCGGTCGTCGCCGTACTTCTCGGTGACGTAGCGGATCACCTCGCCGCGACGACGCTCGTCGAAGTCGACGTCGAAGTCCGGCATCGACTTCCGCTCGGGGTTGAGGAAGCGTTCGAAGATCAGCCCGTGCTCGAGCGGATCGAGGTCGGTGATCCGCATCGCGTACGCACACATCGACCCCGCGCCCGACCCGCGTACGACGCTGCGGATGCCGCGGTCGGTGGCCCAGGTGATGAAGTCGGCGACCACCAGGAAGTAGCCCGGGTAGCCCTTTCCGATGATCACCTCGGCCTCGAAGTCGGCGCGTGCCCGCACGTCGCCGGGAATGCCGGCCGGGTAGCGGCGCCGTAGGCCGGCGTCGACCTCCTTGAGGAACCACGACGTCTCGTCCTCAGCCGGCGGACATGGGTACCGCGGCATGTAGCGGCCCTCGCCCTCGGAGAACGAGATCTCGCACCGCTCGGCGATGTCCAGCGTCGCGTCGCAGGCCTGCGGCAGGTCGCGGAACAGGTCCCGCATCTCCGCCGCCGACTTCAGGTAGTAGCCGTCGCCGTCGAGCCTGAACCGCTTCGGGTCGGCCAGCGTCGAGGCGGACTGGACGCACAGCAGCACCTCGTGTGCGGTGGCGTCCTCGCGTCTGACGTAGTGCAGGTCGTTGGTCGCGACCAGCGGCAGAGCGAGGTCCTTCGCCAGCCGCAGCAGGTCGGTGCGTACGCGTCGCTCGATCTGCAGGCCGTGGTCCATGAGTTCGACGTAGTAGTTGCCTGCGCCGAAGATGTCCCGGAACTCCGCCGCCGACGCTCGCGCCTGGTCGTACTGCCCGAGCCGCAGGTAGGTCTGCACCTCACCCGACGGACATCCGGTCGTGGCGATGAGTCCGTCGGCGTGGGCGTGCAGGAGTTCGCGGTCCATCCGCGGCTTGTAGAAGAAGCCCTCGATCGCCGCCCGTGAGCCCAGCCGGAACAGGTTGTGCATGCCCAGGTTGTTCTCGGCCAGCAGGGTGAGGTGGGTGTACGCGCCGCCCCCGGACACGTCGTCGCCACCCGCGCCTCCTCCGTCGCCCCACCGCACCCGAGTGCGGTCGCCGCGGTGCGTCTTGGGAGTGAGGTAGGCCTCCAGCCCCACGATCGGTTTGACCGCGGTGCGCTGCGCGGCCTTGTAGAACTCGTACGCGCCGAAGAGGTAGCCGTGGTCGGTGAGCGCGACCGCCGGCATGCGCTGCTCCTCGCAGGCCGCGAACAGGTCGCCGACCCGGGCGGCGCCGTCGAGCATGGAGTACTCGGAGTGGACGTGCAGGTGGACGAAGTCGCCGTTTCCCGAAGCGGGCATGGGCTCCCCTCAGCCGGAACTGCCAGACGAGGCCGACGAGGCTACCGCTCCGTGCGGGATCCGAACCCCGGACACTCCGCCCGATCGTGGCGCGGGACGACCCCGGACCGGTCCCGGCCACCACGTAAAGGATCTAGGCTTTCCGGGGTGGCGAACAACCGACTGGTCATCCTCGTCAACGGGTTGCCCGGCGCCGGGAAGTCGACGTTGGCGTACCCGCTCGCACGTGAGCTCGGAGTCCCGCTGTTCGGCAAGGACCTGATCAAGGAGACCTGGGCCGACGTGCTCGGCTCCCACCCGCCGGACGAATGACCGCAGCGCGAATGGAACGCGCTCTTCGGTGCCGCCGCCAGCCAGACCATGTGGAACCTGCTCGCCCTGTCACCCTGCGGCGGGGTCGTGGACAGCCCACTGCCACGCAGATCACGGCGGCACGTGGTCGATAGGTCCGGTACGCGTGGACACTGCCCGGGAGGTCGACGTCGCCGAGGTCGCCGACTGGTGCCGTACTCAGTTCGCCAACGGGAATTAGCCGCGTCTCGATGCAGCATGACGTATGGCGCACGATCCTCGGAAATCAGGAAGAGGTCGTCGACCTGTTTCGTCGGTTCGGTGAAAGTCGGCTGAACTAGTTGCGGGAGTTAGTGCATTTCAAGCCTCGACCGAAATTCGAAGGGGAGAGGAACGTACGCCAAGCGATCAGCGGCGTTCGACCTTGCCGGCCTTGATGCAGGAGGTGCACACGTTCAGTCGCGTGGGCTTGCCGTCGACCACCGCGTGCACAGTCTGGATGTTGGGTTTGAACTGACGACGCGAACGGCCCTTGACCTTCCGCTTCAACGCTCGGTGTCCCAGCCGTGCAACCTTGTTTCCGAACGCTGGGCGCTTGTCACAGATATCGCACACGCCAGCCATGGCGGATCTCCTGAGTGGGTCGCCGGAATTCAATGCCGCGTTGCGGTCGAAGATCAGCACGCGGCTCGGCGAGCGTAACCAGGCATGTGTTTCCCAGCAACGGAATTAGAACGTCGCAGCACCGCGATGGTCTTCGGCTCGGCTATTCAAGCGCATCCAGGAGTGTCCGGCACACCTGGCGAACCTGAACGCGGTTGACGGCGATGTACCGCTGGTCGTCGACCTCCACCAGTCCCGCATCTCGCAGGGCGGCGACCTGGCGGGACACGGTGCTCTGGTGAACCCCCACTGCGTCGACGAGTTGCGCCATGGTGAGCGGCCCGTCGTCGAGGAGTTGCAGCACGATCGCCAGCCGGGTCCGGTCGCCGAGAGCGCGCATCGCGGGGGCGAGCGAGCCGAGCCTTCCGACGGAGATGCCTGACCGTCGACGTCGCGACGGCCTCGCCGCGCTGTCGTCGGCGCCGGCGTCAGGACCCGGTTCGTACGCCGGGCTGTACAGAACCCAGATGTCGTCCTCGTCCCGCACCAGGGACAGGCTTCTGCCAAGTCCCGGGCACGGCATCAGCGTGACCCGGCGAGCCTGGTCGGCCGCCTCGGCGTACTCCGCTTCGGGTCGCAGGCCCGTGACGACGCTGATCCACTGCGCGCCGCCACAACCGGGTGGAGGTGGGCCGGCCGCGGTCTGGGCACGCAGGGCAGGCAGTTGTTCGCGCCAGGCGTCTTCGAGCCAGAGCTCCCAGATCGCGTCCAGCAACTCCAGCAGGGTGTCGCGCACCGAGGCGGGGTCGAGGAGTTCGGCCGAACGCCTGGCGGCGCGGGGCACCGGCCAGGACTCGAGTACGGCGGTGACATCTCGTCGAAGCGCGGCACGGGTTCCCCGCACCTCCGCCGCGTCGCGCGGTGAGTGCTGCGCGGTGTCACCGGCATCGGCGGGCTGGTCGTAGGCGAGACAGGCGTACGCGCCGAACTCGACCAGCCCGAGCACGCGGGCGTCGTCCAGGCCCGCCAGCCACCGGCGCAGCGCGGGCCAGGAGGTGTGGCCCTTGTGCTCGGATGGAAGCTGCGCGAGGAGTACGTCGCGAAGGACCGTGCCGTGGGCGAGCACGGCACGGACCGGATGGCTCGCCCGCACCAGGTCGGCCGGCAACTGGCCGGCCACCAGGCTCGGATCGGACGTCGGAGTCGTCAGGCCGGCCAGCGCGTAGTCGACCAGCACCATGGCGGTCGGCATCGCGACGGCCAGCGTGGGGGAGGCGATCTCCAGTCGGGGTGCCGGACAGGCCTGCGCGAAGACTGGCAACGAGTCGGGCATCTGCTTAGTATGTGCATTGCGCATGACGCATGCAACCGAGACGTCCACGGAAGGCGAGGATCGCGATGAGCACGGTGGCGTTCACGGGACGGAGCATCTTCTGTGCCGATGTCGAGAAGTCGGCGAGGTTCTACGAGCGGACACTCGGTTTCGTACGGCGGTCCGACGACGACGGTGACATCACCCTGGCGGTTCCCGTCGGCGACTCCTCGGCAACTGTCAACTTCCTCTTGCACCGCGGCGACGACCCCCAGCCGGCCGATCTCGGCTCCTTCGAGACCGACGACGTCGACGCGCTGGTCGACCAGGTGCGTGCGGCCGGCTGCGAGATCACCGCCGAGCCGGCCGACGCGCCATGGGGCGTACGCGAGGCAGGTTTCCGCGACCCGGACGGCAACGAGTTCTACGTCACCGCCCGGGTGAAGGGCTGAACTACCGCACGTCCACGTAGTCGCCGGCCACAGTCACCGCGGCGGTGGTGGCGGTGCCCGGGAAGTACCAACGCCAGGTGCCGTCAACCGACGCGGTGACCCTGGTCCACAGACCGCCGCCAGTTCCGCTGATCACGGTCTTGACCGTCTTGTACGTCGAGGTGCCGCTCTTGCGGAACTGCAGCGCCACGGTCTGCTTGGTGTAGCCGGCGTAGTGGCCGGTGTCCCAGTTCGCCCGCTTGAGGGTGCCGGCGACGGTGATGAGCTTGCCCTTCGTCACCGGCTCGGGCGAGGCGTTGACGGTGAGACTGCCGGCCCGCTTCAGCGAGAAGTGACCGACTCGCTCGTCATACGCGTAGTCGCCGTCGTTGGCGTCCAGCCAGGCGCCGACGTACCACGTGCCTGCATTCTCGTTGTACAGGTCCACTCGAGGGTCGATGGTGTAGCTGGCAGTGCACGAGGTGGCGCTCTGACAGTGAGTGCCGTCCTTGAAGAAGTACCCGCCCGGTCCGGTCAGGTCGGTGTCAACCGACATCAGTCCAGAGTCGTCGCGTCCGCGGACGGTGACGTTGAACGTCTTGGCGTACGTCGTACCGATGACGACGCTCTTCCCGCCGTTCACCGTCACGCCGGTGATCTCGGTGTCGCCGTAGACCGAGGCGTTGGCGGCCGGAGCGGACAGCCCGGCGAGTCCGACGACGGCCGCGGTGGCAGCGAGCATGGCAGCAGCGCGTTTGCGCATCATGTGAGTTCCCCTTGGAGAAGAAGCGCGGCTGTGCCCGATCGTTCGGCGGCGCTTCGGCGAGGTCACTGTAGTCGTTCACCGCACCTGGAAACACCGCCGAACCCGACGCTGCCGGGCAGCTTTCACGCTTTCTTTACGGGGGAAACCGGCGTTTGACGCTGCCGTTGCGTTTGGCGAGTTCGGAGTGCTTCGTCAGCCCGGACGTACGATGCTTCGGGCGTTGTGGTGTTCATGGTTCGAGGTAGCCGACCAGGGTGTCCGCCAGTTCCTTGGGGTGGCTGAGCATCGCGCAGTGACACCCGGGCAGCTCGTCCGGAGTGATCCCCAGGCGTTCGGGCACCAGGCGGCGGAAGAAGTCGGCGGGAAAGAGGTGGTCGTCGCCGAAGAGCACGAACCTCGTCGGCACGTCGGGCCACTTCGGCAGTGGCCAGGGTTGACGGCCCGCGGCGGAGGACTCGTCGCGCCCACGCCCCAGCGCCTCCTCGGCAAGCGGGCGGGAAACTCCGTTGTAGAAAAGGACGTACAGGTCGTCGCTGCCCGTGAGACCGCCGTCAAGGTCCGCTTGCTTCGCCGCCGCCTCGGCGTACCCGGTGTTGGCCCACCAGTCGTTCGGAGGCTCGCCGGGGGAGGGGACCATCCCGGCCATCAGGACCAGCAGATCTGCCTGGAGCCGGTCGGCGACAAGGGGGGCGGTGAAGCCGCCGTAGGAGTGGCCGACCACCACCAGGTCCCGTCGGTCCCGCAGGTCACCGACCGCCGCTAGGACGGCGCCGGCGAACGCGTCGAGGTCCGCGGAGTCGTCCTCGCACGGCAGGTCGGGAGCGACCGTGTCGTGGCCGCGTGCCCGGAGTTCGGCCTCCACCAGATGCCAGGCCCACCCGACGTCTCCGCCACCGTGGATCAACACGAAGGTCGCCATCTTCGGCAGACCACCTCTCCTGCTCGGCCGTTGTCGTCCCGGGGTAGACCGTCGCCCGCCCGCGAACTCATCGGTCCGGCCAGAAGTCGCGTACCAGCTAGTGATCGACTCCGGCGGCCGCGAGCAGGGCCAGCAGCTCGTCCCGGACGGCCGGCGTCGCCGCGATGGTCCGCTCGGAGTCCAGGTCGTGCTGGCTGCCGTCGATGTCGACGACAGAGGCGCCGGCCTCGCGGGCGATGATCACACCGGCCGCCATGTCCCACGGTTTGTTGCTCAGCAGGACGCAGGCGTCCAGGCGGCCGGCCGCCGTCCACGCCAGGTCGGTGGCCGCCGAACCGAGCATCCGGATCCGCTCGACCCGATGGGCGAGTTGCTCGACCATCGCCAGCCGGAGGGGGTTCTGCCGCCGGGCCGCCGCGCCCGTGGCGAAGTCCCCGACCGCGACGAAGGCACGCTCCAGGCTGGTTGCCGTACCGGCGTGGATGGGCTCGCCGTTGAGGAACGCACCACCGCCGCGCACCGCGTGGTAGCGCTCGTCCAGAAACGGCAGGTCGATCACGCCGAGGACCGGGCGCCTGCGGTGGACCAGCCCGAGCGACGTACCGCACATGGGCACGCCGTGGATGAGGTTGGATGTACCGTCCACGGGGTCCAGCGCCCAGAACGGCTGCTCGTCGAGGCTCGGGTCGGTCGCGGGCAGCTCCGAGCGGTCGCCGCCGGCCGCTCCGGAACCCTCCTCCTCGCCGAGGAAGCCGAACCGTGGAGTGCGTTCGCGGAGGTACGCCCGGAGCTCGCGTTCGACGGCGAAGTCGAGGTTGGAGGCGAAGTCCCGGTCGCTCTTCTGGGTCACCGAGGTGAGGGACACCCCGGACTCGCCGCGCAGTGTGCGCCGGGCGATGTCCGCGGCGCCGAGGGCGACGTTCAGGAGTTCGTCCAGGTCCACCCCGACCACAGCTGTCCTCCTGCTGATCGCTCACGCTGGGCGTGCGTACGCCGACGTCGGTCGAGGTTACGCGAGCACACCGGCCGGCCATGCGGCGGCGTTGTCCGCCTACCCGCTCCGTAGGCGATCCAGACCGGGGCGCCAAGGGCCAGGGCCAGACGGGCCCCGGCTCAGCCGGGGTCGACGATCTCGGGGGCGTAGATGGTGCCGAGGGGTTCCGGACCGATGTACTGCTGGCAGTTGCACTGCCGCGCCTCGAACTGCACGGGCTTGCGCTCGGCGTCCCAGGTGACCGGGGTCTGCACCTGCTCGTGGCACTTGCCAGTGGCCCGGTCGTGCTTGGCGAGGTGGTGGGTGCAGCCGCAGATGGGTTGTGGAGGTTGGTCGGCGGCCTGCCGGGCGAGAGTACGGCGGGTGGTCTCCTGCTCGAGTTCGAGCCGGCGCGTGTGGCGGGTCTTCAGCGCCTTCCGGGTGGTGTCCACGATCCAGCTGGCACCGCCGAGCCATAGGAAGATGAGAAGGATCCACATCCAGTTGCTCACAGGGCACCCCCGAGGTCGTACGCCGCCCAAGCATCGCACCCGGCTCCGAACCGCGGCAAGGTGACTTTCACTGCGCAGGCGTGCTCGTACGTTGCCGGACGGTCGTCACCGCGACGGCCAGCACGCACACGGCCGCGATGGCCGCGATCACGAACGCCGGGCCGGTCAGCGTCGACGCGAGCGGCAGCAGCAGGACGAGGCCGGCGCCGACGAGAGTCACCGCGGGGTGGACGACCTGACGGGGCGCCGGCGCGATCGGCGCGTGCGCCGCCGTCAGCAGTACGAGGAACACGCCGACCGGGATGGCCACGGCGTAACACAGCGTCGGCGACGACACGTGCGACGCCCCGGCGTGGTGCCCGGTCCGCGCGACCACGACCTCCAGCCCCGCGCCGAGAGCGGCGAGCGCCGCGAAGATGAAGTAGTGGCCGTACCCCCACAGGTAGGACTGCTCGCGGTTGCGGCTGAGGCCCTCGCCCGCTGGCTGGAGGAAGTAGAGCCACCACAGCGCGAAGAGCAGGACGAGCCCGGACACGGAGACCGTCACGAGTGAGCCGTTCACACCGCCCTTGATCGCCGTGGCGACGCCGACTGAGGTGGCGAGCACGCTCTCCCCGAGCAGGATGATCGTGAAAAGGCCATAGCGTTCGGCGATGTGGTGCGGGTGCCAGGTCGTGGACACGGCCCGCTCCGCCACGACCGGCACCGTGAGCTCCAGCACGACGAGAACGACGAAGACCGGTAGCAGCAGGCCCTTGGGGAGTACCCCGGCCTCGGCGAGGAGGAGGCGGAGCACCCAGCCCACCTGCACGATCGAGATCCCGGCGGCATACCGGAAAGCCGTTCCACGACTTCCCGGATCCTCGATTCCCGCCCGCAGCCACTGGGCGACGAGGCCCACTCGCATGATCAGGTACCCGAGTGTCACCGCGGCGAGGTTGCCGTCGTTCACCGCCGCGGGCACCCCCGCCGCGAGCACGAGGACCCCGGCCATCTGCACCAGCGTCAGGAGCCGGTACGTCACGTCGTCGGTGTCGTAGGACGAGGCGAACCAGGTGAAGTTCATCCACGCCCACCAGATCGCGAAGAACACCTCCAGGAACGGCGTGATCTCCGCGACCGCGTGCCCCGCCTCGATGCCGTGGGCGAGTTGGGCCACGATGCTCGCGACCGCGACCACGAACGTGAGGTCGAACAGCAGCTCGAGCTGGCTCGAGGCGCGGTGCGGCTCGTCGACCGGCCGCGCGGTCATGCGGACGTGGATCCGGATCTCGCTCAACCTGCGTTTCCGTCCTGCTCACCGAGTGTCTGGGCGTACGTACCGGCACGATCCCGGTCTGGCCGAAATGGCCAACCTGGGAGATCGTCCCGCCGGTCCGGCCGGCCGGGGCCTAGCGTTCGGCCACGCACCATGGAAACCCCGAAGGCGAGCGCGGTCTGATGCACCAGGGTACGGACGCACACTATTCACAGCCGCCGGTCTGGCCCGCGATGCCACCGCCCCCGGTGAGGCCCGACCGTGGTTCGCCGTCGAAGCTCGCGATCGTGAGTCTCGTTCTGTCCAGCCTCGCGCTGCTCGGCGTGATCGTGCTGCTGGTGCTGTTCGTCGGGGGAGGGCCCGGAGGCGGCGGCCCGCTGACCGGCAAACTGACCACCACGACGGCCGGTGTCCGCGGGGCCGACCTCGAGGACTCGGTGACCAACCGGATCACCGACGACGGCGGCGACGTCGAGACGATGAGGTGCCCGGACGTCGCCTCGGTCGTCCAGGGCGCGGTCGCCGTCTGCCACGGCTCGATCAGCGGCGACGACTGGGCCGTCATCGTGTACTTCGAGGACGCGCACGGCCACTACACCCTCGACCTCCTCTGACGTGCAGGTTGCCGGCCTTCCGCGCAGAGCGTTCGGTCAGGGTTTCGCGCGTACGGGAGTCTCCAGGAACGCCTCGACCATGGGCGTCAGCCACTCGGCGCGCTCCATCAGCGCGAGGTGCCCGGTGCCCGGGAGGACGGCGAGCTGGGAGCTGGGCAGTCCGGCGACGTCACCGGCCACTCCGCCGCCGAGCAGGCGGAACATCGACAGTGCGTGCTCCGGGCGTACGACGTCGGAGTCGCCCACGACGATCAGCGCCGGCGCCCTGATGGCCGCCACCGCCTCCTCCGGCCAGCCGACGAACTCCAGGTTGAGCCGCTTCACGCGTTCGATCAGCACCGGCCAGTCCTGCGGCCTGGGCGCGGTGCGCAGGTAGTCCTCCTCGAACGCACTGCCCGCGAGGTGTTCGGGCGACAGCGCGGCCATGTCCTCGACCACGCCGGGGTGAAAGCCGTCCCGGTCGTAGGCGGGGGTGGCCAGCACCAGCTTGCGCACGAGTTCGGGATGGCGGATGGCGAGACAGACGGCGATGCCGCTGCCCATGCCGAAGCCGAGAATGTCGGCATCGCGTACGGACAGGTGGCGCAGCGCGGCCGCGGTGTCGTCGGCCAGCTGTTCGTAGGTGAGCGGGCGTTCGATGTCGGCGGTGTGGCCGTGCGCCTGCTGTTCGACGGCGACCACCCGGTGATTGCCGGCCAGCAGCGGCAGGATCGAGCCGAACGACGTGCCGATGGTGGTGAGCTCACCGTGCAGCAGGACCAGCGGGCGGCCCTCGCCGTGCACCTCGTAGTACATGTTCAGGCCGTTCACCGGCAGGTGGCCGCTCGTGCCGGCACCCGGCGGTGGGCCCGAACCGCGCGGTGGCGTGGTCGTGGAGTTGGTCATGACGGCGCCTCCCGTGCCTGCGGCTCCAGGCTTGTCTTCCCGGTCCGCGAACGCTCCGACCATGGATCCCGGCAGAACCCGGAAGAAATAGTCGGTAAGCGGGAGACTCCGGTGATCCGGCGGTGGTCAGGCGGTGATCCGGCGGTGGTCAGACGGCGTTGACGCCGCCCCAGTGGCGCGGGTCGTCCCGGCGGTTGGGGAACGGCTCCGGCGGGTCGGTTTCGGCGGTTTCGACCCATTCTGCCGGGGAGACGCGCTCGGGCAGCTCACCGAAACGGACGTACCGGAGGAACGCGAGTTCCTCGTCGGTGAAGCGTTCTCGGGGGCCGGTGGTGTCGGTCATCTTCCGACCTCCTCTGGGACGCGTGAAAACGTGTTCGCCTCGAGCCTGTCTTTATTGTGCGCCCGCCCGCGTCAGAGGTCGCCGAGTTTGACGCTTTCGCCTGCTCTCGGCCGCCGGATCTCGGTGCCGGCCCGCTGGGCCTCCATGGCGAGGACGTCGTCCAGGACTCGCAGCCCCCACTCGTTGAGCAGTCCGTCGTGGATGGCGTACGCGCGCAGCGGTGCGACCTCACGCAGGTAGCCGATCATGGCGGGCGCCGTCAGCCAAGGAGCCTGGCCGGGCAACAGCAGCGTGGGTACGTCCACCACCGTCAGCGCGTCGCCCGGATGGAACACCTCCCCGTCGACCAGGAAGCCGACGTTGTCCACCGGCGGCACGTCCGGGTGGCTGAGGTGGTGCTTGCGGCCCACCACCGTCACCTCGAACCCCGCGACGGAGAACGATTCGCCGTCGTTCACCACGTGCACCCGCTCGCCGAGCCCGGTCAGGTGCCGGGCCACGCCCGGGCAGGTGTAGACGGGCAGCGTCGACTCCGCCAACCGGTCGGCGTCAAGGTGGTCGAGGTGTTCGTGGGTGACGAGGACGGCGTCGGCTCCGTTCAGCGCCTCTGCCTCCGGCGTCATCACCCCGGGGTCGACGACGATCGCCCGGCCGTCCTTGTCCAGGCGTACGCACGCGTGGCCGAACTTCGTGAGCTTCATGCGGCCCATCGTGGCAGAGCCCGGCGTCAGCGGCCGGCGGAGGCGCGGGCGAGCACCCGTGACAGGAAACGGTCGAACGGCAGGCCGAGTCCCTGTGTGAGCAGGGGATCCGGGCCGTCGTGGTACGCCAGCAGCCGGGACCGCTCCCGCTCCAGCAGGCCCCGCAGGCGTTCGGTCAGCGCCGGGCACTCGGCGGACAGATCGCGGGACTCGTCCGGGTCGGCGTACAGGTCGAACACCAGCGGGTCCGGACGGCGCGGTCGGCCGTAGAAGTCCGGCAACGCCGTGCCGTCGGCGAGCGCGGTGACCGGCTGGATCAGCTTGTGGTGAGGCGTTCGTACCGAGATCGAGGCCTGCCGGGTGGACTCCACCGTCAGTACGTGCTCCCGGCCGGGCGCGGTGGGATCGGCGAGTACGGGGAGCAGGCTGGTGCCGGTCAGCGGGTACGCCGGCAACGGGATGTCGCCCAGGTCGCACAGCGTCGGCAGCAGGTCCTCGTGGGAGACGAGGGCGCCGCGCCTGCCCGGTGCGAGGTCGGGCACCCGCATCATCAGGGCCGTGCGGGTCACCGCGTCGTACAGCCCGTGGTGGTCGAAGTGGAAGTCGCCCTCGCCGAAGCACTCGCCGTGGTCGGACAGGACGACGAACACCGTGTCGTCCCACAGGCCGAGGCCGGTGAGCCCGTCGACGAGCCGGGTCACCTGCGCGTCGACCTGGCTGATCTCGCCGTCGTACTGCGCGACGACGTAGGCGTAGTCGTCGGGGTGGGCCAGCCGCATGTCGGCGAGGAACGCGTCGTAGTAGTCCGGCGACAGCGCGCGGACGTCGGCCAGGTCGAACGGTCCGGACCCCGGCTCGTAGTGGAGGGTGTCGTACGGCGGCCGCGGACCGTAGGGCGTGTGTGGGTCCCAGTAGTGCACGAACAGCAGCAGCGGGTCGTCCCCGGGAGCGCCGGCGGCGTCGGCGGCCAGGGACAGCGCCGCGTCGGTGATGCGCGCGCTCTGGTCGCCGAACGGCGTGTAGACGAAGCCGGAGTACTGCTCGAACCCGCGGGCGAACCAGCTGCCCCGGCCGGACCCCTGCACGACGAGGTTGTCACACGCCGCGGTGTGGTAGCCCGCCTCCTGCGCGAGTTGCGGCAGGCCGGCGATCCGCCCACCCATCCGGTGCCGCGCCGGGTGGGTGACGACCTGGTGCACCAGTGGGTGCAGCCCGGTGAGCAACGTGGTGAACGCGGGCGTGGTGGGAATGCCCGCCGCGCAGAACGCGTCGAAGACGACGCTCTGCGCGGCGAGCCCGTCCAGACCCGGAGACGTCGGGTGCTGGTAGCCGTAGCACCCCAGATGGTCCGGACGCAGCGTGTCGATCCCCACCACGACGATGTGCGGACGCCTTCGCACGTTGGGTTCTGCTCCGTTCGGTGGTTCGACGGTTCGACGGTTCGGCGGTTCGACGGTTCGACGGTTCGACGGTTCGACGGTTCGGCGGTTCGGCGGTTCGGCGGTTCGGTTCAGGGCTTCAGCGGCCGGCGTTGAGCTCGCTCGGGTCAGGGATGCCGGCCGCGCCCCCGCCGACGCGTTCGCGGAGCGGTGTCGCGCCCGCGCCGACCACCTCCTCCGGCTTCGGCGTGCCGATGTTCGACGCGCAGGCGCCCTGCTCGGCCACCGGGTCCCGGGTCTTCCCGGTCTCGGCCAGCCGCCGGGACAGCCACGCGTCCAACCGGTCCGAAAGCTCCTTCACCACAACGGGTTCGCGTTCGGCGATGTTGTTCTGCTCGCCCGGGTCGGCGTGCAGGTCGTACAACTCGACCATCGGCCGTCCGTGCGGGTCCGGCTCGATCGCCCGGATGAACTTCCACCGGTCGGTACGCAAGCCCCGCTTGACTTCCCAGGTCGCCTCGGACAGGTAGACCGTGTCGTAGTTGCCGTCGCGTACGCCGGACAGGACGGGGAAAAGGCTGAGCCCCTCCATGTGCTCCCGTTGGGGGATGCCCGCGGCGTCGAGCAGCGTCTGCGCGACGTCGAGGTTCTGCACCAGGCCGGGTATGCGCTTGCCCGCGGGCAGCGTTCCCGGCCAGGAGAAGATCAGCGGGATGTGCACGTTGCCCTCGTACAGCCCGTGGTGGTCGAAGTAGCCGAGCTGTTCGTTCAGCACCTCGCCGTGGTCGGCGGTGATCACCACGATCGTGTCCTCGCGGACGCGTTCGAGTGCGGCGAAGACCCGGGCGAGGTGCTCGTCCATGTAGCGGATCTCGCCGTCGTACAGGTCGATCACGTGCTGGGCGTCGGTGACGCCGGGCATCCAGTCGTGGAAGTACCACTTGAACGGTTCCCAGCTCCACGCCTCGTCCATGCTGCGGTTGTCCGGGTCGTAGGGGTCCCGGCCGCTGTCGGTGTAGAGGTCCTCATAGCCGGGCGGCGGGAGGTAGGGCGTGTGCGGGTCCCAGTAGTGCAGGAAGCAGAAGAACGGCCGCTCGTCGGCGACGAGATCGTCCAGCACCGGCAGCGCGAGGTTCGTCACCGTCTCGGCCTTGCGCAGCACCGTCGGGTCCGAACGGTCCCACTGGTACTGCTCGTAGCGTTCGTAGCCGCGGGTGAAGTGCCGCCCCATGTTGTCCACCGCCGCGGTGGCGTACCCGTTGTCCCGAAGGATCTCCGGCAGCAGGCGTACGCCGTCGGCGACCGGCACACCGCCGCCGATGTTGACGATGTCGTGGGTGATCGCCTCCTTGCCGGAGAACAACGTGGTGAAGCTCGGGTGGGTCGGGATGTTCGGCGCGATGCAATGTTCGAACACCACACCCTGGTTGGCGAACGCGTCGATGTTCGGGCTGGTGTCGCGGCCGTAGCCGTAGCAGCCGAGGTGGTCCGCGCGCTGGGTGTCCAGCGCGATCACGACGATGTTCGGCGGTTTGCGCCCGGCGGTCTCCGTCATCCGGCCACCTCCTCGATGGTGCCGTTCTCGAACGAACGGATCGCCGCCTCGATGACCTCCTGCGCGGCCAGGCCGTCCTCGCCGGAGGCGTCCAGCGGACCGCCCGCGGAGACCTGCGAGACGAACGCGTTGATCCGGTTGCGGAACGTCTCGTTGAAGGTGCCCATCCCGCCCATGATGGAGTTCTCCACCACCAGCTTCTCCGGCGACGTACGCGGGAAGAACTCCAGCTTCTGGTAGACGTTCTCGATCACCAGCCGACCGGCGCTGCCGCCGACCTCGCACCGCTCGATCGGGTGCAGGCCGCTGGCGTCGTAGCTGCCGGTCAGGTGACCGACCGCGCCGCTGGCGAACTGCACGTTGACCGACGCGTTGGACCAGATCTGGCGGCCCGGACCCTTGTGGCAGAAGGCCTGCACCTTGGTGATCGGCCCGCCGAAGTACCGCATCACGTCGATCGAGTGCGGGTGCAGCGCCCGCAGGTGGAACCACGGCGAGCTCTCGTTCGGGTTGTTGATCCACAGCGCCATGTTGAGGAACAGCACCTCGCCGAGCGTGCCGTCCTTCTGCAGCTTCTTGGCGCGTTCGGCCGCCGGGGTGAACCGGTGGTTGAGGTTGACGCCCATCAGGACGCCGCGCTCCCTGGCCGCCCGGACCATCTCCCGGGCGTGCTCGATGTTGTTGGAGATCGGCTTCTCCACCAGCACGTGCACGCCGGCCTCGATCGCCTGCATCGTCGGCTCGTAGTGGTGGCCGCCGTTCTCCGGTCCGGCGGTGGCGATGCTCACCGCGTCCGGGCGTTCGGCGGCGAGCATCTCACCGAGGTCGTGATAGGCCAGTACGCCGTACGTCTTGGCCACCGGGTCGACCCGGCCGGCGTCGATGTCGCACAGGGCGACGAGCTCGGCGTCGGGGTTCTCCGAGTAGTAGCGGGAGTGCGTCTTGCCGATGTTGCCCAGGCCGACGACTGCCACACGCAACATGGGTCTCCTTTCGAGGGGTACGAGCAGAGCCGGGTTCGGCCGGGTCAGCCGAGTTCCTGCAGGCAGCGGTTGAGGTAGCCGCGGGTCTCGGCCGCGATCGAGGTGGCCTGCGGCAGGGTGTACGACGCGGCGCCGATCACCTCGAGGTTGAGCGGTCCGGCGTACCCCACGTCCTTCAGCGCACGCAGCGCCGCCGGGATGTCGACGGTTCCGCGGCCGGGCACCTGGGTGGGCGGCGGGCCGACCTGGCGTTCGCGGGACGCGCAGTCGCGGAAGTGGCTGGTGATGATCCGCGGACCCCACTGGCGGGCCACGTCGTCGGGGTCCTCGTCGGCACGGTAGAGGTGGCTCGGGTCGAAGTTCAGCCCGAGAGCCGGGTGATCCACCTCCGCGGTCAGCCGCAACGCGGTCGCCGCGTCGAAGATGGCCTGCCCGACGTGCGGCTTCACCGCGAGCCGGCAGCCGTGGTCGCGGGCGACGTCGGCCAGCCGGACGACGTTCGCGATCGCCTCCTTGGTGGACTCCTCGTTCCCGGACTTCCCGCCCGATCCGACGTTGACGATGTCGATGCCGATCGCGGCCGCGAGCTCACAGACCCGGGCCAGGCGTTCGGGGTCGGTGGTGGCGGCCTCGACGGCGGTCGCGGTGAGCCCGGCCGCCTCGACCCGCTTGCCGACCTCCTCCGCGCCGCGGGTGCCCTGGTCGACGGAGAGGTGCTCGCACATGCCCTTGATCGCGGCGAGCTCGACGTACTCGTAACCGGCGAAGGCGATCTGGTCGAGCGCCTCCTGCACGTCGAATCCGGCGAACAGCACCGTGTTGCATCCGAGCTTCACAGGTCACCTTCTTCTCTTCGGTTTCGTGGTGGCTGTCGTTCGTGCTTGGTACGTACGTTCAGCAGATCCGGTCCTTCTGCCAGCGGATCGACTCGTCCCACTCGCTGCGCCGCAGGTCCAGGTCCCGCCAGTACCACCGCACGTCGTCGCGCGGCGTCTGTGGCTCGGGCCAGTCGGCGTACACCTCGTCCCAGCCGAGCACGTCGCAGTGCACCCTCAGCGATCCCTCGTGCAGCGGTTCCGCGGCCGGCTGGTAGCGGAAGTCGCAGGACAGCCGCACCCGGTCGCCGGCCGCGTGCGGCAGCGCCCGGTGGACGGTGTGGCTGGAGAAGGTGAGTACGTCGCCGGCCGCGAAGTCGCCCTGCGACCACGGCAGGTCGAGGTCGCACAGGTACGCCTCCAGCCCGCCGGCGCCCTCGGCCTCGCGGTAGGACATCAGGCCTTCGCGGTGCGAACCGGAAAGCACGGACAGGCCGCCGAGCTCGCGCGGGCAGTCGCCGAGCGGGAACCACGCCGTCCACACCCGCGGCGTTCCCTGGATGTGGATGAAGTCCTGGTGCGGTGGCGTCGGCCGGGTGCCGCCACCCGGGATCACGACCCGGGCGATGTTGCGCGGATGGGGGAGTACGTCCGCACCGAACAGGTCCCGGTAGACCGCGAGCAGCCGGGGATGGTGGGCGAGCTCGTGGAACTCGCGTACCCGCTGGATGTCGGCGTAGGCGTCCCTCGTGATGCCCACCCCGCAGAACGCCGTCTCCTCGCGGGGCACCCGGTCGAACGCCGCGACGTCGGCGATGCCGTCCGAGACCGGCGTTCCGTCGACCAGCCAGCCGTACCGGCGGACAATCTCCAGGAACCGCAGGCGAAGGTCGAGCACGTCGTCGACCGGCAGCAGTCCGCGGAAGAACAGATAGCCGTGCTCGTCCGCGCGGGCCCGCAGCGCGGCGGGGTCGCCGAGGAGTGCGGAGGAGTCGAGGAAGTCCGCGGTGCGTGCTGCCGTGGGCGGTGTCGTCATGGTCGCTCCCGAGTGGGCGTTCGCTCCCGATCGGCCGATGAGTCCAGCCCACCACGCACCAGGGCCCCGCGACATGGTCTGAGCAGTCGAAGACTGGAGGATCCACGCATGACAGGTCCGTTGCCGGACGTGGCGCCGCGCGCCGCCTCGGGAACCACCGTGGTGGCCGAACCGGTACGGGCATCGAGGCCTCTCGTTCCGGCACCGCTCACCCCGGTGACCCCGCCCGCGTTCCCGGCACTGCTGCTGGCCAACGCCGTGCAGTTCGGCCCGGGTGAACGTTTCGGCTTTCCCCGCGTGGAGTCGCGGATGGTGACCTGGTGCCGGGCCGGCCGGGGCGAGGCGCGGGTCAATGGGGTGCGCTTCTCGCTGGCGCCGGGCGTGCTGCTCGTCCTGCCGTGGGGGCACCGGATCCACTACACGGCGGCGGAGGTCGACCCGTTCCTGCTGGTCGGCGTGCACCTCGTGCCGCGGCACGAGGAGGGGTTCCCGCTGGAGCCGACGGTCCCGCACGACGCGAACCACCGGCACGCCGGCTGTCCGTGGCGGCGGGACGGCGAACCGGACCTGGGTACGCAGGTGGTGGCCACGACCGCCGACGCCGCGCCGGGACTGGCCCAGCTGAGCGCGTACGCGGTGGAGGTGTGGCGGCGGGGTACGCCGTCGCAGGCGTCGATCCGGGCGCTCGGCACGATGATGGTCGACGAGCTCACCGGGCTGGCGTGTCAGCTCGCCGCGCGCACCGGCGACCAGGCGTACGCGGGGCCGGTCGGGTTCGCGGGGCCGGGCGGGTTCGGGGGTAGAGGCGGGTTCGGGGGGAGAGGCGGGTCCGACACCTGCGTGGTCCCGGACGAGCTGCGCCGCGTACTGGCGTACGTCGAACACCACCTGGCCGACCGGCTCACGGTGGCCGGGCTGGCCGAGGTCGCCGGGTGCAGCGGGGCGACGCTGAGCCGGCGGTTCGACACCTATCTGCGGCGGTCGCCGATGGGGTGGGTGCTGGACCAGCGGATCGAGCACGCCCGGGGGCTGTTGCGCACCACACCGTTGACGGTGGCCCAGGTCGCCCGCCGGTGCGGGTTCGCCGACGCGAACTACTTCTCCCGGATCTTCCGCGACCGCACCGGCCGGCCGCCCACCGCGTGGCGCCGCCGCGAACGCCTGCTCTGAGGCTGTACCTCCTGAGGCTGTACCTCCGAGCTTGCCGGGCCGCCGGCGGTGGGCGTCCGGAACCCCGCGACCCGCTGACCGGGCCCGGCCACGGGGGCGGGCGGTCACGGATATGCTCGGCCCGAATCTGCCCGCGACGCCTGAGGAGTACCCCAGTGATCGCGTCTGTGAAGCCGGCCGCCGTCATCGTGCTCGCCGCCGGCGAGGGCAAGCGGATGAAGTCCCGGACCCCCAAGATGCTCCACCAGCTCGGTGGCCGCAGTCTGCTCGCCCACGCGGCGGGGGCCGGCCGCTCGCTGGAGCCCGAGCACCTCGTCGTGGTCGTCGGACACGCCCGCGAACAGGTCGCCGCCCACCTGCAGACCCTCGACCCGAGCGCGCAGCCGGTCGTCCAGGCCGAACAACGCGGCACCGGACACGCCGTCCGCACCGCCCTGGAGGCCCTGCCCCCGCTGCGCGGCACGGTGGTGGTGACCAACGGCGACGTCCCGTTGCTGCGGCCGGAGACGTTGCGCGCCCTGCTCGCCACCCACGAGGAGCAGGGGTCCGCCGCGACCGTGCTGACCGCGCAGGTCGCCGACCCCACCGGGTACGGCCGGATCGTGCGCGGACCGGACGGCGCGGTGCGGAGCATCGTCGAGCACCGCGACGCCACCCCGGCCCAGCAGGCGATCGCCGAGATCAACTCCGGGATGTTCGCCTTCGACGCCGCCCGGCTGGCCGACGCGCTCGGCCGGCTCGACGCCGACAACAGCCAGGGTGAGGAATACCTCACCGACGTCCTCGCGATCCTGGCCGGCGACGGGCACCGGGTGGGCGCGTTCGTCGCCTCGGACGAGACGGAGATCCTCGGCGTCAACGACCGGGTGCAGCTCTCCCAGCTCGGCCGGGTGCTCAACGACCGGATCCTCACCGAGTGGATGCGGGCCGGCGTCACGGTCCTCGACCCCGCCACCACCTGGGTGGAGGAGACCGTACGCCTCGAACCCGACGTCACGCTGCACCCGCAGACCCAGCTCCGGGGCGCGACGAGCGTCGCGTCCGGCGCCGAGGTCGGCCCCGACACCACGCTGACCGACGTCACCGTCGGCCCGGACGCCACGGTGGTCCGCACCCACGGCGAGCGGGCGGTGATCGGCGCCGGCGCCACCGTCGGCCCGTACGCCTATCTGCGGCCCGGCACCAACCTGGGCGAATCCGGCAAGATCGGGACCTTCGTGGAGACGAAGAACGCCGAGATCGGCCCCGGCGCCAAGGTCCCGCACCTCACCTATGTCGGCGACGCCACCATCGGCGAGGGCACCAACATCGGCGCCGGGACGATCTTCGCCAACTACGACGGGGTGCACAAACACCACACCGACGTCGGCCGGCACTCCTTCGTGGGCAGCGACTCCGTACTGGTCGCGCCCCGGCAGATCGGCGACGGGGCCTACGTCGCCGCCGGTTCCACGGTGGTCAAGGACGTCGGGCCGGGCGAGCTGGCGGTGGCCCGCGGCCAGCAGCGCAACATCGGCGGCTGGGTCGCCCGCAAGCGCGCCGGCACCCGGACGGCCGAGGCCGCGGAGGCCGCGCAGGCGGCCGGGAACACGGCGGGGAACACCGCCTCGGATACACCGTCCGGACGGGAGGCGACGGGGGAGACCCGTGCACCGCACACGAACGGGACGAGAGACACTGGCGACGTCGATGACGCGCCACGAAGGAGTGAGCAGTGACCGGGATGAAACTCACCACCCAGAAGAACCTCATGCTCTTCTCGGGTCGGGCTCATCCCGGACTGGCAGACGAGGTGGCCGAGATTCTCGAGGTCGACCTGGTGCCGACCACCTCCTACAACTTCGCGAACGGCGAGACCTACGTCCGCTTCGAGGAGTCGGTGCGCGGCTGCGACGCCTTCGTGATCCAGAGCCACCCGGCGCCGATCAACGAGTGGATCATGGAACAGCTGATCATGGTCGACGCGCTGAAGCGGGCCTCCGCCAAGCGGATCACCGTGGTGACGCCGTTCTTCGGGTACGCCCGGCAGGACAAGAAGCACCGCGGCCGGGAGCCGATCTCGGCCCGGCTGATGGCCGACCTGCTCAGCACCGCCGGCGCCGACCGGCTGATGGCGGTCGACCTGCACACCGCCCAGACGCAGGGCTTCTTCGACGGACCGGTCGACCACCTGTTCGCCCTGCCGGTGCTGGCGAGCTACATCGAGACCCGGGTGGACACCTCCCGGGTCACCGTCGTGGCGCCCGACTCCGGCCGGGTGCGCGTCGCCGAGCAGTGGGCCGACCGGCTCGGCGGCTGCCCGCTGGCGTTCATCCACAAGACCCGCGACGTCAACGTCCCCAACTCGGTGGTGGCCAACCGCGTGGTCGGTGAGGTCGAGGGCCGTACGGCAGTGGTGGTCGACGACATGATCGACACCGGCGGCACCGTGGTGAAGGCGGCCGAGGCCCTGGTCGACGCGGGCGCCTCCGACGTGATCGTGGCCGCGACGCACGGCGTGCTGTCCGACCCCGCCGTGGACCGGCTGAAGAACTCCCGCATCCGCGAGGTCGTGGTCACCAACACGCTGCCGATCCCGCAGGAGCACCGCTTCGACACGCTGACGGTGCTGTCCATCGCCCCGATGATCGCCCGTGCGATCCGCGAGGTGTTCGAGGACGGCTCGGTGACCAGCCTGTTCAACGGCGCAAGCTGATCACCAGCGGGTTTCTCATCCGCGACTCGGCGGACCCCTGCGCGTCCCCTGACAGACCGGCAGGTATTCTTTCCCGGTTGCCTCGGCGAGGGACGCCCATATCCGGCTCCGTGATCGACGCGGTTGCGGACATGTGCGCCGCCGAGCAGCCATCGACCGCAGCCGACGTCGCACGTTCCTGAGGAGTTTTTTCCGTGTCCGAGGTCAAGATCAAGGCCGAGTCCCGCACCGAGTTCGGCAAGGGCGCGGCACGACGGATCCGACGCGCGGGTCTGGTGCCCGCCGTCCTGTACGGCCACGGCGGCGCTCCGGTGCACATCACGCTGCCGGGTCACGAGCTGATGCTCGCGCTCAAGACCGCCAACGCGTTGTTCGACGTCGACCTGGGTGAGCGCAGCGAGCTCGCGATCCCCAAGCAGGTCCAGCGCGACCCGATCAAGGGCTTCCTCGAGCACGTCGACCTGCTGATCGTCCGCCGTGGCGAGAAGGTCGTCGTCGAGGTGCCGGTGACGCTGACCGGTGAGGCCGGACCCGGCTCGCTGGTCTCCACCGAGCACACCACCCTGTCCGTCGAGGCGGAGGCCACGCACATCCCCGCGGGCATCGAGGTCTCCATCGAGGGCCTGGAGGTCGGCACGCAGATCCTCGCCAAGGACATCTCGCTCCCGCGCGGCACGACGCTGCACCTGGAGCCGGAGACGCTGGTCGTCAACATCACCGCCGCGCCGACCGCCGAGCAGGTCGAGAGCGAGCTGGCCGAGGCCGAAGCCGAGATCGAGGGCGGCGAGGGTGCGGCCGAGGGTGCCGAGGCCGCCGAGCCCGAGGCGACCGAGGAAGGCGCCGGCGAGGAGTCCGGCGAGCAGGAGTAGTCGAGCCGCTCACCGGCCCGACCTGCGTAACCCTCCATGTCCGACCGCATGTCCGACCGCATGTCCGAAGGCCCTTGGCTGGTCGTGGGCCTGGGTAATCCCGGGCCCACGTACGCCGCCCACCGGCACAACATCGGCCAGCAGGTCCTCGACCTGCTGGCCGCCCGGGTGGGCGGGAAGCTGAGGCCGCACCCACGTGGCCGCGCCGACGTGCTCGAAGGCCGCCTCGGCGGCGTCCCCGGCGTCCGCGTCGTGCTGGCCCGGCCCCGGTCCTACATGAACGAGACCGGCGGCCCGGTGGCGAGCCTGGCCACCTTCTACAAGGTTCCACCCGAGCGCGTGGTGGCCGTCCACGACGAGCTCGACATCCCGTTCGGCGCACTGCGGCTCAAGCTCGGCGGCGGCGACAACGGGCACAACGGTCTCCGGTCGATCCGTCGCTCTCTGGGCACCGGAGACTTCCATCGCGTGCGGTGTGGCATCGGCCGCCCGCCCGGGCGCCAGGACCCGGCCGACTTCGTGCTGTCCGGCTTCTCCGCGGCCGAGCGCAAGGAAGTCCCGCTGTTCGTCGACAACGCCGCGGACGCGGTGGAGGCACTGGTGGCCGAGGGCCTCGACCGTGCGCAGAACACCTGGCACGGCTGACTTCCGGCCCGCCCGGCCGACCCGTCGGCACCCGTCCGCGCCCGCGAGGGTTGACCACGACGTTCAGATCACGGTTCGATCTCGCATGCAACTTTCTCCGGGCTCAGGGAGTCGGTGGGTACGTAGGTGCCGGCTTCGCGCCCGGGGGGTGCGTGGAGCCGGCATTTTCATGTTTACCCTCCGGCCCACTGGGAACTCATTTTTGTCGGACACACAGCTTCGTTTGGCTGAGGCCGACAACGACCCCTGCCTATGGTGAATGAATTGGCCAGACGGGAGGGGCCACCGTGTTTCGAAAACTTTTTCTCGCAGCATTACTCGCGGTCGTGCTGATTGCCGGTGCCGCGTGTCAACCAGGCCAGAAGCCGGCGCCGGGGGGCGGCGTCGTCAAGAGCACTTGTGGCGTGGGTACAAAACTCACGCCGAAATGTGGCACGTGGTGGGGCGTCGCCCCCAATCCCCTCGCCGGGGAAAGCTGGGACACCGCGCTGACGAATTTCGAGAACCAGATTCAGCGGCCGGTCAACATCGTGCACTACTACCACTCGTCCGGACAGTTGTTCCCGACGTCGTCGGAGATAGCCCGGGCTAACCAGGCAGGCAAGGAGCGCCTGCTCTCGATCAACTACAAGCCCGAGGGCGGGAAGACCTGGGCCCAGGTGGCGGCGGGTGCGCAGGACGACAGGCTGGACTCGCTGGCCGCCTACATCAAGGCCAACTTCAACAAGCCGTTCTTCCTCACGATCCACCACGAGCCGGAGGAAGAGGTCCGGCAGACGACGGGATCCGGCTACACCGCCCAGGACTACCGCGCGATGTATCGCCACGTCGTCCAGCGGTTGCGCGGAGACGGCGCCACCCAGATCGTCACGGTGATGAACTACATCGGTTCGCCGAAGTGGGGAAGCCAGCCGTGGTTCGAGGATCTGTACCCCGGCAACGACGTGGTCGACTGGATCTCCTACGACCCCTACATCTTCGGTAGCGGTTCATACTGGGGTCCCGTTTCCGATCTCTTCAATCGGAAATTCCCCGAGTACCCGAAGTGGCCCGGCTTCTATTCCTGGGCTACGCAGTTCGCGCCCGGAAAGCCATTGATGCTCTCCGAATGGGGAGTCGGTGAACAGCCGGGTAATCCGGCCGGAAAGCCGGACTTCTTCAAGGCGCTGGGGTCACAGGCAAAGAACTGGCCGGCGGTGAAGGCGATGGTGTACTGGAATGCCGCCGCCGACCGTACGGTCGGAGCCACCCGCATCGACTCCACGACGGCGTCGTTGCAGGCCTATCGCACCACGGGGCTGATGCCGTACTTCAACCCCTAGGCCGAAACAGGAAACCACGGCCGAACGACGACGACCGACGACGGCTGACGACCGACTGGCCCGGCGCCCCAGGCGTACGGGCCAGCGGCGTCTCCGGCCGCGGCAGCCGGCCTCCTGGCTACCGCTGCGCGTCGCGCTGACCCGCGGTCCGGATTCCGGCGAACAGATGCCGGCCGTAGTTGTCGGCGTACGGCGCCACCGCGTCCTCGTCCGGCCCGAGGTCGACCACCCGGTCGAAGCCGGTGTGGGTGGTGAGGAAGCGGGCGACGTGCTCGGTGTCCCAGCCGCGCAGCGACCGCGCGAACCACGCCTCGTGCTCCTGGCCGGTGTCGAGGAACAGCACTCGCCCGGTCACCGAATCCAGGAGTCCGGCCAGCTCCTCCGCGGACACGCTCGCCCGCCCGAGGACGAAGTGGTGCAGGAGGCTGAAGCAGGACACCACGTCCCACGTGCGGCCGGCGTCGCGGGCGGCACGGAGGAAGTCCACGGCGTCGCCCGTGGTGATCCGGGCCGGGTCCAGCCCGTAGATGCCGGCGGCGAGCCGCGGCGCAAGCGGGTCGCGTTCGATGCCCTCGGCGGCGAACCCGCGCTGCCCGAGCTGGTGCACGAACCACCCGTAGCAACAGGCCACGTCGAGGTAGCTGTGGCCCGGGCCGTCGACGCCCTCGGCCGCCAGCCGGCGTTCCATCATCGACAGCCGGTCGGTGCAGCGGCGTACGGTCGTCCAGCTGCGCTGCAGCTCCGGCGCGTCAATCGGTTGGTACAGCTCCTTCTTCCCGCCGATCCAGCTCATCTGCCCCAGCAGGTCCTGCAGCGGCGTCGTCACCGGAACCCGCTTGACCTTGACCGAGGCGGACTCCGCTCCGCGGTGCGCGAGCAGCGCCAGGCGGTGGTGGCCGTCGAGCACCTGGAAGCAGTCGGAGTCGCGGATCGGCGCCACCAGAACCGGATCGGACGCGCCGCTCTGCCCGGCCCGCACCGGCTCCTCCTCCTCCTCCTCCTCACCACCACCGTCGTCCGCCGACGGCCCGGCGGCGGCTTCGACGGCCGAGCCGGTGGTCGGGACCGGGCCGGCGGCACCCTCGGTGGCGGCACCGCCGGTGGCGACGGCGGTTCCCACGGCGGTGCCGACCGCGACCGGCGACGGTACGTCCTCCGACGGGTCGGTGACGGACGCCCGGGCAAGGAACGACCGGGCTACCTCCACCACTCCGCGCTCGTCGGTGGCCCAGAAGTAGCGTCCGGTCAGCCGCAGGCAGCGCCGGGCGTGTTCGGCGTACGGCGAGGCGAGGATGGCCTCGTCGGTCAGCTCGCCGTCACCGTGCGCACGGTGGTCGGCCGCCAGCCGGAGCAGGCCGGCGTGCGGCCCGCGGGCGATCGGCGTGGACGCCCACAGCAGGTCGTCGAACTCCGCGGCGTAGGTGGTCGCGGGTACGCCGTCCTGGATGCCGAGCAGCAGCCGGTCCAGCGGCACCCGGGCCAGCCCGGGCCGGCGGAGCACCAGCGTGGACAGCGCGACCCGGGCGCCGTGGGGGAGCGGCAGCCGCCGCAGCGCGCCCACCCCGGCCAGCAGTCCCTGCCCGGCGGTCTGCCGGGCCCGGCCGTGCAGGCGCCGGACCGGGGTTCCGATCCTGGCAAGGGGCACCGACGCCAGCGCCGTCCGGAACGCGCCGAGCTGCAGGTGGTGCCGGCCCTTCCACAACAGCGCGGCGTAGACCAGGCACATCGGGACCAGCCAGCCGATCACCACACCGACGTTCATCGGCGCCACGAGGTGCACCAGCAGCGGCACCACGCCGAAACACAGGGTCGCCGCGGCGGCGACCCACAGCACGGCCGGGCCGAACGACATCACGCCGTACGCCCGCCGCACCTGCAGCATCGGCAGCGAGTTGCGGACCGCGAGCGCCGCCGCCCACGCGACCGCCGCACCGGTGATGCCGAGCCGGGGGACCAGCACGACGACGAGGACCACGTCGACGACCAGGGCGGCGGCGTTGTTGACCAGGCTCTGCCGACTGCGCCCGGCCATCAGCAACACGACGTCCACCGAACCCGTTGCGGTGGTGGCCAGCATGGTGAGGGCCAGGATGACCACCGTGGCCCGGCCGGCTTCGTACCCACCGCCGAAGACCTTCAGCAGCACCGGCGCGGCGACCGCGCTGCAGAGGTAGATCGGCCACGCCAGCGCCATCAGCCAGGCGGTCGACGCCGAGAACGACTCGCGCACCCCCGCCAGGTCCGCGCGGGCGAACAACGCCGCCAACTGCGGCTGCAGCACCTGCTGGATGGCCTGGACGCCGAGCTGGCCGAGGACGAGAAAGCGGGTCGCGGCGGTGTAGACGGCGGCGTCGCGCGGGGACAGCAGCGCGGCGACAAGCACGATGTCCGAGCGCTGCAGCGCGACCTGGCAGATCCGGCCCAGCGCGCGGGGCGCGGTGAACCCCCAGAAGTCACGGGCGAGGGTGGCCGCCGGCGCGGCGTCCACCGGGCCCTCACCGGGGGCGTCGCCGGCCGGGGCGGACCGCAGTGCGGCGACGATCGAGCGGTACCACCACGCCACGCCGACCAGGCCGACGGCGTACGGCGCGACCCAGGCCACCGCGAGCCACACCGGACCGGCCCCGAGCAGCAGGACGACCGCGATGCACAGGATCTGCCCCGGCAGCCGGCCGAGCTTCTCCACGATGACGTTGGGCCGCATCGTCTGGTGTGCCTGGGTGGCGGCGAGGATCGTGTCGTACGCCGTGGCCACCGGCAGGCTGACCGCGAGGACGCGCAGCATCGCCGTCATCGTGGCGCCGTGCTGCACGCTCGCGGCGCCACCGCCGTCGCCACTGCCCAGCACCGTCGCGAGCCACGGCGCCGCCAGCCAGACCGCCACCGCGGCGACGACACTCAACCCGAGGACGGGGCGCAGCGCGATCCACACCGTGCGCACCGCGCCGGCGAGACTGCCCACGGCGAGCTGCCGCTGGATGGTGTGCGCCAGGCCGACGTCGGTCCCCAGGCCGGAGATCGCGGTGACGATCAGGAAGAACGACGTGGCCGCGAACAGCAGCCCGGCGACGTCCTGGGGGACGCCGTTGGCGACCACCACGACCAGGGCGATGCTCGCCGCCCCGCCGACGAGCGTGCCGGCCAGGTTGAGAATTCCGTTACGTGCCAGCCGTTGGATGGACGGGGTACTCGTCGTACCGGCCGTACTCACCGCACTCACCGCGTGTTCCCCCTAGGACCGTGGCCGGTCGAGTGGTTCGTCGACCGTGGTGTCCGCGGTCGGGTCCGGCGACCAGTGGTCGCCGTTGGTCGGATGTGCTCCGGCCCGAGGTACCGCCCCGGGACGGGTCGGTTCCGGTCGTTCCGGAGCTGCCTGCCCGGACGTCGCCGGCCCCGCCGCGGGTTGCCCGGACTCCGACGGGGCGGACGCAGGACGCGGTCCGCTCGGCCTGATCCGTCGCCGCCGGGTGGTGTCGATCACCGGTGGTGCCTCGGTGGTGCCCTTCCGGGGCACCGGCCTGGCCCGCGCCGTACCCGCTCCGAGTCCGTCCGCCGGCAGGGCGCGGCCGTGCCCGGACCGCCCGCCGCGTGCCCTGCGTTCCCGGCGCTCCTCCCGGCGTTCCTCGCGGCGTTCGGCGCGCCGGGAGTGGCCGCCGCCGGAGCGTCGTGGCGACACCCCCTCGACCATCACCACGCCGAGCAGGCTGGCGTGGACGTGTTCCAGTGCGGCGGTCGCGACCATCAGCTCGGTACGGGTGGTGACGCCGACCGCGCCGACGAGCACCACGCCGTCGGCCAGCGAGGCCAGCGCCTGCCCGTCGGCTCCGGCGGCCGGCGGCCCGCAGAGAATCACGTAGTCGTACCAGTCCCGCAGCCTGGCCAGGGTCGCCCGCATGGGGTCGGACAGCAGCTGGTCCATCGTCTGCCGGGCGGGATAGCCGAGCGGGAGCACGACGAGGTTGTCCTCGGGCTCCACCAGCAGTTCGGTCAGGTCGGCGATACCGGCGAGGAGTTCGGACAACCCGGGATGCTGCGAACCGCCTCCGAGGAGTAGCCGGGACACCTCGCCGGTGGTGTCGACGACCGCGACACCGAACCCCGCTCGGGCCAGGCCCACCGCGAGCCCGGCGGCTTCGGGGGCGGCGGCGATTCCGTCCGACATCCCCGTCACCGCGAGCGTCACCGGCGGGGCGTCGACGCCGGTGACGACCGACGTGCGCAGCGCGCGGTAGGGCTCGGACAGGTCGATCGGGTCGGTGGTGGACCGGCGCAGCCGCATCCGCCGGCCGGGGCCGACCAGGCCGAGCAGCCGGATGCCCAGATGTTCCACGTCGTAGGGGTGGTGCAGGCGCAGGTCGATCCGGGTCCGCAGCAGGGCGAGGGCGATGCCG
Source organism: Actinopolymorpha cephalotaxi (assembly GCF_013408535.1). Classification (NCBI taxonomy): domain Bacteria; kingdom Bacillati; phylum Actinomycetota; class Actinomycetes; order Propionibacteriales; family Actinopolymorphaceae; genus Actinopolymorpha; species Actinopolymorpha cephalotaxi. Next base: position 486,179 of record NZ_JACBZA010000001.1, read on the forward strand.
AGCAGCAGGCCGGCGACAACGCCGGCACCGCCGAGGACGATCGCGTCGCGGAAGCCGGTGCCCGGGTCCGGCGCGGCGGAGCTGATCACCTGGCCGGGCCACTGGTCGGTGGCGGTCAGGGTGCTGGTCTCGGTCTCCAGGCTGGCGAGCTGGGAGGCCAGCGCGCTCAGGCGTTCGGCGAGATAGGCCCGCCGGGAGTCGGTCGTGTCCGACCGGCCCATCTCGTCGCTCACCTCGTTCAGCGACCGCTGGGTCTTGGCCTGCTGCTGGCGGATCTTGCCCAGCTGGGAACTGATCACGGAGTTCGCACGTCGTTCGCGGTAGGCGAGATAGGAGTCGGCGAACGCCTGCGCCCCGCGGACCGCGTCGCGTGCGGAGCCGGCGGTGTACGACACCTTCAGCACCTGGGTGTTGGTGGGGTTCTCCACGAGGACGTGGGAGCGGATCTCCTCCATGCTCTGCGCCAGGTGCAGCCGGCGGCGGACGTCGGACGCCACGCCGTTGGTGCTGACGAGCTGTGCCTCGGTCTGGAGGTTGACGAGCTGGTCGCCGCGCCCGTCGGGGGTGTACGGATTCCCCTGCAGGGGGCTCAACAGGATCGAGGCGCTCGCGGTGTAGTGCAGACCCTTGCGCAGTGCCACCCCGGCGCCGGCCGCGCCGCACACCACGCCGAGGACGATCAGGAGAGCGAGGTGGCGACGGAGTGCGTCGAGGACGAACGACGTGAGCGCGGACGCGTTGTCGTCGTCGCGCATGAACCCCCCAACTCCACGTGCCGTGCTGGACAGACGGTAGTCCAGCGGCCGTCGTTTCGGTGTCGTTTGGAACGATTGTTGCCGGTCGGCAACGGTCGTGCGCGTCCGGGTGCTTTCCTCAATCTTCTGAGGAACAATTGGTTTATGACGCCCACAAGCGGTGGGTAGTACCTAGCTTCAGCAACGATCCGGTGTTCATGGGACCCTCTCCGCCATCACGACGTTCAACCTCGAGCCTCAGCACTTCTCCGTACCCACAAGATCGTCTTTTTCCGGACCTTTCACCACGCATCGTGCTCACAATCGTCGGGGGGGCGAACATGCACGTGATCAACGAGGCCGCACCGGCCGAAGAGGCGGTCACCACGCACCCGCAGCGCCTGCTCCTGGTGGGCTCCAGCGGCGGCCACCTCGCCCAGCTCCTTGCCCTGAAGCCTTGGTGGGAAGGGCGGGAGCGCACGTGGGTGACCTTCGCGACCCAGGACGCCAAGGCGAGACTCCGCGACGAACACGTCGCGTGGGCGTACTTCCCGACGACCCGCAATCTGCCCAACCTCGTACGCAACCTTGTGCTGGCCGTGCGCGTCATCACCCGTGAACGTCCCGAACTCGTGGTCTCGACCGGCGCGGGCGTGGCGTTCCCGTTCTTCCTGGTCGCCCGGCTGATGCGGATCCGAACCGTCTACCTCGAGGTCTACGACCGGCTCGACAGCCGCACCCTCACCGGGCGACTGTGCCGGCCGCTGTCGTCCCTCTTCTGCGTCCAGTGGGAAGAGCAAGCCACGCTTTACAAGGGCTCCCACGTGGTGGGGACCCTCCTTTAGAACCAGGCGGAGCAACATGCGAGTCCTCACCATGGTGGGCACCGACCACCACCCGTTCCACCGCCTCGTTCGCTGGGTCGACGAATGGAGCCGACGGTTTCCCGCCGACGACTGCATGATCCAGTACGGCACGTCCATGCCTCCCCGGCACGCCCGTGGCCTTGCCTACGTCGAACCCGGCGAGCTCAACACCTGGATGGACCAGGCGCAGGTGCTCGTGTGTCACGGCGGGCCGACCACCATCGTCGAGGCCCGGCGTCTCGGCCGCCGGCCGATCGTCGTTCCGCGACGGGCGCGGTGGGGTGAGCACGTCGACGACCACCAGTACCTCTTCACCAACCGGCTCGCGCAGACCGGGCAGGTACTCACCGCGACCACCCAGCACGAATTCGAGATCCTGCTGGACGCGGCGCTGGCCGATCCGGCGATGGTCCGGCGCGGCGACACCGACGACGAGCGGCAGACCGAGGCGACCGTGCAGCGGTTCGGCTCGCTGGTCGCCGGCCTCTTCCAGGCCTGACCTCCGCCAGGCCTGATCCCTACCAGGCCCGACTAGATGCCGCGGCCGGCGGAGTTCGCCAGCCGCATCGCCCGGTCCGCGGACACAAGTCCCAGCGCGACCACGATCGCGGCGTAGGCGCGCGGGTCGCGCGGGTTGAGCCGCAGGGTGTGCCGGGCCCAGCGCAGCGCAGCTCTGCGGTCACCGATGGCGGCGTAGGCGAACGCCTTCCGGCCCTGCTGCCGTGCCTGGGCGACGGGGTCGGTACGCAGCACCTCGTGCTTGACCAGGCCGTAGTCGATGGCCTCGATGATGGTCGCCCAGCGGTCGGAGAAGTACGACTGGCTGCCCCACAACACCTTCACCAGTGGGCGTTCGACGACGGCGATCGGCCCGGCCTGCGCCGCGCGCAGGATCCAGTCGAAGTCCTCGCCGTAGCTGCCGGGGATCTTCTCGTCCACCAGCCCGATGCGTTCGCGCAGCGCCCGGGCGCGCACGAGGACCGTCGAGGGGTGCGCCTCCATCACCCGGCGGCGGGCGATCGAGGTGGCCACGACGTCGGAGGCGGCCGGCACCCGCGTGATCACCCGGTCCCCGTAGTGCACCTCGATCCCGGACACGGCCACGTCGGCCCCGGTGGCGGACAGCTGCGCGACCTGTAGCCGCAGCTTCTCCGGCAGCCACTCGTCGTCGTCGTCGCAGAAGGCGACCAGCTCACCGGCCGCCCTGTCGATGCCGGAGTTGCGGGCGCCGGCCAGGCCGGGCGTACGGACGTTGCCGACCACCCGGACCGAGCGGGTCGGTGCGGCGCCGGCGTCCGCGTCCGGGTCCGCGTCCGGGTCCTCCTCCGGGTCCGTGGCGAGCGAGGTGTCCGGCGGCGCCTGGTCGAACACCACGACGCACTCGACCGGGCCGGCGTAGTCCTGGTCGAGGACCGCCCGCACGGCGACGCGGAGGAGCTGGGGCCGGTCGCGGGTGGCGATGACGACCGAGACCAGCGGCATGCCCGGCGGTACGGCCGACGGCGCGGTGGTGGACGGCGCGGTGGAGGGCGTGGGCTGGGTGTCCATCAGGTGTCGCTCCGTTCGGCGTTCGCTGCGGGCGAGGCCGGCAGGCTCGCGCGGTCGAGGACCCGCTGGGTCGGATGGGTCGGATGAGCCGGGTGAGTACGACCGGCCGCGGGAGGGCGACCTGTCCTCGCGTCGCCGACCGCGACGGTGGCGACGCGCGGTCCCGCCGCCCGGGTGAGGAGGCGGGCGCACCGGTCGAGCTCGGTGCGGGTGCTGTGCGCGAGGTCGGCGACCAGCAGCACCACGTCCGCGGCCCGGGCGAGCGCGAAGGTGTCCCTGGCATCGGGACGGCTGGTGGGCACCCGGGCGTTCACCAGTGGCTCGTCGCCGGCGGCGTGGCCGGCGGAGGCCAGTGCCGTACGCAGATGGTCGGCGACGGCGGCGGTCAGTTCGTCCGTGCAGTGCCCGGTGACGAGCACGACCGGGGGATCGGCGGCCGACGGGCCGGTCGAGGCGCCGGTCGAGTTCTTCAGGGGCTCCGCGCCGAGGATGAGGCGGACCTGGACGGCGAGCGGGTGCAGGTCGGCTGCCTCCCGGTGGCCCGCGGGACGTCGCAGGCCCCGCCGGCTCAGGACGGCGACCGGAGCAAGGCCGGTGGCGGCGGTGACCTCGGCGACGTCGCGTACCGCCGGGCGCTTCCACTCGCGCACCGCGCCGACGGCCAGCCCGGCCGCCAGCCCGGCCATCAGCCCGGACATCGGCGGCACCTCGGGGTTGTGGCGTTCGGGCCGCTCCGGGAGGGTGGCCGACCGTACTACCGCCGCGGTGTTGGCCCCGGTGAACGCGGTCGCGGTCAGCGCGTCGTCGATCTCGCCGATCTGGGCCTGGATCTGACCGCGCGGCACCAGGTTGGCGGGCGCGGGAGAGGGGTCGTCGGAGTCGCCGTCGCGGTCGTCGTTTCGTACGCTGCCGGGCACCGGGATGTCGTCCAGCAGGTTCTGCAGGTAATGACGCCGGGAGTCCAGCGCCGTGGCCACCCGCTCGGCGCGCGCCGCCAGCACCTTCGCCCGGTAGCGGGCGAACTCCACGGCCAGCACCCGCGCTCCCTCCTGGGCTCGCCGCGGGTCGGTGTCGGTGAAGCCGATCTGGTACACCCGGGTGCTGGTGGGCACCGAGATCTCGACCCGGCCGGTGAGCGTCGCGGGGTCGGGGTGGCCGGGAAGCCGCCGGGCGACCGCGGTGAGCACGGGTTCGGACAGCAGCAACGCGGCCTCGGTGTCCTGGGTCCACTCCCGTGGGTCGACGGCGGGCGCCGCCGGGTCGACCGAGATCGCGAGGTAGGCCGGCGTCGCCGGCGCGAACACCTCGACCGTCGACCGGTAGGTCGCCGGCGCGCGCAGCGGACCCAGCATGCCGATCGCGAACCCCACCAGGCCGAGCAGGCAGCACACCAGCCAGTGCCGGCGTACGAACCGCGAGTACCCCGACACCTCGAGCGTGTCCGGCGTGTCCGGCGAGGTGTCGCTCACCGGCCCACCAGTTCGCTCAGCAACGCGATCAGCCAGGCGGTCCGGGCGCGCAACGGCCTGCCCTCGACGGGCTGGCTGGCAAGTGCGTACCGGCGGGCGAGCTCGACGAGATAGGCCACCTGGACGGCCTCGGGATCATCACCCGGCGCACACTCGCCCGCGGCGTCCCCCGCCGACGCCCGGGTGGGTGCCCGGGTGGATGTCCCGGCAGCCCGGCCGCCGGTGAGCAGTCCGGCCCGCGCGCGTTCGGCCGCGGCCGTCTCCCCGTGCGAGCGCAGCACCGACTGCAGGCGGTAGTGCGCCAGGTCGAAGCCGAGCGGGACACCGACGGCGAAGCGTTCGAAGTCCCACAGCAGCACCTGGTCGCCGTCCCAGGCCATGTTCCACGGCGTCCAGTCTCCGTGCCACGCGCCGAACGTCAACCGCGTCGAGCCGAAGCGCCGCTCCACGGTGGCGACGACCCGAGCGAGCGCGGCCGCCTGGTCCGGGTCGGTCAACGCCGGCGGGCTGGACCGGGCGCCTTCCCAGACCAGGCTGCGGTCGAGCGGGCGGCGGCTCGTGCCGAGCCGGGTGCCGAGCTCCGCCATCGCGGCGGTGGGTACGTCCGGCCGGCTCCAGCGGGCACGGCCGGGGAGTACGGGCTCGATGACCAGCAGCTCGAGGGAACGCCACCGGCCGTGGTGCAGCACGCGGGGCGCGTGCACGAGCCGGCCGGGCGGACCGGCGGACCAGTACGCCGCCAGCGCCTCGGCCTCGCCCCGGACGAGCTCGGTGGTCACCGGCGACAACCCCACCTTCACGAAGGCGCGAGTACGGCCGTCGGGGGTGAGCACCCGCAGGATCGGCTTGCGATTGGCACGGGGCGGTCCGACGCCGACCGTGACCAGCACCTCGCTGTCCAGCAGTCGGGAGAGGTGGTCCTCGATCGACTCGACCACACGCCCGGCCGGCACGCTGATGGTGAGCCGCTCCGGGAGGAGCCGGGTGACGGCGCGGTTGCCGAGGCGGGTGCCGACCAGCCGGGCCATCGCGGCCCGGCTGTACCGCTCGCGGCGGGAGAGCCCCTGGCTGTACTTCCGGAACAGCTCGGCCGCGGCCCGGGGCGCGCCGACGGGCAGCGCAAGGCGAGGTTGACAGCGGTCCGGTAGCAGTGCGTACTCGCGTACGACCCGATGCCCGCGCGGCATCGACCCCTCGACCCGGCTGCACGCGGGGCCCGGCCACAGCATCCGGGTGGTCTCCAGGAGGGCCTCGATCGTGGTCTGGTGGCGGTCCTCGGTGGCCGGGTACGGCAGCTCGCTCATCGCGCACCCACCGCCCTTCGTTCCGTTCGGGACATCCGGGCCGTCAGCCCGACGGCGATCATCACCGTGAACAGCGGGGAGTCGAGGGTGTCGTAGACGAACAACTCGATGACCCAGAAGATGAGCGCGACGCAACCCGCGATGCTCAGGGCAGCCTGATCTCGCCAGTGGGCGAAGAACCGCCGGGCGAAGAAGTAGAGGAACAACGCCAGCCCGACCAGGCCCTGGGAGAAGACGACCATCCACAGCTGGCCCTGGGTGCCGAGCGGCGGCACACCGCAGGCGGGGCAGTCCGGCGTCGAGCCACCGGCGATGGAGAAGTAGCTGCCGCGCACGTTGCGGGTCGATCCGAAGCCGAGGATCGGCGACCCCTCCACCACGTTGCGTACGGTGTCGGTGGCGAGCTGCCCCCGGCGTTCGTTGGAGTGCGGTGCGTTCAGCCGCGCCTGCACCATCGTCCCGAGCGGACTGGCCACGAACGCGATCGCGCCGAGCAGGAGGGCCGCGACGACGGCCTGCAACGCCCACACCCTGCCCATCGCCGCGAGCCGCAGCGCGAGGTAGAGGATGCCGACGCCGAGCGCGCCCCACAGTCCGCGGTTCAGCGAGTAGACCACCGGCACCAGGCTGAGCAGCACGACGAACGGCGCCAGCCGGCGCCGCCACCCCGCGTCGGGGCCGAACCACGCCAGCAGGAAGAACGGCAGGTACAGCGAATAGTTGGCGCCCCAGGAGTTGGCGAACGCGAACGGCGCGATCGGCCGGCCCTCCTCGTACCCCAGGATGTTCTGGGTCTCGGCCGCGGCCGGATGGATCATCGGGTTGATGAACGCGTTGCCCGCCAGCCCGTGCGGGAGCACCAGCTCCAGCACCGAACGGAACTCCAGTGACGGCGCCACGACGCCGAGCAGCCCGCCGCACGTGGTGACGACGAACATGAACCCCAGCAACCGCAGCACCCGCCGGGTCGGCAGCCGGCGCTCGTCGGCGTTCACGACGTAGAGCAGGAAGACGGTCGCGGCGAGATACATCGCGGCACGGAAGCCGAAGACCATCAGCCGCCCGGCGCCACCGCCACCGGGTTCACCGGTGGGTGCGTCGCTCCACAGCATGGTCACGCCGGCCAGCACCCAGGTGAGGAACAACAGCCAGGTGCCGAAGCCGCGGGGGACGCGCAGTGCGCGCCGGCGGAGGAGTTCGACGGCGAGCGGCACCGCGAAGATCACGAAGGCGAAGGACGTGAGGCCGAACACCCACCACAACGGGAACAACAGGAAGAGTGCCGTCAGCGGCCAACCGGGCCGGAACACCTTCGGGGTGGTCCACGAACCGACCGACCCGGTGCCCACCGGAGGTGTCACCGTCGCGGTCGTCGTTGCTCGGGTCGTCGCCGACGGGTCGGCGGACGGTGGATCGGTCGCCGGAGAAGGTGTCGCCCGAGAAGGTGTCACCGGACGCGTCGCGAGCGTGGCGTTCCGCGCACTCTCGTGCTGCTCGTCCCGCACCGGATGAACCCCCAGGATGGCTTGCGTGAAAGGCCGGCGGGCCGTCAGGGCAGGGAAGTTGCACCGTCCTCACACTGCGGGACCTGCACGGATCCGCCCCGATTATCCCCCGAGGATACGAGACCGGCCTGGGCATCGGTGTCGTTCAGAAAGATATGGTTACTTTTCTGGTCGTGGGGGACTTCTGCTGGCACCATTCATCCATACGCGGCGTCTTGCCGCGCTGGCCGACAACCCGCTTCGGATCCTGGGGCGCCGGCGGGGATTCGTTCCTTGGGGGGAACTCGTGTTGCTACGCCGCATGCGTGTTGCCGCTGCCCTGATGCTGGTCGCCCTGGCGACGGTCGTGCTGCCCTCCCAGGCGTCGGCCGTGCAGGTTCCGCAGTCGAAGGTCGTCAGTGCCGATCCGGTCAACTGGACACCCCATGTGCTCGACGGACGGGTCATGTCGATCGTCCAGGTCGGCGGCATGATCATTCTGGGTGGTGAGTTCTCCCAGGTGAGTTCCGCCGACGGAAGCACGATCTACAACCGCTCCAACATCGTCGCCTTCAGCGCCACGACCGGAGTCGTGAGCACGACCTTCAATCCCCGCACCGACGGTGAGGTGACGACACTGATCGTGTCGGCCGACGGTTCGACGGTGTACGCCGGCGGTTTCTTCAACACCGTCAACGGCGTGACCACCGCGAAAAGCATCGCGAAACTCAACGTTGCCAACGGCCAGTTGACATCGGGTTTCACCAGCCCGACGCTCAACGGCCGGATCAAGGACATGCGGCTGGTGGGCAGCCGGTTGTGGATCGCCGGCACCTTCGGCACCGTCAACGGCCGCGCCCAGCCGGGACTGGCGACGATCAACGCCACCACCGGTGCGTACGACCCCTTCATGCAGGTGCAGTACGCCGGCCCGAAGAACGGCGGCGTGGTGCAGGTGCTGAAGATGGACGTCTCGCCGGACCGCTCCACGTTGGTCACCATCGGCAACTACACCGTCGTCGGCGGGCAGCCCCGATCCCAGGTCGCGATGCTGGACATCGGCGGCACCTCGGCGTCGGTCGCCAACTGGCAGACCGACTTCTACCCCATGGTCAAGAGCGACGGCACGTCGTTCTGTTCGTCGTCGTTCGACTCCTACATGCGCGACATCGACATCTCCCCGGACGGCAACTACTTCGTCGTCACGACGACCGGGGCCTACGCGGGCGGGCCGCCCAAGTCGTGCGACACCAACAGCCGGTTCGAGACCCGTGCCCGCGGCACCGGCATCACCCCGACCTGGGCCGAGTACACCGGCGGCGACACCACCTACGCCGTGGCGGTGACCGGTGCCGCGGTCTACGTCGGTGGCCACTTCCGCTGGCACAACAACCCGTGGGCGGGCGACAAGGCCGGTCCGGGCGCGGTGAGCCGGGAGGGCATCGCCGCCCTGGACCCGGCGACCGGTCTGCCGTTCCGGTGGAACCCCGGCCGCACCAAGGGCGTCGGCGTGTTCGACATGCTGGCCACGTCCGCGGGCCTGTGGGTGGGCAGCGACACCGACCGGCTGGGCAACTACGAGTACCACGCCCGGATCGGCTTCCTGCCGCTCGCCGGCGGCACCACGCCGCCGCGGCCGACGGTCGGCGCGATTCCCGGTGACGTCTATGTCGTACCCACGACCGGCAACCAGCCGCTCGTCCGGGCCGTCACCGAAACCTCCTCCGGTCCCAGCAGGAGCGTTCCCGGCGGCGGGATCGACTGGACGAGCGTGCGCGGCGGCTTCATGCTCGGCAACCAGATCTACACCGGCTGGTCCAACGGGCAGTTCACCCGGCGCACCTTCGACGGGACGACCTACGGCGCCGCCACCCTGGTCAACCTCGCCGACCAGATCGTGAACGACGCCGCCTGGCACACCGACGTCGCGGCGGCGACCGGGATGTTCTGGAAGGACGGCCGGCTCTACTACACCGTCAACGGCCAGACCTCGCTGTACTACCGCAGGTTCACCGTGGAGAGCTACGTGGTGGGCGCGCAGCGGTTCACCGCCTCGGCGAGCACGGCGCAGATCGACTTCTCCAAGGTGACCGGGATGTTCTACGCCAACGGCCGCCTCTACTGGGGCAGCTCGGTGGACGGCAACCTGCGCCGGGTGGACTTCGTGAACGACGTGCCGGTGTCCGGGACGGTCCGCATCATCAGCGGCCCCTCGATCGACGGGCTGAACTGGCGGTCGCGGGCGATGTTCCTGTCCACCCTGGGCGCACCGGCGGCCAACGACCCGCCGGTGGCCGTGGCCTCGGGCGACTGCCGCTATCTCGTGTGCACGTTCAGTGGTACGTCGTCCAGTGACGCCGACGGCACGATCGCGAAGTACTCCTGGGACTTCGGCGACGGCGCAACCGGTGACGGCCCGACGGTCTCGCACACCTTCACCGACGCGGGCGACCACGTGGTCAAGCTCACCGTGACCGACGACAAGGGAGCCACCTCGACCGCGACCTACACCGCGACGACCACGACGGTTCCGACCGGCGTGGAGTTCGTCGGGGCGGCCGGAGCCAACGCCAACGCCACGGCCCACCGGGTGACCGTCCCGACAGCGGTGCAGGCCGGTGACCGGTTGCTGCTGCTGGGCTCGTTCAACGACGTGACCGCGACCGTCTCCGGGCCCACCGGTGTCACCGGGTGGTCCGACGTCGCGCCACAGCAGACCAACGGCCTGCAGACCCGCGCCTGGCAGAAGGTGGCGGAGGCAGGCGATGCGGGAACGGCCCTCACGGTGACCACCTCCATCTATGTCAAGGGCGACCTGACACTGCTCGCCTACCGCGGGAACGCCCTGGTCGTGCTCGGCGCCGCGGGCAGGTCGGAGACCACGTCGGGGACGGCCCACACCACTCCGACGGTCCAGGTGCCGGACGGCACAGCGCCGCGGCTGGTCAGCTACTGGGCCGAGAAGTCCTCGACCACCACGGCGCTGACGGGCCCGGCCGGGCAGGAGGTGCGCCGCAGCGGGACCGGCACCGGCGGCGGACACGTCACCACGCTGGCGACCGACAGCACCGTCGCCGCCGGCACGACCACGGCGGGCGGGCTGATCGCGACCGCCGACTCAGCGAGTGCCCAGGCCACCATGTGGTCCTTCCTGATCGGAGCCCGATCGTGACGCCTCTGAAGAACGCCGGGAACGTCGAGGTCACATCCGGCCGGAAGGTGTGCGCCCTGCTGGCCGTCTCCGTGCTCGCCGTCGGACTCGGTGCGTGCTCGAACTCCTCCGGCGACCAGGAGGCCGGGCGCCCGGCCGCACAGGGTGCGCCCGCCACCCCGCGCGCGACCGCGTCGGCCACACCGACCGCCACGCCCACGCCGACGGCGGCGCCGACTCCCTCGGCGAAGGTCCGGCAGGTGTCAGGGAACGACGACTCCGAGCAGAAGACGCCTCCCCGGCGCGACCTTCCCGCGCCGACGACGGCGCCGAGCCCGGTTCCCGTACCTCCGAGGGTGTACAGCGTGAAGCCGCGCACCAACACCAGCACGGCCCGGGCGCGCCTGGTCGGGCTGACCACCGCACGCGGACGCGGGTCGGAGACGGTGACGTTCCGCTTCGCCGGCACCGAGGTCGTGCCGAAGTACGACGTCCGCTACGTCGACGTCGTACGTGCCCACCCCGAGGACGACCCGATCGCGGTGGAGGGGAACGCCTACCTCCAGGTGTCGTTCAAGCTGACCAACCCCAACGTCAGCGGCCGGCTGGCGGTGCCACCCGACCTCTCGCCCGGGCAGCCGCAGGTGCGGCAGATCCTGTTGGTGCACAACGTCGCCGGCAGCCTGACGTTCGGTGTCGGACTGGACCACCGCGCGGAGTTCCGCCTGCACGAGAGCAAGGGCAAGGCGAGCCTGGTGCTGGAGGTACGCGACAAGTGAGCATGCAGGGAACCGGCACGGGCAGAAACCCGCTGCGGTCGTCCGCGCCGCCCTGGGTGAAGAACTCCGGCCGTACGCTCAGCGTCGCGTTCGGCCGGCTCACCGCGAGCCACCGGCTGCTGCCGTCGTTCCTCGTGATCGGCGGCCAGCGGTGCGGCACCACGGCGCTGCACCGCGCGCTGATCGCCCACCCGGTGGTGGCCGGACCCGTTCTGCACAAGGGGATCAACTACTTCGACCTCGGCTACCACCACGGCCCGGAGTGGTACCGCGGCCACTTCCCGCTGCGGTTCAACGCCCGGCGGCGGGCGGCCGGCGCGCGGCTCCCGCTCCCCGGCGGCGCCTCCGGGACACCCGAACCCCAGGCGATGGAGTCCAGCGGCTACTACCTCTACCACCCGCTGGCGCTGCCGAGGATCAGGCAGGACCTCCCGGACGTACGCCTGATCGTCATGCTGCGGGATCCGGTCGAACGCGCCTACTCCGCCTACAAGCACGGGGTGGCGCGCGGCTTCGAGACCGAGCCGACCTTCGAGGGTGCGCTGGAGCTGGAGGAGAGCCGGCTCGCCGGTGAGGAGGAGCGGCTGCGTACCGACCCGAGCTACGTGAGCCACTCGCACCGCCACCACGCCTACCTCACGCGTGGGCGTTACGTCGAACAACTGCGGCGGCTGTACGACGTCTTCGACCCCGAGCAGGTGCACGTGGTCTCCAGCGAGGACTTCTCCACCCGGCCCGAACCCGTCTTCGCCGGCATCCTCGACTTCCTCGGCCTGCCCGGCTGGCGGCCGGCATCCTTCGAGCGGTACAACGCCCGGCCCGGCAAGCCGATGCCCGAGCCGCTCCGCCGCCGCCTGGACGACCACTTCGCGCCGTACGACGAGGAGCTCGCGCAGCTGCTCGGTCAGCCGCCGGTGTGGCGGCGCCCGGCGGTGGCGGCGCCGGGCGACCCCGCCCGCTGACGTTCGCGCGACGAAGCGCCAGGGAGACGGAGCACCGGGGTGACTGTCGGCGGGCCGCGCTAGCCTGGACGGGCAACCCCGGTTCGCCACGCGAATCGGGGCGTTCGTGGTGTTTCGGCCCCACCCGCGAGGGTGTCGCCGCCCACCTCCTCCGCACGCGAAGGAACCCATGAGCCTCACCGGACTCGTCGAGCTCGTCGTCGCCGATCCCGCGCTGGCCGCCGCCGTGGAGACCGCACGGGCGGGCGCCGGCGCCCCGCTGGATCTGACCGCACCCAAGGCGCTGCAGCCGTTCGCGATCGCCGCGCTGGCCGCCGCCCCCGACCACGGCGGTGCCGGCCGCACCGTCCTCGCCGTCACCGCCACCGGCCGGGAGGCCGAGGACCTCACCGAGACGCTGCAGAGCCTGCTCGGCGCCGAGTGGGCGGCCGCCTACTACCCCGCGTGGGAGACGTTGCCGCACGAGCGGCTGTCCCCGCGGTCGGACACCGTGGGCCGCCGGCTGGCCGTGCTGCGCCGGCTGGTGCACCCGACGGAGGAGACGCCGGCGCCGAAGGTCGTGGTGGCGCCCGTACGCAGCGTGCTCCAGCCACAGGTGAAGGGCCTCGCCGACCTGGAGCCGGTCTGGCTGCACGTCGGCGACGAGATCGACCTCGACGACCTGGTGCGCCGGCTGGCGGCCGCCGCCTACACCCGGGTCGACCTGGTGGAGCGGCGCGGCGAGTTCGCGGTGCGCGGCGGCATCGTGGACGTCTTCCCGCCGACCGAGGAACACCCGCTGCGGGTGGAGTTCTTCGGCGACGAGGTGGAGGAGATCCGGTCGTTCAAGGTCGCCGACCAGCGGTCGCTGGACAGCACCGAGCAGCAGCGCCTGTACGCACCGCCGTGCCGTGAGCTGCTCCTCACCGACCAGGTACGCGAGCGGGCGGCCAAGCTCGCCGCTGCCCACCCGGAGCTGGCCGAGCTGTTCGAGAAGCTCGCGAACGGCCACGCGGTGGAGGGGATGGAGTCGCTGGCCCCGGTCCTGGTCGACGACATGGAGCTGCTGGTCGACCTGATGCCCGAGCGCACCCACGTCGTGGTGGCCGAGCCGGAGCGGGTCCGCAGCCGGGCGCACGACCTGGTGGCGACCAGCCAGGAGTTCCTGGAGGCCAGCTGGGCGGCCGCCGCGGGGGGTGGCGAGGCGCCGATCGACCTCGGCCCGGCGGCCTACCGCACGCTGGCCGACGTACGCCGGCACGCCCTGGACACCGAGCTGGCCTGGTGGAGCCTTTCGCCCTTCACCCTGGAGCCCGAGGACGCCCCGCCGACCGCCCCGCTGCGCACGGAGATGGGCGAGATCGTCGCGCTGGACGTCGACGTCGACACCGGCGCGGTGGAGTCGCACGCGATCGCAGCGCGGGCGGTCGACACCTACCAGGGCGACACCGAACGCGCGCTCACCGACGTACGCGACTGGATCGCGCGCGGCTGGCGGATCGTGTTCGTCACCGAGGGCCACGGGCCGGCCAACCGGATGGTGGAGGTGCTGCGCGGCAACGACCTGCCCGCCCGCCTGGACGAACACCTCGACCACGCGCCCGAGCCGTCGGTCGTCCATGTCACCTGCGGCCGGATCGACCACGGGTTCGTGGCGTCCACCGCGCAGGCCGTCGTCCTCACCGAGGGCGACCTGGCGGGCCGGTCCGGTGCGTCCACCAAGGACATGCGGCGGATGCCCGCGAGGCGCCGGCGCACCATCGACCCGCTGGAGCTCACCCCGGGCGACCACGTGGTGCACGAGCAGCACGGCGTGGGCCGCTACGTCGAGATGGCGCAGCGCACGGTCGGCACCGGTCAGCACCGCACCACGCGGGAGTACCTCGTCGTCGAGTACGCCCCCTCCAAGCGGGGCCAGCCCGGCGACCGGCTGTTCGTACCCACCGACCAGCTCGACCAGGTGACCCGCTACGTCGGCGGCGAGCAGCCGAGCCTGGACCGGATGGGCGGTTCGGACTGGGCCAAGCGCAAGGGCCGGGCGCGCAAGGCCGTGAAGCAGATCGCCGGCGAGCTGATCAAGCTGTACGCCGCGCGCCAGGCGACCCAGGGGCACGCCTTCGGCGCCGACACCCCGTGGCAGCGCGAGCTCGAGGACGCCTTCCCCTACGTCGAGACACCGGACCAGCTGGCCACCATCGAGGACGTCAAGCTGGACATGGAGAAGACCGTCCCGATGGACCGGCTGGTCTGCGGCGACGTCGGCTACGGCAAGACCGAGATCGCGGTGCGGGCGGCGTTCAAGGCGGTGCAGGACGGCAAGCAGGTCGGTGTCCTCGTCCCCACGACGCTGCTCGTCCAGCAGCACTACTCCACCTTCGCCGAGCGGTTCGCGCCGTTCCCGGTGACGGTGCGGGCACTGTCGCGCTTCCAGACCGACAAGGAGGCCGAGGAGGTGCTCCGGGGCCTGACCACCGGTGAGATCGACGTGGTCATCGGCACCCACCGGCTGCTCGGCCAGGAGGTGTCGTTCAAGGACGTCGGGCTGATCGTGGTCGACGAGGAGCAGCGCTTCGGCGTCGAGCACAAGGAGAAGCTGAAGGCGCTGCGGGCCAGCGTCGACGTGCTCACCATGTCGGCGACGCCGATCCCGCGCACGCTGGAGATGGCGATCACCGGCATCCGGGAGATGTCCACGATCATGACGCCGCCGGAGGAACGGCACCCGGTGCTGACGTTCGTGGGCGGGTACGACGAACGCCAGGTGGTGGCCGCCATCCGCCGCGAGCTGCTGCGCGAGGGCCAGGTGTTCTTCGTACACAACCGGGTCAACACGATCGAGAAGGCGGCGGCCCGGATCCGGCAGCTGGTGCCGGAGGCGCGGGTCAGCGTCGGGCACGGCCAGATGGGCGAGCACCAGCTGGAGGAGGTCATCTCCGACTTCTGGGAGAAGCGCGCCGACGTGCTGGTGTGCACCACGATCGTCGAGGCGGGCCTGGACATCTCCAACGCCAACACACTGATCGTCGAGCGCGCCGACCTGTTCGGGCTGTCCCAGCTGCACCAGCTGCGCGGGCGGGTCGGCCGCGGCCGGGAGCGGGCGTACGCCTACTTCCTCTATCCCGCCGAGCGGCCGCTCACCGAGACCGCCCACGACCGGCTGGCCACCCTCGCCCAGAACACCGAGCTCGGCGCCGGCATGGCGGTGGCCATGAAGGACCTGGAGATCCGGGGCGCGGGCAACATGCTGGGCGGTGAGCAGTCCGGGCACATCGCCGACGTCGGGTTCGACCTCTACGTCCGGCTGGTGGGCGAGGCGGTCGCGGAATACCGCGGCGACAGCCCCGAGGAGGAGAACGACGTCAAGGTCGAGCTGCCGATCGACGCGCACCTGCCGCACGACTACGTCGACAGCCAGCGACTGCGGCTGGAGATGTACCAACGGCTTGCCGCCGTCCGCGACGAGGCGGAGGTGGACCAGGTGGGGGAGGAGCTCGCCGACCGGTACGGCACCCTGCCCGAGCCGGTGGTCAACCTGCTGGAGGTCGCGCGGTTCCGGCTGCACGCCAAGCGGGCCGGGCTGACCGACGTGACCCTGCAGGGAAACCAGGTGAGGTTCGCGCCGGCCGACCTGCGGGAGAGCCAGGAGCTGCGGCTGATGCGGCTGTACCCCCGCACGATCGTCAAGCGGCCGGCGCGCACCATCCTGGTTCCCCGTCCGGCCACCGCCCCGATCGGTGGGCAGCCGCTGCGGGACGTCGAGCTGCTGAAGTGGGCGCACGACCTGATCGACGCGGTTCTGCTGGACGCGCCGGTGGGCGCGTCCTCGGGCGGCTGACAGCGGGTCGGCTGTCCGGCCTCGTTAGCCCGGCCGGCCCGGCGCGCGGCTGTCCGGCTGTCCGGCTGGTCCGGTTGTGACGCACTGTGCCCGGAAGGCGGCATTGCGGCAATCAGTTATGGTTGCGGCGGCTTTGGACCCGTGGCCGTGGGGAGGACGGCACCGGGGTGTTCGTACCTTCCAGGAGTAGTGCCGATGCCCGACGACCATCAGTCCGCCTCGCGGGCCCACGACGACCACGCGGCGCCCGACCCGGGCGAGCTCGCCTCGGTGGAGCGCTCCGACCAGTGGCAGCCCGGCCGGCACCGTCGGCCCCGGCCGACCCTGGTGGTCGCCTCGGTCCTCTCCAGCGTCGTCGCCGTGGGTGTCGCCGCGACCGGCGTGGGGTGGTACCTCCTCGGTGAGGGTCGCGACGAGCCCGGTGCGCTGGCCGCGTCGACACTCCGCCCCGGCGGGGCGACGGCGACGCCGGCGCCCACCAGGGCGGTCCGCGGCGCCCTCGGGTCCACCGCCCACGTGGCGGAGATGGGGTCCGCCCAGTCATGGCCGGTCCCGTTCCTGCCTGCCGCCGCCCAGCGTCCCGGCGCGGCCGGCGTGGGCCTGGCGCTGCTGGGGTTGCCGGTCACCCTCACGAACGCCGTTCCGGACGCGCTGCCGAACCCCGTTCCCGGCGAGCCGGCCCCCACGGAGGTTCCGCCGGCGAAGTCGCCGTTCGTGCTCGCCGCCGGTCCGCTGCCGGGCGCGGGCTTGACCGAGCCCGGCGCCCTCGCACCGCGCACCGCTGCGCCGGGCCCGACCCGGTCGCCCGACCGCCCCGGCCACACCGAAGACCCGAGCCCGACGGGGCAGCCGACGCCCACCGGCGACCCGACGGCGCCGGGTACTCCCGCACCCACGGATACGCCGACGCCGACCGGTACGCCGACGCCCACCTCGACTCCGACGAAGGACCCGACGCCGACCGGCAGCCCGACGCCGACGGACACGCCGAAGCCGACGCGGTCGCCGACGAAGGACCCCGTTCCCACCGCCACGGCCACGCCCACCAAGACGCCGGAGCCGACGGTGTCGCCGACGAAGGATCCCTCGCCGACGGCCACACCGGAGCCGACGCGCTCGCCGACCGGGAAACCGTTGCCGAACCTGCCGCTGCCGCTGCCGAAGTCCCCTAATATTCCGGTGCCGGACCTTCCGTAACACACATCAACAGACATCAACTTGTCTTAACCGACATTCGCGACAGGTGCCGCCCACTGGGCTGAAACACACCGCACGACCACCGACCGCCAGCAACTCGAGGACCTGGGAGAAGCCGTGGCGCGCGACGAGCGAGACGTACTCCACCACGACGACGGACGCGACCACGCCCACTGGGACGAGGAGGCGGACCAGCCCCGCCACCGGGGTCGGAGTCCGCTCTCGCGCCGCCTGATGGCGCCGGCGCTGGTGGCGGCCGGGGTTCTCGCCCTCGGCGGCGGTGCGGTCGCGCTGGGCGGCTACTTCCAGTCCGCCGATCCGACTCCCCAGGCCGGCCGGGCACGGGTGGTCGCCGATCCGCCGCAGGGTGCGGGTACGCCCGAACGCGCCGCCGAGGCCCCGGCCGCGAAGCCGACCCCCACCCCGGCCAGGTCGGTGAGGGCGCGGCCCGCGGCCACGCCGGCGCGCACCGCGACTCCGAAGAACACCGCCCCGGCGGACAAGCCGGCCGCCCCCGCGCGCAAGCAGAAGGCCGCCGACCCTGCGCCGAAGACGGCGGACAAGCCCGAGGCGTCCAAGGCCGACTCGCCGCGCCCCCGGCGTACCTCCCTGCGCACGCGTGAGCCGGCGCCGCCCGCGCACACCGCGAAGCCGGACACCGGCTCGGGGACCACGAGCACCGGCCGTGAGACCTCCTACGAGGACCAGGTGGCCCGGCTGACCAACGAGGCCCGGGCACGCGCCGGCTGTGGACCGCTGCGAGTGGACGACCGGCTGCGGTCGGCCGCGCACGCGCACTCCTACGACATGGCCGCCCGTGACTACTTCGGGCACGACACACCGGACGGCAGGACCCCCTGGGACCGCATCCGGGCCGCCGGCTACGACGCCCCCGCGGCGGAGAACATCGCCCGCGGCCAGCAGACGCCGCAGGACGTCACCCAGGCCTGGCTGAACAGCCCGGGCCACCGCGCGAACATGCTGAACTGCAAGATCAAGGCGATCGGGGTCGGCGCCCACATCGGATCCGGAGGCCCGTGGTGGACGCAGGACTTCGGCTACAACTGACCTGTCGCTGACCTGCCCCGACCTGCAACTGCGCTACGGCCGACCTACGGCTGGGGCTCGCCCACCTGCTCCGGCGCCGGACCGGTGGTGACCGTCAGCGACCGGGCGTAGCACCGGTTGCCGGGAGCCTCGCGGTGCAGGCCGTACGACGGGATCGGTGTATATCCCGCGGACAGATAGAGCGTGATCGCCTCCGGCTGGCCGAGCCCGGTCTCCAGCACCATCCGAATCTTCCCGGCCACGGCGGCGTCGCGTTCCAGGGCGGCCAGCATCCGGCGGGCCAGGCCCCGGCCGCGGGCCTCGGGTGCGACGTACATCCGCTTGACCTCGGCGTCGCCGGGCCGCAGCAGGGTGTACGGCGGGGTACGCCAGCCCGCGCAGCCGACCGGCTTGCCGTCGAGGTAGCCGACCAGGAACAGCCCTCCCGGCGGGTCGAACTCGCGCGGGTCGATCGGTGAGCGGTCGATCCCGCCGTAGCGGACGACGTACTCCTGCTGCACCTGCTCGGTCAGCGTCTGGGCGTCGGGGTGGTCGAAGCCGACCGTACGCAGGTCCACGCGGGCAAATCTAACCGGCGCGGGTAGGCCCGACTCCGACTGCCCGCCTCCGATCGGCAGACCGCGGCCGACCCCGGTCGGCCCCAACTCGCCGCTGAGCCGCACCTGTGGTCTGATGTTTGGGATGCCCGGTCGGTCGTGACCCCACGTGAGGCCGACGCGACCGGCACACCAGTGCACTCGATGGAGGTTCACGCGCATGTCCGCAGTACCCAACGTCACTTTGAACAACGGTGTGCAGATGCCGCAGCTCGGTTTCGGCGTCTGGCAGGTGCCCGACGAGGACGCCACCGCCGCCGTCCGTACCGCGATCGAGGTCGGCTACCGCAGCATCGACACGGCTGCGATCTACGGCAACGAGGAGGGCACCGGCAAGGGGCTCGCCGAGTCCGGTGTCGCGCGCGAGGAGCTCTTCGTCACCACCAAGCTGTGGAACGGCGAGCAGGGCTACGACACCACCCTCGCCGCGTTCGAGGAGAGCCTGCGCCGGCTCAAGCTCGACTACGTGGACCTGTACCTCATCCACTGGCCGGTGCCGAGCCAGGACAAGTACGTCGACACCTGGAAGGCGTTCGAGAAGCTGTACGCCGACGGGCGGGCCCGCTCCATCGGCGTCTCCAACTTCAACCCGCACCACCTGCGGCGGCTGTTCGCCGACACCACCGTCGTCCCGGCCCTGAACCAGATCGAGCTGCACCCGTACCTCATCCAGGAGGAGCTACGGGCCTTCGACAGCGAGCACGGCATCGCCACCGAGGCGTGGAGCCCGCTGGCGCAGGGCGGCGAGCTGCTGAAGGACGCCGAGATCAACACGCTGGCCGAGAAGTACGGCAAGACGCCCGCGCAGATCGTGCTGCGCTGGCACATTCAGCTCGGCAACGTGGTCATCCCGAAGTCGGTCACTCCTTCGCGGATCGCGGAGAACTTCGACCTGTTCGACTTCGAGCTGTCGGCGACCGACCTGGGCACGATCACGTCTCTGAACCGCAACGAGCGGACCGGCGGCGACCCGGACACGCTGGGTTCCTGAGGTCTCGATCCACCGGAGTACCGACGTACTCACGTACTGACGTACGAACGAAAGGCGGCGGCCCGTCCTCACGAGGGACGGGCCGCCGCCTTTGTCGTTCCTACGTCGAGGGAAAGCTCAGCGCAGCTGGCTGATCGCCTCGATGAGCAGCCAGACACCGAAGACCGCGAACAGCGCCGAGGCGCCGTACCGGATCGTGCGTTCGGGCAGTCGCCGGCCGAGCTGCTGGCCGATCACGATGGCGATGGCGTCGGCGACCACCATCCCGACGGTCGACCCGAGCCAGGTGCCCAGCCAGCCGTGCTGGGTGGCCAGGGTGATGGTGGCCAGCATCGTCTTGTCGCCGAGCTCGGCGAGGAAGAACGCGACGGAGACCGCGACGATCGCGGACTGCTTGGCCCGGCGGGCCTTCTGCTCCTCGTCCTCGGTGAGGCTGTCGCCGCGCAGTGTCCACCCGGCGAAGCCGAAGAACGCCAGCGCGGCCACCAGGGAGATCCAGCCGGTGGGCAGGTTCGCGCCGAGGAAGTAGCCGACGCCCACCGACACCGCGTGCACCACGGCGGTCGCGACGGTGATCCCGACGAGTACGGGGAGCGGGCGGTAGCGGGTGGCGAAGGTCAGGGCCATCAGCTGGGACTTGTCGCCGAGCTCGGCCACGAAGATGACGCCGAAGCTGAGGAAGAAGCTGGCGGTCAGGGCGTCCATGGGAAGTGTCGCTCCTCGATCAGGCCGGATCGAGGAATGCGCGACCTCGACCCGGGCGTACTACTGCCTGGTCGAAGGTCTCGCCCGCCTGGGTGGAGGCTGCCGGGCCGGGCACCGCCCCTGCGGGGTGGCTGCCAGTGTGTCGACGACGGCATTGGGGGCTACTCCCCTTCGCGTCGTACAGCCTGGCGCGGACCGGCACGATTGTCAACCAGTTGCGCAAGTGACGAACTGTTGTGGGCCGGCTCACATCCGGCCGTTCCGCTCACCGGGCGGATACGGAAGAATCGGCGGCGTCATGGTCAATCCAGCCGATCCGCCCTCGCCAACCGGGCAGTCTGTGACGTCCGGGTCATCCGGGTCATCCGGGCTATCTGGGCCGTCCGGGCCGCAGCTTCGAGCGGCGGCGGAGACGTTCGACCTGCTGTCCTCACCCACCCGGCTGCACCTGGTGTGGCTGCTCGCCCGGCACGAGTACGACGTCGGCACGCTCGCGGAGAGCACCGGCGCCAACGTCGCCGCGGTCAGTCAGCACCTGGCCAAGCTCCGGCTGGCCGGCCTGGTGACCGCCCGGCGGGAGGGCCGGCGGCAGATCTACGCCGTGGAGGATCCGCACGTCCTCACCCTGGTGGACCAGATCTTCCAGCACATCGCCCCGGACGGCTCGCTGGCGCCGGACCCGCCCACGCCACGCCACCCGCGCCGCCCCTGAGGCGGCTCACCCGCGGTCAGGGGATCGTCTCGCCGGTCGCCCATATCCACGCGGCGACACCGACCCGGTTGCGTACGCCCAGCTTCCGCTGGATGTTCGCGATGTGGGTCTTGGTCGTACCCGCGGAGATGAACAGGTCGGCGCCGATCTCGGCGTTCGTCTTGCCGGCGGCGACCAGACGGGCCACCTCCACCTCCCGGTCGGTCAGCGGCTCGACCGGAGGAGTGGCGCGGGTGTGCCGTCGCTGGGTGACATGGCGCAGCAGGCGGACCGTGACCGACGGACTGATCAGCGTGTCCCCGGCCATCGCCGCGCGTACCGCCTCCACCAGCAGTGTCGGCCCGGCCCGCTTGAGCAGGAACCCGCAGGCGCCGTACTCCAGCGCGGTGTGGACGTACTCGTCCAGGTCGAACGTCGTCACCACCACCACCCGCAGCGGGTCGGCGACGTCGGGCCCGGCCAGCGCCCGGGTGAGTTCCAGACCGTCCAGCCGCGGCATCCGGATGTCGGCGATCACGACGTCCGGGCGCAGGTGCCGGGCCTGCTCCAGTGCCGAGGCGCCGTCCGCGGCCTCGGCGACGACCTGCATGTCCGGCTGGGAGTCCAGGATCAGCCGGAAGCCGCTGCGGATGTTCTCCTGGTCGTCGGCGATGAGAATCCGGGTGGCCACGCCGGCCATCGTGTCACCGTGTCACCCGGTAGTCATCCGGTAGTCACCCTGGTGCTCGCCTCGGTCGTCGCCGCGGCCGGTTCGCCCGGTCGCCAGTGGGAGGACCGCGGTCGTACGCCATCCCGCCCGGCCGTACGCACCGGCGGTCAGCGTGCCGCCGAGAGCGTGCACGCGTTCGGCGAGGCCGACCAGGCCGAGGCCACCCCGGCGGTCGCCGCCGTCGACGGGTGCGTCCGGGTGGTCCGGCGTGTGGTCCGGATCGACCGGCTGGTTGGTGATGTCCACGGTCAGCGCCGAGGCGTCGCCGTCCTCCCGGGCGAGCGTGACGGTGACGGCGGAGCTCAGCGGTGCGTGCCGGCGTACGTTCGTCAGCGCCTCCACCACCACCCGGTGGACGGTGGAGCCGATCTCGCGGGGCACCGAGGCGGCGAGGTCGGGCGGCAGTTGCAGCCGCACCGGCCCGGACCCGCCGGCGGCGAACCGGTCGAGGAGTTCGGGCAGGTCGGCGACGCCCGGCGCGGGTGCCCGGTCCGTGTCCTGGGCGTACGCCGGGCTCGGTGATTCCACGTCCTCCTCCAGGTCGTGCAGCATGTGCACGGTCCGGTCCATCGAGGACAGCGCCGCGAGTCCGGCCTCCTCGATCCGCGCGAGCGCCTCGAGGACCGCCTCCGGCCGCTGCGCCGCCACCGCCCGCGCGGCCTGCGCCTGGACCACGATGCCGCTGATGTCGTGCGCCACGAAGTCGTGCAGGTCGCGGGCCAGCGCCAGCCGCTGCGTGCGGCGGGCCTCGCGCACGGCTCGTTCGCGGGTGCCGTCCAGCGACCGCAGGTAGGTCCCGCCGAGCGCCGCGCACACCGCGCCCAGCGCCCAGAAGCCGACCGACCCCACCTGGTCCAGCAGGGACCAGCCGTGCACCGCGCGCAGGATCATCGTCGCCTGTGCGGCCGAGGTGAGCAGGCCGACGGCGACCGCCTGCCAGAGCGGCGCGAGCCGGACCACCAGGATGATCAACCAGAGCAGCCCGGCCAGCTCGAACAGCCCGAACCACTGCACGCTCGGCGGCAGCGACTCCGGAATGAGGATCGTGGCGGCGAGGGAGACCAGCGCGGCGGCGGTCGCGACGGGGACAAGGGTGTTCCGGTACGCCGGCCCGGCCACCAGGAGCCACACCAGACCGCCCGCGGCGACGCCCGCCGGAACGCTGACGAACGGGCTGACGAGGAACGCCGCCACGCAGCCGGCGAGGACGAACAGCCCGCCCACGGCGAGGCCCGTCCGGAACCTGGCCGCGCCGGTTCGCAGTGGGTGGGATCCGGATGGGCGGGTTCCGGAAGGGCCGGTTCGTTCGGAGATGGGGCCGGACATGGGACGAGAGTAGGGTCCGGCCCGTCGGCCCGCCGCCGGAACGGTCTGCGTACGATCGGGTGCGGACGTGGCTGGTATCCGTTGCGAGAACGTGCGAGAAGAGGTCCCGTGGTCGGTCGAAGGCACGCTGGTCGAGTCGCCGCTGTCGCCCTGGTCGCCGGGCTGGCGCTGTCCGGCTGCGGCGCGGTCTCCAACCCCGGAGCCGCGGCCCAGGTCGGCGACGAGACGATCTCGGTGTCCTACCTCCAGAAGCAGTCGCGCGACATCCTGGCCAAGGCCGGCCGGTCCGATCTCGGTGACTCCGAGGCGACGAAGCTGCAGAGTGACCTGCTCCAGCAGCTCGTCGACGACGCCCTGATCGTGCCCACCGCCGCGCGTGCGGGTGTGAGCGCCAGTCAGGCCGACATCGACGAGGTGAAGTCGCAGATCAAGGCGCAGCGTGTGGTGATCCCGCCGGACATGCTGGACGGCTTCGCCCGCTGGGTCGTCCTCCGCCGCGGCCTCAACACCAAGCTGCTCGGCGGGGAGCCGTCCAGCCAGCAGGAGCAGGCCAAGGCCGACCAGCTGGTGGCCAGGGAGATGTCCAAGACCGCCGAGCAGGTCGGGGTCAAGGTCAACCCGCGCTACGGCACCTGGTCCGGTGGAGCGGTGAAGCCGGGCGGCCAGCTCGTCACCCCGGAGCCGACCGCGCCCGAGGCTCCCGCCCAACCCCAGATGCCCTGATCCCACCGTGGATCCCACCGTGGCTCCGCAGCTGACCGCCGGCCGGGTCGCCCTGCTGCTGACCAGTCCGCGGGTGGCGCCGGGGCTGCTCGCCTGGCCGGCCTGGGAGCTGCTGCGCTCGGCCGACCAGGTGCTCACCGACGACGCCGCCCATCCGCAGCGCGCGGCGGTCGAGGCCGCCGGGGTCCGGGTCCACGTGGTCGAGGATCCGCTCGGTCCCGCGGAGCTGGCCGAACTCCTCGTGACGAGGGCGCGTTCCGGCGCCGACGTGGTGTGGCTGGCCGCCGACGACGGCGACCCCGTGCTCGGCCGGGCGCTGGGCCACCTGCTGGCCACCGCCGCCGAGGCCGGTACGCAGGGCCTGCCGACGCTGGAAGTCGTGCCCGCCTCCTACGACCTGCCCGGCGCCCGGCTGCTCGACCTGGTGTCGGTGATGGACCAGCTGCGCGACCGCTGCCCGTGGGTGCGCGACCAGACGCACCGGTCGCTGGTGCGGTACCTCGTCGAGGAGTCGTACGAAACCGTCGAGGCGATCGAGACCGGCGGCGGGCAGCACCTTCGTGAGGAGCTCGGCGACCTGCTCTTCCAGGTGGTGTTCCACGCCCGGCTGGCCGAGGAGGACGCGGAGACGCCGTTCTCCATCGACGACGTCACCGCCGACCTGGTGGGCAAGCTGATCCGGCGCAACCCGCACGTCTTCGGCCCCACCGCTGTCGGCCCCACTGGCCCGGCTGGGTCGACGGCAGCCGAGGTGGAGAACGTCTGGGACCAGCTGAAGGCCGAGGAGAAGCAGCGCACCTCCGTGGTCGAGGGTGTGCCGCTGGCGTTACCCGCGCTGACGCTCGCCGACAAGCTGGTCGGGCGTACGCGGCGGTCGGGTGTCCGGGTGGCCGGGCCCGATCCCGCCGTACTCGCCGAGATCTCCGCGGACACCACGGACACCACCACCGGGCCGGAACGCCTGGACGCCGACCGGCTCGGCGAGGCGTTGCTGGCGCTGGTCGACCGCGCGCGATCCGCGGACCTCGACCCCGAGCAGGCGTTGCGGGACGCCTGCCGGCGCTACGTCGACGCCGTACGCGCCGCCGAGCAGCACCGCACCGCCGAGCAGCACCGCGGCGGCTGATCACGGCGATCGCCGCGGTGCGCGGGTCGGTTCGCGGTGCGCACAGGTCACGCCGCTAGGCTCGGGGAGTCCATGACCTGAGTTGTCTGGGAGGCAGCACGTGGCAACGATCGAGGCCCTCACCGCCCGCGAGATTCTGGATTCGCGCGGCAATCCCACCGTCGAGGTCGAGGTGGGTCTCGACGACGGCACCATCGCCCGCGCTGACGTACCCTCCGGCGCGTCGACCGGCGCGTTCGAGGCGGTGGAGCTGCGCGACGGTGACGACAAGCGCTTCGTCGGCAAGGGCGTCACCAGCGCGGTGCGCGGCGTGGTCGACGTGATCGCCCCCGAGCTGGTCGGTTACGAGGCCAGCGAGCAGAGGCTGATCGACGCCCGTCTGATGGACCTGGACGGCACGCCCAACAAGGCCAAGCTCGGCGCCAACGCGCTGCTCGGTGTGTCGCTGGCCGTCGCCCGCGCCGCCGCGTCCTCGGCCGACCTGCCGTTGTTCCGCTACGTCGGCGGGCCCAACGCGCACCTGCTCCCGGTGCCGATGCTCAACATCGTCAACGGCGGCGCGCACGCCGACAACGACGTCGACTTCCAGGAGTTCATGATCGCCCCGATCGGGGCGGCCACCTTCGCCGAGGCGCTGCGCTGGGGTGCGGAGACCTACCACGCGCTGAAGGCGGTTCTGAAGAGCCAGGGCCTGTCCACCGGGCTCGGCGACGAGGGCGGCTTCGCGCCCAACCTGCCGTCCAACCGGGCGGCGCTGGACCTGATCTCCACCGCGGTCGGCGCGGCCGGCTTCCGGTTCGGGACCGACATCGCCGTGGCCATCGACGCCGCGGCCACCGAGTTCTACGACGCCGACACCGACCGCTACCGCTTCGAGGGTGGCGACAAGACGTCGGAGGAGCTGGCGGCCTACTACGCCGAGCTGCGTGCGTCGTACCCCCTGGTGTCCCTGGAGGACCCGCTGGCCGAGGACGACTGGTCCGGCTGGGCGGGGCTCACCGAGACCCTCGGCGGGAAGGTGCAGCTGGTCGGCGACGACCTGTTCGTCACCAACCCCGAGCGGATCAGCCGCGGCATCGCCGAGCAGTCGGCCAACGCGGTGCTCATCAAGCTCAACCAGATCGGCACCCTCACCGAGACCCTCGACGCGGTGGACATGTCCCACCGGGCGGGCTTCCGCACGATGATCAGCCACCGGTCCGGTGAGACCGAGGACACCACGATCGCCGACCTCGCGGTGGCGACCAACGCGGGGCAGATCAAGACCGGTGCCCCCGCGCGCAGTGAGCGGGTGGCGAAGTACAACCAGCTGCTGCGGATCGAGGAGGAGCTGGACGACGCGGCCCGGTACGCCGGACGTACGGCGTTCCCGCGGTTCACCTCCGAGTAGGTCCGGTGAGCGACGCGCGAGGTGGCCGCAACGCCCGGCCGGCGGGCCGCGGGCAGGGTCCGGGCCGGGCCAAGCCCGGCGCGTCCGGGCGCGGAGCGCGGGGTGGTGCGGGTGCTTCCCGGACCACCCGCCGCTCCGCCGGGGCCGGTCCCACCCGCACGGCCGGCCGGGGCGAGGCCCGTCCGGAGGCGGCGGTGCGGCCCGGGGTGGCCCGCGCGACCTCCGGAACCGTGCCCAGCGCACGCCGCGACCCCGGCCGGCCCGACGCTGCCAAACTCGCCTCGCGGCGCAACGCCAACGTCACCGGCCGGGCGGCGATCCTGGCGCTGGTGATCGCGGCGCTGGTCATCTCCTACGCGTCCAGCCTGCGGGCCTGGGTCGAACAACGCAGCCAGATCGCCGCGCTGCGCACCGAGGAGACCCAGCGCACCAAGCGCGTGGCCTCGCTGGAGAAGGAGCTGCGGCGCTGGCACGATCCGGCGTACGTCCAGGCGCAGGCCCGCGAACGCCTGCGCTGGGTGAAGCCGGGCGAGACGGGATACGTCGTCGTGGACGAGGACGGCTCGGTCTCGAAGGCGCCGGCCGTCGCCGGTGCCGCGGCCGTACCCACGGGACCCCAGCAGGCCTGGTGGTCCAGCCTGTGGGGGAGTGTCGAGAGGGCCGGTGTGCAGCCGACGTCGCCCCCGGTCGGTAAGACGCCCAGCACGCCGAAGCACCAGCCGCCGAAGACCATCGACCCCAGTCCCACCCAGACGCCGCGACCGAACCGATGACCGCGCCCGACCCCGTGGACCCCGTTGACCCCGTGGACCCTGCGGATCCGGTCACCCCGGTGGACCCGGCTGACGTGGCCGCGGTCAGCGCCCAGTTGGGCCGGCCGGCCCGCGGTGTGCACCGCGTCGCGCACCGATGCCGGTGCGGGCTGCCCGACGTCGTGGAGACCGAGCCGCGGCTGCCCGACGGTACGCCGTTCCCGACCACGTTCTACCTCACCTGCCCGCGGCTGGCCGCCGAGATCGGGCGGCTGGAGGCGAGTGGGCTGATGCGGGAATGGACCGAACGCCTGTCCGCCGACCCCGACCTGGCCGCCCGCTACCGGCGCGCACACGAGCACTACCTCAGCGCGCGCGAGCGGCTCGGTCACGTACCCGAGATCGCCGGGATCTCCGCCGGTGGCATGCCCGACCGGGTGAAGTGCCTGCACTCCCTCGTCGGCCACGCGCTCGCGGCCGGGCCGGGGGTCAACCCGCTCGGGGACGAGGCGCTGGCGCTGCTGCCCGACTGGGCGGCGGAGGGGCGCTGCGTGGAGGTCGATCCGCCGGTCCGCGTGGCCGCCGTCGACTGCGGCACCAACTCCATCCGGCTGCTGGTCGCCGACATCACCTCCGAGCCGGCCACCGGGACGCGGGCCCTGCACGAGCTGGACCGCCGGCTGGAGATCGTCCGGCTGGGCGAGGGCGTCGACCGTACCGGCCGGTTGTCCGAGCAGGCGCTGGACCGGACGTTCGCCGCCTGCGAGCGGTACGCCGAGCGGATCCGCGAGCTGGGTGCGGAGCAGGTGCGGTTCGTGGCCACCTCAGCCTCCCGCGACGCCGGCAACCGGGCCGAGTTCGTGGCGGGGGTCCGGGAGGTCCTCGGCGTCGAACCCGAGGTGATCACCGGCGCGGAGGAGGCGGACCTGTCCTTCGCCGGCTCGACTCGGGAGCTCGCCGGACGCCGGATCCCGACGCCGTACCTCGTCGTGGACATCGGCGGCGGCTCCACCGAGTTCGTCCTCGGCGGCGCCCGCCCGGAGGCCGCGGTCTCGGTCGACCTGGGCTGCGTACGCCTGACCGAGCGGTACCTCACCGACGACCCGCCGACGCCCGCGCAGATCGAGCAGGCCCGGGCGGAGGTCGAGCGTCAGCTGGACGAGGTGGCCGGGGAGGTTCCGCTGGAGCGCGCCCGTACCCTCGTCGGCCTGGCCGGCACGGTGACCACGGTGGCGGCGATGGCGCTGGACCTGCCGTCGTACGACCGCGACCGGATCCACCACGCCCGCGTCCCCGCGGCCGACGTGCACGCGGCCGCCGACCGGCTGCTGACGATGACCCATGCGCAGCGGAAGGCGCTGCCGTACATGCATCCGGGCCGGGTGGACGTGATCGGCGCCGGCGCGCTGATCCTGGACCGGATCCTCGCCCGGGTGTCGCCGCACCTCGCCCGTACGCACCTGCTGGTCAGCGAGCACGACATCCTGGACGGCATCGCGTGGAGCGCCGCCGAGCAGGCGTCCCGTCCGGCCGGCTGATGACAGCGCCCGAACAGCGTCCGCATCCGGTGACCGGTGTGGCGTTCGCCAGTCCGGTTCCTCCGGGCACCGGCTGGCCCGACGACCCGGCCGAGCCGGACACTCCCGTCGCGCACGACGCGGCCGAGGTCGAGCGGCTCGCGGCCACCGCGCCGGACCTCGGCGAGCTGACCGCCCGGCAGTCGGTGTGCCGGGCCTGCCCCCGCCTGGTCGAGTGGCGCGAGGAGGTCGCCGCCTCGCCGCGCCGGTCGTTCGCCGGCGAGCCGTACTGGGGCCGCCCGGTGGCCGGGTGGGGCGATCCTGCGCCCGCGATCCTGGTCGTCGGGCTGGCTCCGGCCGCGCACGGCGGCAACCGTACCGGCCGGATCTTCACCGGCGACCGGTCCGGCGACTGGTTGTTCGCCGCGCTCGCCCGGGTGGGCCTCGCGGTGCAGCCGACGAGCGTTTCCGCAGGGGACGGGCAACGGCTGCTCGGCGTCCGCGTGGTCGCCGCGGTCCGCTGCGCGCCGCCCGCGAACAAGCCGCTGCCGGCCGAACGCGACGCGTGCTTTCCCTGGCTGCGCAGGGAGTGGGAACTGTGCGCACCGACCGTCCGGTCGGTGGTCGCCCTCGGGTCGTACGGCTGGACCGCCGCCGTCGGCACCCTCGCCGCGCTGGGCTACCGGATTCCCCGCCCGCGGCCGCGGTTCGGCCACGGAGCGGAGGTGCCGCTGGCCGCGCCCGACGAGGCTCCGGCCGAGCGCCCCGAGGTGCTCCTCGTCGGCTCCTACCACCCGAGCCAGCAGAACACCTTCACCGGCAAGCTCACCGAGCCGATGCTCGACGCCGTCCTCACCCGCGCGGCCGACCACGCCGGTCTGCCCGCGCACTGACCGAGCCGCGCGCCGCCACTGCCTCAGCGGCCGAGGAGATTGGCGACCCGGATGACCGAGTCCACGGCAGGCAGTACGCGGGTGGGTTCCATCCGGCCCTGCCAGTACACCAGCAGGTCGGTGCCGTGCAGGCTCCAGTTGGGCGCCATGCCGGCCAGGTGGGTGCGCACCAGCGCCGGGCCGATCACCTGACGTACGAGTTCGGGGTGGGTGCTGTGGACCCGGTAGTCCCGGTCGAACTCGTCGATGCCCACCTCCTCGGTCTGGTCCGGGCCGTTGAGCCAGCGCCACATGCGCGAGCCGGAGCCGCGGCTGGCGACCTCGATGCCGGGGTAGGTGTACGGGAGGTGCACGACGCACGCGACGAAGTCGTGGTTGTCGGTGGTGACCTGGGTTTGCCCGTTGACGTAGGTCGTGTGCGTGGTCTGGTACGTGTACTCCGCCATGCTCACGGGTAGTTCGCGGTAGATGCCGGTGAACAGACACCGGACCCCGCGTGGGTTCGCTCCGGGCAGGCGGGCGGTCCAGGGCACCTCGACGCTGCCGGCGTACGTCGTCCATCCGATCGACGACGCCCAGGCGGCAAGCCCCTCGAGTCGACGCTGTTCGCGGCGCTGGACGAGCGCGACGAGCGGCACGGTCAGCGCTACTGCTGCGACGACGAGGGCGATGAGGATGACAGCGAAGATCGCGCCCACGGCTCCCTCCCTCGTTCATTCGAGCTTAGGGCGTGTCATGCGAATCGTGTGACGTTCCCGACAGTGCCGTCCGGTCCTTGTGAAAGATTTCACGAGCGACTAGCCTGAACAGCGACCGAGGAGGTGAATGGACGTGAACACACGCCACGTCCTCATCGCCGGAGGCGGCTACGTCGGCATGTACGCCGCATTTCGGCTCCAGAAATCCCTTCGCAAGGAAATCCGTCGCGGCGAGGTCACGATCACCGTCGTCGAGCCCCGCTCCTACATGACCTACCAGCCCTTCCTCCCCGAGGCCGCGGCCGGCAACCTCGAGCCCCGCCACGTCGTCGTGCCCCTGCGACGGGTCCTCCCGGACGTCCAGGTGATCACCGGCCGCGTCGTGGGCATCGACCACGCCGAGCACACCGCCCGGATCGACCCGCGGGACGGCGCCGCGTACGACGTGCACTACGACGAGCTCGTCGTCGCCCTCGGCTCGGTCGCCCGCACGCTGCCCATCCCCGGCCTCGCCGAGCGCGCGATCGGGTTCAAGCAGGTCGAGGAGGCCATCCAGCTTCGCAACCACGTGCTCGACCGGCTCGACGTCGCCGAGTCCACCACGAACGAGGAGACCCGGCGGCGGGCACTGTCGTTCGTCTTCGTCGGCGGCGGCTACGCCGGAGTGGAGGCCCTCGCCGAGCTCGAGGACATGGCGCGCTACGCCTGCCGCTACTACCGCAACTTCCGCGCCGAGGACATGCGCTGGGTGCTGGTCGAGGCGGCCGGCCGGATCCTGCCCGAGGTCGGGGAGGACATGGGCCGCTACACCGTCGAGCGGCTGCGCAAACGGCACATCGACGTGAAGCTGAACACCATGTTGGAGTCCTGCGTCGACGGGCACGTGGAGCTCTCCGACGGCACCCGGCTGGACTCCGACACCATCGTGTGGACCGCGGGCGTCAAGGCCAACCCGGTCCTCGCCGAGTCCGACCTGCCGCGCGACGACAAGGGCCGGCTGCCCACCGAGCCCGACCTGCGGGTCGTCGGCGCCGAGCACGTCTGGGCGGCCGGTGACTGCGCCGCCGTGCCCGACCTGACCGGACCGCCGAACGCGGTGTGCAGCCCCTCCGCCCAGCACGCCGTACGCCAGGCGAAGGTGCTCGGCGACAACGTCGCCCGCGCCCTCAAGGGCAGGCTGCTGCAGAACTACGAGCACAAGCACGTGGGTTCGGTCGCCAGCCTCGGCCTGCACAAGGGCGTGGCGCAGGTCTACGGCATCAAGCTGCGCGGCTGGCCGGCGTGGTTCATGCACCGCACGTACCACGTCAGCCGGATGCCCACCCTGAACCGCAAGGTCCGCATCGTGGCCGACTGGACGCTCGGGCTGTTCTTCCCCCGCGAGATCGTCTCGCTGGGCAGCCTGCAGCGCCCGCGGGAGGAGTTCGAACGCAGCGCCCTGCCGCGCCAGTTCTCCCCACCCGCGAGCAGGTCGCCCGAGCTCGAATCCGCTCATGCTGGTGGGAGACCCGAGCAGGACGGGAAGTAGCGCCTGCCGTGACTCGGGTCTGACCCGGCAGTGGCTCGATCGTCCCCGGGACGGGTAGAACGTCTCGGAGACGACCGAACGAAAGGGGGCGCCGTGGCCGGTCCCGTGGTCGCCGAGCGGCTGCACGACATCCTGCTGCGGTTGTTCGGTCTGGAAGCGCCCGTCCGCCTGTACGCCTGGGACGGCTCGGTCGCCGGGCCGACCGAGGCACCGGCCGTGCGCGTGCACTCCCGGCGCGCGGTCCGCCGGCTGTTGTGGCGGCCGGACGAACTCGGCCTGGCCCGGGCGTTCGTCGCCGGCGAGATCGAGGTCGACGGCCCGATCCTCACCGCCCTGGAACGCCTCGCGCCGTTCGGCCGCTCGATCGGCGCCCGCCCCGAGCTGACCGCCGCCGACCGCAGCGAGCTGATGCGGGCGGCGGTCTATCTCGGCGCCGTCGGCCCCGCGCCGAAGCCGCCGGAGGAGGAGATCACCGGGGCCGAACGCCGGCATGCCCTGGACCGCGACACCGCGCCGAGCGGGTCGCCGGACAACCCGGTCGGTACGCGGTTCCTGGCGAAGGTGTTCGGCCAGACGCTGATGCTGGGCGCCGGCTACTGGGCCGAGCCGGGCATGTCCCTGGACGACGCGCAACGCGCCGGCCTGCAGCTCGCCTGCCGCAAGCTCGGCCTCACCGACCGGGACGCTGGACAACGCGGCGCCCGGCTGCTCGACGTCGACTGCGGCTGGGGGACGTTCCTCCTGCACGCCGCCGAGCACCACGCGGTGACCGGGCTCGGTATCACCGCCTCCGCCGAACAGGCCGAGCAGGCGACCAAGCGGGCCGTCGACGCCGGGCTCGCCGGGCGGGTGGAGTTCCGGGTCGCGGACTGGCGCGAGGTCGAGGCCGACCCGTTCGACGCGGTCGTGGCGTACGGGCTGGCCGACTACGTGGGCGAGGACCGGCTGGGGGAGTACGCCCGGACGCTGCACGGCCTGCTGCGCCCGGGCGGCCGGCTGCTGGTCAACCAGGTCGGCCGGCGTGGTGAGCCGCTGGCGCAGGAACGCTCCTTCCTGGACGCGTACGTCCATCCCGGCGCCGAACTCCTCCCGATCGGGACCGTCACGAACCTCGTCGAGGGCGCGGGCCTGGAGGTCCGCGACGTGGAGGCGATGCGCGAGCACTACGCCCGCACCCTGCGCGCCTGGGTGGCCAACCTGGAGGGGGCCTGGGACGAGTGCGTGCGGCAGGCCTCACCGGGGCGGGCCCGGATCTGGCTGCTCTACCTCGCGGTGTCCGCGCTGGCCTTCGAGGCCGCCCGGATCTCGGCGTACCAGCTGCTGGTCGTACGCCCGCACACCGACGGCCGGGCACCACTGCCCGCCACCCGGAGCGCCTGGCAACACTAGGCTTGCGGGTGGTCACAGGTCGGTTGTCGGTGATCCGGCGGTCGACCGCGCAGCGCCCCCGTAGCCCAACTGGTCGAGGCGGCCCACTTAAAATGGGCGTCAGTTTGTGGGTTCGAATCCCACCGGGGGCACCCTGGTTTCCCGACCGGAGCGTCACTCCCGGGTCTGCTCCGGGCGTACCTCCAACAGGGTCTTGCCGACGGTGGCGCGCGCCTCGATCGCCGCGTGTGCCTCGGCCGCCCGGGCCAGCTCGAACCGCTGGCCGATCACCGGGTGCAGCCGCCCGTCGGCGGCCGCCCGCAGCGCGCGCTCGGTGAGGTCGCGGACGTCCGCCGGGTCCAGAGCCGGGCGGAGCGTGCGTACGCCGCGTCGCCGCGCCTCCTCTTCCGGAACGTCGGTCCAGGTGCCGCTTGCCAGCCCGAAGCTGAGCATCCGCCCGCCCTCGCCCAGCAGGTCGAACGCCGACCTGCCCAGCGCACCGCCCACGCCGTCGAGTACGAGGTCGACGCCGCCGACGGACTCGCGTACCCGCTCGGTCCAGTCCGGACGGCGGTAGTCGACGGCGACCTTCGCGCCCAGCGCCGTCGCCAACGCGACCTTGCGGTCACCGCCGGCGGCCGCGACGACCTGCGCTCCGGCCGCCGTGGCGAGCTGCACCAGCAGGGTTCCGACGCCGCCGGCGGCGGCGGTCACCAGCACCCGGTCGCCGGACCCGGCCCCGCTCGCGCGCATCAGCCAGGTGGCGGTCCGGCCGTCCGCCAGCAGCGCCACCGCGTCGTCGAGCCGGAGCGGGGCAGGGACCTCCACCAGCCCGTCCGCGGGCACCGCGACGAGTTCGGCGTACGCGCCCGAACCCCCGGTGCTGGTCACCACCCGCCGGCCGGCCAGAGCCGGATCGACGCCGGGCCCGACCGCGCGGACGGTCCCGCCCACGCCGTTGCCGGGGATGGCAGGCAGCTTCGGGGCGAAGGGGCCGGTGCCGGACCGGAGCTGGGTCTCCACGAACGTGATGTTGGCGTACGCCACCTCGACCAGTGCCTGGCCCGGACCGGCCTCGGCGTCCGGCGCCTCACCGGGAACCAGAACCTCCGGCCCCCCGAACTCCTCGACCCACACGGCTCGCATCCGCAGACCTCCAGGCTCGTGCCCTCGTCATCCGTACGGGCACAGCCTGCGACCTTCACCAAGGTTCAGGTCAAGCGACGGCGCAAAGGCGGTGTTATGCGGTCGGGAGTGGCCGAAGGATCAGCCGTCGCGCCGGGCCAGGACGAACACCGGGTGACGCGGAGCGATCCGGGCGAGTTCCTCCGCTGGGGAGTCGGCGTTCACCCCGTCGAAGAACGCTCCGACCTCGGCTTTCCAGCGGTGAAGATAGGCGCGCAGCACCGCCGGTTTGTCGGCGTCGGCGACCTCGGTCGCCAGCCAGTGCTCACGCCGCCGGCCGAGGAGCAGGTCGAGCCGGCCGTCCGCGGCCCGGACGTTGCGTACCCACTGGGCCTGGCCGCGCGGCGCGACGAGGTACTGACGTCCCTCGTGGGTGAGCAGGTTGACCGGCACCCGCCGGGGCTGCCCGCTGCTGCGCCCCCGCACCTCCAGGATCCGACTGCCCCACACGCTCAGCCCGGCCCTCGTGGCGGCGGCCACCAGGGGGTTGAAGACCCGGCGGGTGAACCACCCCGGTGCCTTGTAGTGCCCGCCGCCGACCGGGCCTACGTCCTCAGGCCGTGAGCTCTCCGACATCGCCGTCCTCCCGTGGTCACCGGACTGGCACCCAGCCGGAGTTCGACGCCCATCCTGGCTGTTCGGGCCGTCGGGAAACCAGGACAGGGCGGGCATTCTCGGCGGAATTGCCGCTGGGGGAGGACAAGGACTTTGCCGAGTCATTACTATTGGCGTCACCGTCGAGCCGGCTTGACCGGCCCGGCGTCGTTGTGGATCCGTTCCGCGACCAGTCGGCCCGCGCTTCGCGGGCCGTCCGACCGTCACCGCCTCCGGCGGAGGAGGACTCCAGGATGCAGAGCAAGAACCCGGTGTTCCGGCGCAGCGACGCGTTCCAGTCGGCCGGCGCCGGCGCGGGCCCGAGCGCCGACCAACTGCGGGAGATGTACGACGCACCGTCCTACTCCGGCCCGCGCCGCGACCGGATGACCATCGACGACGTGGTGGCCCGCACCGCGATGACGCTCGGCACCCTGGTCGTGGTGGCCGGCGCGACGTGGTTCCTCACCGGACCCGTGCAGCCGGCGCACTTCGGCTGGCTGATCGGCGCCGCGCTGGTCGGGATGGGCCTCGGCTTCGTCATCGGCATGAAGCACATCACCAACCCGGCGCTGATCCTCGGCTACGCCGCGGTCGAGGGCGTGTTCGTCGGCCTGGCCAGCAAGGTGCTGTCCGCCTATGCCGGCGACACCAACATCGTGGTCCAGGCGGTCCTCGGCACGATGTGCGCCTCGGCCGGCATGCTCGCGGTCTACAAGTTCCGGATCATCCGGGTGACCCCGAAGTTCCAGCGGTTCGTCGTCGCCGCCACCCTCGGGTTCTTCCTGATCGTGGCTGTCAACCTCGTCCTGCGGATGTTCGGCCTCAACCTCGGCGTCAGCGGCCTGGGCGGGCTGGGCCTGGTGTTCGCGATCATCGGCGTGGCGCTGGCCTGCTTCAACCTGCTGCTCGACTTCGACTACGTCGAGAAGGGCATCGCCGCCGGCGCGCCGAGCAAGGACGCGTGGTTCGCGGCGTTCGGGCTCACCGTCACGCTGGTGTGGCTCTACATCGAGCTGCTCCGGATCCTCGCCATCCTGCGTGGCGGCGACTGACCGGCCGGCGGGTGCACCGGATGCACCCGCCGACAACGAAAAGGGCCGCCCGGGAAACTCCCGGGCGGCCCTTTCGTACGCTCTCTCAGCCGGACACCGCCGGCCCCACCCGGTCCATCCGGACGCGGACCAGGCAGCGGCGCTCGCGTTCCATCGCGGCGCGGTAGTCGGCCCAGTCCGGATGCTCACCGGAGACGTCGCGGTAGTAGTCGACCAGCGGCTCCATCGCGTCCGGCAGCGACACGATGTGCGCCTCGCCCTCGACCTGGACCCACGAGCCGTAGAAGGCGTCGGTGAAGACGCAGAGGCTGGCCCGCGGATCACGCCGCAGGTTTCGCACCTTGTACGCCGGCTCGCGGGTGCTGATCACGGCGTACCCCTCGGCGTCCACCCCGACGGTGACCGGGGAGAGCTGGGGCCGCCCGTCCTGGCGAAGCGTGCCCAGAACGGCATGGTGGTGTTCGCGCAGGAACGCCCGCGCGCGCGTCACGTCCATCGGTGCCGCCGGCTCAGTGCCGGGGCCGGGCCGCGACGCTCACCGCGTCCGCGGGGCTCACAGGAAGTTGCGCTGGGCGCGGCGGAGGTCCTGCTCGTGCACGATCGCGGTGGCGTGCCCGTGGGCGATGCCGTACTCGCTGCGCAACCAACTGACCCGATCCTCGAAACGGAGGAACGTGGGTCCGGCCTCCAGCACTCTGATCCACTCGGTGAGATCTCGTCCGGTCGCCTGCGCCAGCCTGGCGCAGAGGTTCTGATGGGTCTCTTCGGAGTGGTGCAGAGCCATGTCGCCCTCCCGAGATCGGGGACAGTCAGTGGTGGACCATGCCCCCGAGCCTGCCTGACGTGCGGGCCGTACACAACCCCCCGCGCGCACCTACCTCGGGCATCCGCCGGACCACCCGGAGAGATCCCTCATGATCGCCCCGTTTCCGTAACCCTCGTTGGCGTCTCGGCACACTCGGGGCGTGGTTCCGGACGGTTCGGCGTACGGGTGGATGCGTCAGGTTTCGTCGGACTGGGCCAGCCGCGGGGGGAAGCCGCCGCGGGCGACCGGACCCCACCTGTCGATGTCGATCTCGATCACGCACTTGCCCTGCCGGCGCATCGCCTCGCGGTATTCGTCCCAGTCGGGGTGCTCGCCGCTGATGCACCGGAAGTACTCCACGAGCGGCTCCACCGCCTCGGGCAGGTCGATCACCCGGGCGGTTCCGTCCACCTGGATGTAGGGGTCGGAGAAACCTTCCGACATCACGCACACGCTGACCCGCGGGTCACGCCGGGCGTTGATCGCCTTGGCCCGCTCGGGGTAGGTGGACACGACGATCCGGTCGTCGGAGTTGAGGCCCAGTGTGACCGGGGAGATCTGCGGCCGGCCGTCGCGCCGGGTGGTGACCAGCACGCCCTGGTGGCGCGTACGGAGGAAGGAGAGCAGGTCGGGGCGCTCGAGGTGCTCGGTGGTGGCGATGGAAGGGCTCATGGCCGGTCAGCCTACGGCCAGCCGAGCCGTTCCGCCGGAACCGTCGGGCCCGGCAGGCGTTCGGGCCGGCGTACGGACCGTCGAGTTCGGTCAGGACAGGCGTTCGAGGACGATCGCCATGCCCTGTCCGCCGCCGACGCACATGGTCTCCAGGCCGAACTGCGCGTCCCGGCTGCGCAGGCCGTTGAGCAGCGTGGTCATGATGCGGGCGCCGGTCATGCCGAACGGGTGGCCGAGCGCGATCGCCCCGCCGTGGACGTTCAGCTTGTCCCAGGGGATGCCGAGGTCCTCGGCCGAGGGAACGACCTGGGCCGCGAACGCCTCGTTGATCTCCACCAGGTCGATGTCGCCGATCCCCAGACCCGCTCGGGCCAGCGCGCGCCGGCTCGCCTCCACCGGGCCGAGGCCCATGATCTCCGGGGACAGCGCGGACGCGGCGGTGGCGACGATCCGGGCGAGCGGGGTGACGCCGAGCCGGCGGGCCTTCTCCGCACTCATGATCACCACCGCGGCGGCGCCGTCGTTGAGCGGGCAGCAGTTGCCCGCGGTGATGGTGCCGCCCGGCCGGAAGACGGGCTCGAGTGTGCCGACCTTCTCCAGGGTGGTGCCGGCGCGCGGCCCGTCGTCGGTCTCGACGAGGGTGCCGTCGGGCAGCGGGTACGGCGTGATCTCGCGGGCGAAGAACCCGCTGCGGATCGCCTCCTCGGCGAGGTTCTGCGAGCGCACGCCGAACTCGTCCTGGACCGCCCGGCTCACCCCGCGCGCGGTGGCGACGTTCTCCGCGGTCTGGCCCATCGCGATGTAGATGTCGGGCAGCTGGTCGTCGGCGCGCGGGTCGTGCCAGACGTCGTTGCTCTCGGCGTACTTGCGGGTGCGTGCCTCCGCCTCGGCGAACAGCGGGTTGTGCGTCTGCACCGGGTCGACACCCGCGCTGCCGAAGCCGGCGTACCGCGACACACACTCCACCCCGGCGGAGACGAACACGTCGCCCTCGCCCGCGCGGATGGCGTGGAAGGCCATCCGCGCCGTCTGGACGCTGGAGGCGCAGAACCGGTTGACGGTCACCGCCGGCAGGGTGTCCAGGCCGAGCTGGACGGCCACCCGGCGGGCCATGTTGCCGCCGTGCTCGTCGCGGGGCTCCGCGCAACCGAGGTGCAGGTCGTCGATCTCCGCGCGGTCCAGCTGGGGGACCTTGGCCAGGGCCGCGTCCACCGCGAAGGCGGCAAGGTCGTCGGGCCGGACGTCCTTCAGCGAGCCCTTGCCGGCCCGCCCGATGGGGGTACGCGCGGTGGCGACGATGACGGCGTCGTTGGCGCTGACCTCGGACATGGGGCCCTCCCTGTGGTCGTCCGGCCGCCATGGTTACCGGCCGGTAATGTCGAGGCTAGTACGCCCGCCCGGTCCTGCTCAACCGGTCCGCTCGCGCAGCTCCACCTGGCGGTGCGGATGCCGGCGCAGCAGCGCCCACCGGCCCCGCGGCCCGCGTTCGTGTCCGGCCACGTCGGTCGCGGCCACCTCGGTGCCGGACGACCGCGCGGCCCGTACGGCGGCGTAGGAGATCGGCAGGATCTGCCCCTCGCCCAGGGGTGTGTCGGCGTCCTCGTCCTCGGGCCAGTAGCCGATCGCGGCGGCGATCGAGGGCAGCAGCGCCACCGCCGCGCTGGCGTAGCCGGCGGCCGAGGGGTGGAAGCGGTCCGGGCCGAACAGCTCCCGCGGCGCCGCGGCGAACTCCGGCCCGAGCAGCGAGCCCAGCGAGACCGTACGCGCGCCGTTCTCCACCACGGCGATGGTCTGCGCCGCCGCCAGCCGCCGGCTCCACATCCGGGCGAGCTGGCGCAGCGGGAACGCCAGCGGCTCGACGGTGCCGAGGTCGGGGCAGGTGCCGACGACGACCTGGCAGCCGGCCTCGCGCAGGCGGCGTACGCCCTGCACGAGCAGGCGTACGGAGTCCGACGGAAGGGTCCGGTGGGTGACGTCGTTGGCGCCGATGATCACCAGGGCGACGTCGGGTTCGACGGCCAGCGCCTGGTCCACCTGGTCCTCCAGGTGCTGGGTCTCCGCGCCGGAGAAGGCGGCGACACTGAGCTGGACGGGCCGGTCGGAAAGGGACGCCAGGCCGGCCGCGAGCAGCGCGCCGGGGGTCTCCTCGGCGGCCTCGGTGCCGAGCCCGCAGGCGGTGGAGTCGCCGAGGACGACGAACGAGATCGGGTCGCCGGCCCCGTCGCCGTAGATGCCGTCGGCGTCCGGCGCCTGGCCGACGGGCTCGCCGATGGTGCGCTTGGCGAGCATCGCCTCGGCGAACAGGATCGCGATCACGGTGCCGCCGAGCAGTCCGGCGCCGCCACCGCCCAGCGCGGCGGCGGCCGCCCACTTTCGTGCGGCGCGAGCCTTGCCCACCTGGACCTCCCTCGAGGTCTTGCCCGTCCGAGGGCCGGTCGAGGGACCGTCGGAGGGCTCCGGTTGATGCTTCTACCCCGTGCGGGGCCGGAACTCTCCCGTTCGCACCGCGTGGCGGTGACGTCGGGATGCCGCACCCGGCCCCCACCACCTAGAGTGCACCCGTGCGGTATCACGAGTCCCTGCAGTCCCTTGTCGGCAACACCCCGTTGGTCCGGTTGACCCGGTCCGCCGAGGGTGTCCGTGGCCTCCTGCTGGCCAAGGTGGAGTACTTCAATCCTGGCGGCAGCGTCAAGGACCGGATCGCGCTGCGCATGGTCGAGGCGGCCGAACGCGAGGGTGCCCTGCGCCCCGGCGGCACGATCGTGGAGCCGACCAGCGGCAACACCGGCGTCGGGCTGGCCATCGTCGCCCAGTCGCGCGGCTACCACTGCGTGTTCGTCTGCCCGGACAAGGTGAGCGAGGACAAGCGCAACGTCCTGCGGGCGTACGGCGCGGAGGTCGTGGTGTGCCCGACCGCCGTACCCCCTGAGCACCCCGACTCCTACTACTCGGTGTCGGACCGGCTGGTGAAGGAGCGCGAGGGGGCCTGGAAGCCGGACCAGTACTCCAACGTCAACAACCCCGAGTCGCACTACGAGGGCACCGGGCCGGAGTTGTGGGAGCAGACCGACGGCCGGATCACGCACTTCGTCGCCGGCATCGGCACCGGCGGCACGATCAGCGGTGTCGGGCGTTACCTCAAGGAGGTCTCCGGCGGCCGGGTGCAGATCATCGGCGCCGACCCGGAGGGCTCGGTCTACTCCGGCGGGAGCGGCCGGCCCTACCTCGTCGAGGGTGTGGGCGAGGACTTCTGGCCGACCACGTACGACCGGACCATCTGCGACCGGATCATCGCGGTGTCCGACCACGACTCGTTCACGATGACCCGCCGGCTCGCCCGCGAGGAGGGGCTGCTGGTCGGCGGCTCGTCCGGGATGGCGGTGGTCGCCGCGGCCCAGGTCGCCCGGGAGGCCGGCGAGGACGCCGTGGTCGTTGTGCTGCTGCCCGACGGCGGCCGCGGCTACATGTCGAAGGTGTTCGACGACGCGTGGCTCACCCACTACGGCTTCCTGCGCGGGCAGAGCAACGACTCCGTGGGGGACGTCCTGCGGCGCAAGACCGGGACGATGCCCTCGCTGGTACACACCCACCCCAACGAGACGATCGCCGAGGCGATCGACATCCTGCGGGAGTACGCCGTCTCGCAGATGCCGGTCGTGCGGGCCGAGCCGCCGGTGATGGCGGCCGAGGTCGCCGGCGCGGTGCACGAACGCGACCTGCTGGAGGCGTTGTTCTCCGGGCACGCCAAGCTGGCCGACCGGGTGGAGCAGCACCTGTCGCCGCCACTGCCCCAGCTCGGTGCCGGCGAGCCGGTCTCCGCCGCGGTGCGGCTGCTGGAGACCGCGGACGCGATCCTCGTGCTCGACGACGGCAAGCCGGCGGGCGTCCTCACCCGGCAGGACCTGCTCGAGCACCTCGCGGCCGGGGAGTAGCCGGCGCGGCCCCTTGGCTCACTCCGGGTCGAGGACCGCGGCGAGTGCCTTCCACCGGGCGATCTCGCATCCGTTCTTCTTGTCGTACGACGCCTGGACGCGTTGTCCCCGCCAGGTGCCCTCGATGACCGCCCGCTGCGGCCCGCCGTAGATCTGGGTGCACATCGCGTCGCGGGGAACGGGCTCGAACGGCCGGCGCGCCGCCTCGATCGCGGCGACCGCGGCCTCGGGGCGGGGATGGGTGCCGGCCGGCGGGGCCTCGGTGAGCTCGAACGTCCGCGGCTCGGCGCCGGGGCTGTCCCACACGGTGACGGTGAGCCGGGTCGGGTTCTCGGTCGGCTTCTCGGACGAGTTGTCGGACGAGCTGTCGGGTGTCGGCATGCGTCCCATTGAACTGCGGTGTCAACGCAGGTGGGGGAGGACCGCGCCGAGGATCACCTCGATCCGGCGGCGGAGTTCGGCCTCGTCCACGCCCGGCCTGCCGCGGATGATCTGGTCGTAGAGCAGGCCGTCGAGCAGCGCGACCAGCAGCGGCCCGTCGCGGTCGGGATCGGGGCCGCCCGCCGCGGCCAGGAGTTCGCGCGCTCCGCCGACGAACCGCGCGCTCGCGGTGTCCAGCAGTTCGTGCAGCTCGGCGTGGTGGCGGCCCTCCAGGTAGAGGGCGTAGCGCGCCCGCAGGCGTTGCCGTCCCGGACCGAGCCAGTGGGTGAACAGCCGGGCCCAGCCCGCCGCCATCGCGGCCAGGTCGGTGGCCCGCACCGACGCCTCGTCGTCGAAGGGGAGGTACGTCGCGGAGTCGGCGGCGTCCAGGTCGATCAGCCGCTGCAGGATCGCCTGCAGCAACGCCACCCGGGTGCGGAAGTAGTAGCTGGCCGAACCCGCCGGCACCTCCGCCCGGGCGTCGACCGCACGGTGGGTGAGCCCGCGCAGGCCGGAGTCGGCGACCACCGTGATCGCGGCATCCAGCAGGGCGTCGGCCCGTGCCGTACGGACGGCGGGACGGGCGGGTTGGCGGTCGGGTTGGCCGCCGGGCCGTCGTCGAGCGGGTCGCGGTGCGTCGGGCGTCACGTCCGGAACCCTACCCACCACCCCTCTACAGCTGTAGTGTGACCGCGACACCTCTACAGATGTAGAGGATGGATGGGATCCAACCGAACAGCCGAACGGGACGTGCGGGGAGCGGAGGAACGGATGAGTACGCAGCAGCGCAGGGCGGTCGTCGTCGGTGCCGGAGTGGGCGGGCTGGCCGCCGCGGGCGCACTGGCCCGGGACGGCTGGCAGGTCGACCTGCTCGAACGCCGGCCGCAGATCCGGGCCGTCGGCGCCGGTCTCTCGCTGTGGCCGAACGCCCTGCGGGCCATCGCCGCCATCGACCCGGCCGCCGTCGACCAGTTGCGCGGGCGGAACGAGTTGCAGGACATGGTCGGGCTGCGCCGGCCGGACGGGCGCTGGCTCAGCCGGGTCGAGCCGAGCCCGGCCGGCGCCGAGGACGCCGACTCCGCCGGTGCTGCCGACGCCTTCACCGTTCCGCTGATGGTGACCCGGCCGAAGCTGTACGACGTACTCCGCGACCTGGTGCCCGCCGAGTCGCTCCACCTGGGCCGGACCGCGACCGGAGTGGACGCGGGGCCGGCCGGCGCGGTCGTACGTACCGACGGCGAGGAGTATCCCGCCGACCTGGTGGTGGCCGCGGACGGCATCCACAGCCGGCTGCGGACGTCGGTCGACCCGCGGACCCGGACCCGCGGCGCCGGCTACGTGACCTGGCGGGCGCTGATCCCGCCGGAGTCGGCGCCCGCGCTGGTGTCGGGCAGCGAGACCTGGGGGCGCGGCCAGCGGTTCGGCTGCATTCCGCTGGCCGACGGCGGCGTCTACTGGTACGCCACGCTCGCGCACGCCGACCCCCGCTACCGGGCCGACGGCGCCGAGGACCTGCCCGGGCTGTTCGCCGACTGGCACGATCCCGTTCCCCGGCTGCTCGGAGCCACCCCGCCGGACCGGATCATCCGTACCGACATCGAACTGCTGTGGCCGCTGCCGCGCACCTTCGTCCGCGACCGGCTGGTGCTCCTCGGCGACGCCGCGCACGCGATGACGCCCGACCTCGGCCAGGGTGCGTGCCAGGCGCTGGAGGACGCGGTGGAACTCGCGACCGTCGTGCGTTCCGCGGGGCCCGGCGAGGTGCCCGCGGCGCTGCCGGAGTACGACCGGCTCCGGCGGGCGCGCACCACCGGGCTGGCCAGGCAGGCGCGAGTGCTCGGACTGATCGGGCAGGTGCGCAACCCGTTGGGTGCGCGGCTGCGGGACCGGCTGATCTCGCTGGTGCCCGCGAACAAGGCCAGCCGCAGTCTCACCTCTCCGACCACCTGGGAGCCGACCGGCGTGCGTTCGTGAGACACGTCCCCGGAGATCCCGGCGAATCTCACCACGGGTCCCAGCGCTTGTGCGGGCTCTGTTACCGCACCACGGCCCTCGGGTGACTCCGGCTGAAACAGCGCCTTCCTAACGTCACCACGACCGGGTAACCGTGCCCCGCCGTGGGCGCCGTCGTGGGAGGACGCCGTGAGCACAACGCAGACGCCGACAGATTCGCCGACGGGGACCACGCCGAGGACGACGGGCCGGCTCGGCGGCCGGTGGATCGACCGCTGGGAGCCGGAGGACGCGGCGTTCTGGCGGCGTACCGGCCGCCGGGTGGCGACCCGCAACCTGCTGGTGTCGGTGTTCGCCGAGCACCTCGCGTTCTCGGTCTGGCTGGTGTGGAGCGTGACCGTCGTCGCGTTGCCGGCCGCCGGGTTCGCGTTCTCCGTCGACCGGTTGTTCTGGCTGGTGGCGCTGCCCAGCCTGGTGGGTTCGCTGCTGCGGCTGCCGTACACCTTCGCGGTGCCGAGGTTCGGCGGGCGGAACTGGACCGTGGTGAGCGCGCTGCTGTTGCTGGTGCCGGCGGTCGCGATGGCGCTCGCGGTGAGCGACCCGGGCACGCCGTACTGGGTGTTCGTGCTGGTCGCCGCCGCGGCCGGGCTCGGCGGCGGCAACTTCGCCTCGTCGATGACCAACATCTCGTTCTTCTTCCCCGAACGCGCCAAGGGCCTCGGCCTCGGCCTGAACGCGGCCGGCGGGAACCTCGGCACCAGCACGGTGCAGTTCCTGGTGCCGGTCGTGCTCGGCGCGGGTGCGGGGACGCTCGCGTACG
The DNA here is from genome assembly GCF_013408535.1 of Actinopolymorpha cephalotaxi. NCBI lineage: Bacteria > Bacillati > Actinomycetota > Actinomycetes > Propionibacteriales > Actinopolymorphaceae > Actinopolymorpha > Actinopolymorpha cephalotaxi. The sequence continues at coordinate 531,025 of NZ_JACBZA010000001.1, forward strand.
CCGGGCTGATGTGGGTGCCGCTGATCGCGGTGTCGGCGGTGCTCGCTTGGTTCTGCATGGACAACCTCACCGTGTCGAGGGCGCCGGTCCGGGGTCAGCTGGCGGCGGCGAAGCGTCCGCACACGTGGGTGATGTCGCTGCTCTACATCGGGACGTTCGGTTCGTTCATCGGCTACTCGGCGGCGTACCCGCTGCTGGCGAAGACCGTGTTCCCGGACTCGGGCGCGACGAAGTACGCGTTCCTGGGCGCCCTGGCCGGCTCGCTGGCGCGGCCGGTCGGCGGCTGGCTGGCCGACCGCTGGGGCGGCGCCCGGGTCACCTGCGCGGTCTTCGCGGCGATGGTGGCCGGGATGGCGGTGCTGCTGGTCGCGGTGAACGCGGGGTCGCTGGGGTTGTTCGTCACGGCGTTCGCGGTGCTGTTCGTCGCCGCAGGCGTGGGCAACGGCTCGACGTACCGCATGGTCCCGGCGATCTTCGCCCGGCAGGGTGAACGCGACGAGCGGGCCGGTGTCCCCGGTGCCCGGCGGGCGGCGCTGACCGAGGCCGGCGCGGCGGTCGGGATCATCTCCGCGGTCGGCGCGTTCGGCGGCTTCCTGATCCCGCGGGCGTACGGCGCCTCGCTCGGCGCGACGGGCTCGGTCGCCGCCGCGGTCGTCGCGTACGCCGCCTTCTACGCCCTCTGTCTCGGCGTGACCTGGTGGTGCTACCTGCGCCGGCAGTTGCTGGTCGCCCGGATGCCGAGCCTGGCCGAGGCGGCTGTCTGAGCGATCCGGGGATCGGTGAGCGCCCGTTGACAGACACGAAACAGAGGGGACCCAGGCGTGAAACGGTGGGACCGCAGGCTCGACGACATGTCCGATTCGGTGGTGGCGGCGACGCACTGTCCGTACTGCGCCCTGCAGTGCGGGATGGAGCTGAGTGCCACGCCGGACTCCGCACCGGACGCGGGCGCCGTGCTGGTGGCGCCCCGCGCGCACGGCGACAACGCCGCCGCCCTGTGCCAGAAGGGCTGGACGGCGGCCGAACTCCTCACGTCCACCGACCGGTTGCGTACGCCGCTGGTGCGGGCCGCGCGCGGTGAGGCGCTCGCGCCCACGTCCTGGGAGGCGGCGTTCGGCACCGTCGCCGCGACGATCGCGCGGGTGCAGGCCGAGCACGGCCCGGGTGCCGTGGCGGTGCTCGGCGGCGGAGGGCTGACGAACGAGAAGGCCTACCTGCTGGGGAAGTTCGCCCGGACCGTTCTACGGACACCGAACATCGACTACAACGGCAGGTTCTGCATGTCGTCGGCGGCGGCCGCCGCCAACCGGGCGTTCGGGCTCGACCGCGGGCTGCCGTTCCCGCTCGGCGACATCGCCGCGGCCGACGTGGTGCTCCTCGTCGGCGGCAACGCGGCGGAGACGATGCCGCCGTTCCTGCGGGTGCTCACCGCACCGCGACCGGACACCGGCGGCCTGATCGTCGTCGATCCGCGGCGTACGCCCACGGCCGAGCGTGCCCGGCTGCACCTGCAGCCCACGCCCGGCACGGATCTCGCGCTCGCGCTGGGGCTGCTGCACATCGTGCTGGTGGAGGGGTACGCCGACACCGAGTACGTCGCCGCGCGCACCGACGGTCTGGCCGGCGTACGGCCGATCGCGATGAGCTACTGGCCCGAACGCGTCGAGCGGATCACCGGCGTGCCGGTGGCCCAGCAACGCGAGGCGGTACGGCTGCTGGCCACCGCCGGCCGGGCGGTGGTGCTCACCGGACGCGGCGCGGAGCAACACGCCAAGGGCACCGACACGGTGAGCGCGTTCGTCAACCTGGCCTTGGCACTGGGGCTGCCGGGCACACCGGGTTCGGGGTACGGCTGCCTCACCGGGCAGGGCAACGGGCAGGGCGGCCGCGAGCACGGGCAGAAGGCCGACCAGCTGCCGGGCTACCGCCGCATCGACGACCCGGCAGCCCGTGCGCACGTCGCCGCCGTCTGGGGGGTCGACCCGGACGACCTGCCCGGCCCGGGCCCGAGCGCGTACGAACTCCTGGACTCCCTCGGCCGGCCGGGTGGGCCTCGCGTCCTGCTGGTGTTCGGCACCAACCCGGTGGTCTCGGCGCCCGCGGCCGCACGGGTCGAGGAACGCCTGGCCGGTCTGGACCTGCTCGTGGTCTCCGACCTGGTGCGCTCGGAGACCGCCGACCTCGCGGACGTGGTGCTGCCCTCCGCGCAGTGGGCGGAGGAGGACGGCACGATGACCAACCTGGAGGGCCGGGTGATCCGTCGCCGCCGGCTGCGACCGCCACCCGGCGAGGTGCGTACCGACCTGGAGATCATGGCCGGGCTCACGGACGCACTGGGCCGCGGGCCGGCCGTGGAGACCGACCCCGAACGCGTCTTCGCCGAGCTCGGCCGGGCCAGCGCGGGCGGTCCCGCCGACTACGCGGGGATCAGCTACGAACGCATCGACGCCGAGGAGGGCGTCTTCTGGCCGTGCCCCTCGCCCGCGCACCCGGGCACGCCGCGGATGTTCCTGGACCGCTTCGCCACTTCGGACGGCCGGGCGCGGTTCGTCCCGGTCGAGCACCGGCCCGCGGTGGAGGACGTGGACGTGGCGTATCCGGTCTACCTCACCACCGGCCGGGTGCTCGCGCAGTACCAGAGCGGCGCCCAGACCAGGAGGGTCGGAGCGCTCCGGCGGGCGGCGCCGGGTCCGTTCGTGGAGGTGCATCCGGTGCTCGCCGAACGCCACGGCATCGCCGAGGGGGACGACGTACGGGTGGTGAGCAGGCGCGGCGTCGCCGTGGCACCGGCCCGGCTGACCGAGACGATCCGGGTGGACACGGTGTTCATGCCGTTCCACTGGCCGGGCGCCGGCCGGGCGAACGTGCTCACCAACCCCGCGCTGGACCCGACGTCGCGGATGCCGGAGTTCAAGGTCTGCGCCGTCCGGCTGGAACCTGTGGGCCGCGTGGTGCGCGAGCGGGCGGAGGCGACCCGATGAGCGTCGTCGTGGTGGGCAACGGGATGGCCGGTACGCGGTTCGCGGCCGACCTGCGTGCCCTCGACCCGCATCGTCCGCTGGTCGTCTTCGGCGCCGAGCCCGGCCGGGCTTACAACCGGATCCTGCTGCCGGAGGTGCTGTCCGGGCGGCTCACGCCGGACGACCTGGCGCTGCCCGAACCGTCGGGGGCGCTGGACCTGCGGTGTGGTGTGGCGGTCACCGCGATCGACCCGGACCGCCGGGTGGTCTACGCCGACGACGGCAGCCGGACGAGGTACGACGCGCTGGTGCTCGCCACCGGGAGCAGGCCGGTGATCCCTGCGGTCGAAGGGATCTGCCGCGACGACGGTTCGCTCGCCGACGGCGCGGCGGTGTTCCGTACCCTCGGCGACTGCCGGCGGATCCTGGCCGCGGCGCGCGGCGCCCGCGACGTGGTCGTGCTCGGCGGCGGGCTGCTCGGCCTGGAGGCCGCGCGCGGCCTGTCCAGGCGGGGACTCCGGGTCCGAGTCGTGCACGCCCGAGGTCAGCTGATGGAACGTCAACTCGACCTTGACGCCAGCCGCATCCTCACCAGCACGCTGGCCGGACTCGGGGTCGAGGTGCTGGTCGAGGCGGCTACCGCGGCGGTGGCCGGCGACGCGGACGGCCGGGTGCGGGGTGTCGTCCTGGACGACGGCACCCGGATTCCGGCCGATCTGCTGGTGGTCGCCTGCGGTGTACGGGCCGACACGGGCCCTGCTGTCAACGCCGGCTTGCGCACCGGCAGGGGGATCGTGGTGGACGACCGGATGCGTACGTCCGACCCGGCCGTCTACGCCCTCGGCGACTGCGCCGAACACCGCGGACGCGTGTACGGCCTGGTCGCCCCGGCCTGGGAGCAGGCCAGGGTCGCGGCCGGGGTGATCGCGGGCCGGGGCGGAACGTACGCCGGGTCGCGGCTGGTCACCCGGCTCAAGGCGCCCGGCATCGACCTCGCCACGATGGGCGACCCACACGTGCGCGACGAGAACACCGAGGTGGTGACCTTCGCCGACCCGGCGCGGCACGTCTACCAGAAGGTGCTCATCCGCGAACGCCGACTGGTCGGGGCGATCCTGCTCGGCGACAACCCGAGCGTCGGCACGGTCACGCAGCTGTTCGACCGGGACGCACCGGTGCCGGTGGACGCCCGGTCGCTGCTGTTCGCCCGCCCCGGCTCGGGGCCGGCCGCGAACGGGTCGCCGGGTGTGCCCGCCGCCGGCGACACGCTGTGCCGGTGCAACGGCGTCACCGCCGGCGGCATCGCCACCGCCTGGCTGGCCGGCGCCCGCACCACCGAGCAGGTCGCGCGGGCAACCCGCGCAAGCACAGGTTGCGGCGGCTGCCGCGACACCATCGAGGGGTTCGTCGCCGCGCTGTCCGCCGGCCCGGCGCACACCCCCGCGCCGGAGGAGGTGGTCGCATGAAGCTCGTCGTCGCCGGCAACGGCATGGTGGGGCAGCGGTTCGTGGAGGCACTGCGTGCCCGTGACAGCGCCGGCCGCTGGGAGGTGACGGTGCTCGCCGAGGAGAGCCGGCCCGCGTACGACCGGGTGGGCCTGTCGGCGTACTTCACCGGCACGTCGGCGGAGGACCTGTCGCTGGTGCCCGAAGGGTTCTACGACGACGCCCCGGCGGTGACCCTGCGACTCGGTGAGCCGGTGCTGTCGGTGGATCGCGACCGCCACGTGGTGACCACCGCGCGGGGTGAGTACGCCTACGACGCCCTGGTGCTGGCCACCGGGTCGTACCCGTTCGTGCCGCCGGTGCCGGGCAGCGACCTGCCGGGCTGCTTCGTCTACCGCACGCTGGAGGACCTGGAAGCACTCGCGGCGCACTGCGCCGGGCGGCGCGCGGGTGCGGTGGTCGGTGGTGGCCTGCTGGGGCTGGAGGCCGCGAACGCCCTTCGCCTGCTGGGACTTCGCACCCACGTGGTGGAGTTCGCGCCGCGGCTGATGCCGATGCAACTCGACGAGGCTGGCGGTGCGATGCTGCGCCGCCACGTCGAGGCGCTCGGCCTCACGGTGCACACCGCCACGAGGACCGAACGCCTGGAGGCGGGACCGGACGGCATCGTGGAGCGGATGGTGTTCGCCGCCGCCGAGGACGGCGCACCCGTCACCGGGGGCGCGGAGCCGGGCATCGACGTGGACACCGTCGTGTTCGCGGCCGGCGTCCGTCCCCGTGACGACCTCGCCCGCGCGTGTGGCCTCGAGGTCGGCCCGCGCGGCGGTGTGGTCGTCGACCGCACCTGTCGTACGTCTGACCCGGCCGTGTACGCGATCGGGGAGTGCGCGAACGTCGACGGGCAGGTGCACGGCCTGGTGGCGCCCGGCTACGCCATGGCCGAGGTGGTGGCCGCCCGGTTGCTGGGCGGTGACGACACCTTCGCCGCGGCGGACAGCTCGACCAAGCTCAAGCTGCTCGGCGTGGACGTGGCGAGCTTCGGCACGCCGGCCGGCGAACTCGACGTGGTCTACTCCGACCCCGCACACGGGATCTACGCCAAGCTGGCGTTGACAGACGACGCGCAGACCCTGCTCGGCGGGATCCTGGTCGGCGACGCCTCGGCGTACGCCGTGCTGCGGGCCGGTGTCAACGGCCCCTTGCCGGGGAAGCTGGCCGACTTCCTCGGCTCCGGCGAGGTGTCCGGCGACCTGCCCGGCGGCGCGCAGGTGTGCTCGTGTCACGCGGTCACCAAGGACGACATCCTCACCGCCGTGGGCGACGGCCACACCGACGTCGCCGGGCTGAAGGCGTGCACCCGGGCGGGCACCGGGTGCGGGTCGTGCGTACCGCTGCTGAAGACGCTGCTCACCCAGGCCGGCGTGGAGCAGTCGAAGGCGATGTGCGAACACTTCGCGTACTCCCGGCAGGAGCTCTTCGACCTGGTGCGGGTACGCGAGCTGCGCAGTTTCTCAAGGATCGTGGCGGAGTTCGGCACCGGCCGGGGATGCGACGTCTGCAAGCCCGCGATCGCCTCCATCCTGGCGAGTCTGGGCAACGGGCACATCCTGGACGGTGAGCAGGCCGCGCTGCAGGACACCAACGACCGCTTCCTCGCCAACCTGCAGCGCAACGGCACCTACTCCGTCGTGCCCCGCATCCCGGGCGGGGAGATCACGCCGGACAAGCTGCTGGTGATCGCCGAGGTGGCCCGCGACTTCGGCCTCTACACGAAGATCACCGGTGCCCAGCGCATCGACCTGCTCGGCGCCCGGGTTGAGCAGTTGCCGCTGATCTGGCGCCGGCTGGTCGACGCGGGGATGGAGTCCGGGCACGCGTACGGCAAGGCGGTCCGGACGGTGAAGTCCTGTGTGGGCACGACCTGGTGCCGCTTCGGCGTACAGGACTCGGTGAGTCTCGCCGTCAACCTGGAGTTGCGCTACCGCGGCCTGCGGTCCCCGCACAAGATCAAGGCGGGGGTGTCCGGTTGTGCGCGCGAGTGTGCCGAGGCGCGGGGCAAGGACGTCGGCGTGATCGCGACCGAGAACGGCTGGAACCTCTTCGTGGGCGGCAACGGCGGCTTCCGTCCCCGGCACGCGGACCTGTTCGCCACCGATCTGGACACCGAGACCCTCGTCCGGACCATCGACCGGTTCCTGATGTTCTACGTACGAACGGCCGACCGGCTCCAGCGCACCGCCGCCTGGATCGAGGGCATGGACGGTGGGCTGGACCATCTCCGGTCGGTGATCGTCGACGACACGCTCGGCATCTGTGCCGACCTCGACGCGGCCATGGAACGCCATGTCGCCGACTACAGCGACGAGTGGGCGGCGACCCTCGACGATCCGGACAAGCTCAGCCGCTTCGTGTCGTTCGTCAACGCACCCGGAACGCCGGATCCCTCGATCGAGTTCGTCACCCAACGCGGCCAGGCGGTACCCGCCGACGCGCCCGTCCTCGTCGCCGGACCCACCCTGGCGACGCGAACGCAAGGAGAGGTTGACAGATGACAGCAGTGCTGAGCAGGACTCCGGACACGGCTCCGGACACAAGGCCGGGCGGCGCCTGGGTCGCGGTGTGTGCCGAGACCGACCTGACGCCCGAACGCCCGGTCGCGGCACTGGTCGGCGAGGAACAGGTCGCGATCGTCCGCACCCACGACGGTCAGGTCTACGCCGTGGGCAACCGCGACCCCTTCTCCGGCGCGTACGTCCTGTCCCGCGGCATCGTCGGCAGCGCCGGTGAGGTTCCCGTGCTCATCTCGCCGATGTTCAAGCAGGCGTTCGACCTGCGGACCGGACAGTGTCTCGCAGCGCGGGGAGTGGCCGTGCCGACGTACGCCGTGACCGTCGGCGAAGGCGTCGTGTCCGTCGCCCTCGGGGCCAGGTCATGACTCCCGTCCAGCAGGGCGAGGTCCCGTCCACGGGTCTGGCGCCGCCGGCGGTGGCGAGCGTCGAGCCGCCGCGCGCCCACTCCGAGGCCTCGACGGAACTGCGGCCGCTCACCGGCTTCACCGTGGGGGTGACCGCCGCTCGCCGCCGGGAGGAGCTCGTCGCTCTCCTCGAACGTCGCGGCGCACGGGTCGTCGAGGCCCCGGCCATCCGGATCGTCCCGCTGGCCGACGACCGGGCGTTGCAGGCGGCCACCCGGCTGTGCCTGGCCCAGGGCATCGACGTCGCGGTGGCCACGACCGGGATCGGCTTCCGTGGCTGGCTGGAGGCGGCGGAGAGCGCCGGCCTGGCCGAGGGGCTGCTGGCCACCCTGGCCGGCGCCCGGTTGCTCGCGAGGGGGCCGAAGGCGCGGGGTGCGATCCGTGCGGCCGGGCTGACCGAGACGTGGGCACCCGCGTCGGAGTGTTCGGAGGAGGTGCTCGACCACCTGCTGGCCGGTGGCGTACGCGGTCTGCGGATCGCGGTCCAGCTGCACGGCGAGCCGTTGCCGGACTTCGTGGCGGCGCTGCGGGCGGCGGGTGCCTCGGTGGTCGAGGTGCCCGTCTACCGGTGGGTGCTGCCCGAGGACGTCGCGCCGCTGGTCCGGCTGGTGGAGCTGGTGAAGCTTCGCTACGTCGACGCGGTCACGTTCACCAGCGCACCGGCGGCGGCCGCGCTGCTGGAGGTGGCGGGTGCCGAGGAGGGGGCCGTGGTCGAGGCGTTCCGGAGCGGAGTGCTGGCCGCCTGCGTGGGACCGGTGGCCGCCGGTCCGCTCGCCCGGCGCGGCGTACCCACGTTGCAACCCGCCCGGGCCAGGCTCGGCGGGCTGGTGCGCACCCTGACCGACCGGCTGCCCGCACACCGCACCCGGCAGGTCGCGGTGGCCGGCCATCGGCTGGAGATCCGCGGCCACGCCGTCGTCGTGGACGGGGAGATGCGGATGCTCGCCCCCGCGCCGATGGCCGTGCTGCGGGCGCTCGTGGAGCATCCCGGCCGGGTGGTGTCCAGGGCGGATCTGCTGCGCACCCTCCCGCGCAGCGCCGACGGGCACGCGGTGGAGATGGCGATCGCGCGGCTGCGCGCCCGGCTGGGGGACTCCCACATCGTCGGTACGGTCACCAAACGGGGATATCGCCTCGCGATCGACCCGGCGGACGGCGGCTGAGCCGGGCGGCGGCCGAGCGGCCGAACTGTCGTGCCGTAGCGTCCGGTGGGTGACGGTGGCGCGTTCCCTGGTTCTGTTCGTGGTCGCGGCGCTCGCCGAGATCGGCGGCGCCTGGCTGATCTGGCAAGGTGTCCGCGAACACCGCGGTCTGGCCTGGATCGGCGCCGGCGTCATCGCGCTGGGGGCGTACGGCTTTGTCGCCACCCTTCAGCCGGACCCGAACTTCGGCCGGATCCTGGCCGCGTACGGCGGGGTCTTCGTGGCCGGCTCACTGGCCTGGGGCGTCGTCGTCGACCGGTTCAGGCCGGACCGATGGGACCTGCTCGGCGCCGCGATCTGCCTGGTGGGCGTGGCCGTGATCATGTACGTTCCCCGTCGCTGACCTCGCCGCGCCGCCGACCCGCCGTCAGTCCTCCGACAGCGGCGTGCGTGCGATCACCGCGGCGGCCAGCAGCTGGGCGTGCGCCGGCCGGCCCGGGTCGAGCCTGGTCAGCTTGGCCACCCGGTTCAGGCGGTAGTCGAGGGTGTTCGGGTGCACGTGCAGCTCGGCGGCGGCCTGCCGGCGGTTGTGCCCGCTCCGCTGGTAGGCGAGCAGCGTCTCCACCAGGTGCGGGTGCCCGTCCAGGCAGTCGAGAATGCGGGCCAGCCGTTCCCGCCCCGGTCCCGGCCGGGTGAGTTGGTACTCCAGGAGCACGTCGGTGAGGACGTACGCGCCGGGCGGGCGGCCCAGGGCGGACGCGAGGTGGGCGATCTCGTCGGCCTGCTCCACCGCGTCCGGGATCGCGCCCAGCCCGACCGCGCGTTCGGCGCCGACCAGCACCGGAGTGGTGAGCGCCGCGCCCAGCCGCTCGGCCAGCGAGACCAGCCCGAGCTCCAGCGACGGCAGGGTGTCGCCCGGTGCGGGGACGAGTGCGACGCCGCGGTGCCCGTCCAGCACGGTGAGTACGGGCGTTCCGGCGTAGGCGTCCAGCTCCTCCTGGACCAGGTGACCGACCTTCTCGGCGGTCACGTCGGCCGGCCCGCTGATGGTGAACACCAGCACCAGGTGGTTGGTGGTGAGGCTGATCCCGGCGCGCTCGGCGTGGGCGGATGCGGGTTCGCCGGACAGGAGTGCCCTGGTCAGCGCCCGCCGGGCGGTGTTCTCCTCGTCGTTGAACTCCTGGTGCCCCTCGACGTAGCCGCTGGACACCACGGCCGTCACGGAGCGTAGGTAGGCCAGCAGATGCTCGCTCCACCGGCGCAGCTCGCCGGGGTCGGCCGCCGAGACGACCTCCTCCCAGCCGGTCCGGGAGCTCAGGTGGTACGCGCCGAGCAGGTCGGCGAGGGGTAGGTCCGCGCGGGCGTGGCGGGCGGCGTCCTCGCGTACCTCCGCCAGCTCGGCCCGGGTGGGCAGCCGGTGCTCGTCCGCGGAGCGGAGGTAGCGGTCGACGTTCTCCTCGATCACCGCGACGAGCGAGTCGTACGACGCGCCCGCGGGCGGCGACCCGGTGGCCGGCGGGTCGGCGGCGTCCCCAGGGGGCCCGTGCTGGCGTGCCCGGGGCCGGGCCTGCGCCGGCGAACCGGCCTCCGGACGCTCGAAGACGACGGTCGGAACCTCGGCGGCCAGCTCGTCCAGGGCGCGCCGGACCGCCGCGGCTGCCCGCGATGTCCACCGGCCCTCTGGCGCGCCGTTCACCAGGTGATTGTCATCGTCACAAAGGGGCCGTGCAAATCAGGCGATTCGCGGGCGGCGTCGGCGTATTGTCTGCATACTGATCACCGTTGCGCAGAACCCCGACTGCCGGCCGGGCGGAGACGGGGGTCACGTGACGCGGTAGGCACATCCACGACGAGCAGCAGTGCGGCGGCGGATGGGTCGCCGGACCGGCCTCGCGCCGGCCGGGCGGACCCGTCGCGCAGGGAACAGGGATCCGCGGCCCGCGCCTGAGGAGACCACGGCATGAAGGTTGCACTCGGAGACCGAATACGCACCACGGTCGAGATCCGCAGCGGTTTCCAGGTCATCGAAACCGGCACCGTGGGAGTCGTGTTCGACACCCACGACAAGCCCGACCGGTCCTATCTGATCGACCTCGGCGCGGACAGTGACGTCCGTTACACCGTGCTCTTTCCCGGGGAGTTCGAGGTGACCGCGAAGGCCGCGAAGCCCGGCTGCCCCGATGCCGAGGCGGCGGAGGAGGCCGAGGCGGCCAACGCAGCGGACCCGGTTGCGGGCCCCGAGGCGGACAAGCCCGCGAAGGCGTCGCCCGTCCCCGCCACAGCCTCCCGCCGCTAGCTCGCTCGGGTTTCCGGCCGGCCGGCGGCGGGGCTCACCCGTCGCCGCCTCCAAGTCGGGCGCGCAGCTCCGTCCACTCCGCTGGGACATGCCGGACGAAGCCTTCTTCCCGTCCTTCGATGGCGTCCTGGATCGCCTCCCGATATCCGGGCCGGGCGTAGGCCATCGCCCGTAGGCGCCACTGACCCAGCAGAGTCCGCAGTTGCGCGAACTGCGCGGGATCATGGGCCGCGTCGAGAGCGGCGTGGTATTCGCTCAGGAACTGCGCATGCCGTTCCTGGGGGAGCGCCCGCAGGATCTCGGCCGGGTCCCACGCGACCCCGGGCATCGGCTCGGAAGGCATGCACGGAAGCTACAACTCACCTCCGACCACCCCAGTGAGCCCACGCGGCAGGTGGTTATGGGGTGTATGCAGTCCAGCCGTCAGGTGCTCAGCCGACCCATGTCACGTTGAAGATCGTAAGGAGTTCGGCTCCCTCATCGACCTTGAAGTACATAATCCCGGCGTCGCCAAAGGTCGTCTGCCGGAACTCGGGTTGATCCTGGTACAAAGTCCGTGCATCCCACGGCTTGTCGAGCAACTCGACTGTCCTCGAGACCAGCGCATCAAGCGCCTCGGTCGGGAGGCCCTTCATCTGTGCCAACGCAGCCACGTGGAGCTCCACGCGGTAGGTCACCGTTCGTCGGCCCAACCGGGAAACGCCTCGTCCATCGAAACGAACTCGTCCCGCCTGTTCTCCCGCACGGCACGCTCCGCCTGCTCGAATGCGGGATTGGAGACGGCGGCCGCGTGCAGCCTCCATACCCGCAACAGCTCTTGCAGTTGTTTGAACCGCCAGATCTCGTGGGCCGCATCGAGCGCGCTGTGGTACTCCCCGAGGAACTGCGCATGCCACTCCTCGGGGAGCACCCGCAAGATCTCCGCCGGGTCGTACCCGACTTCATGGATCGGCTCAGCACTCATTTCGTCAGGCTATCGGACGGTGACGGAGCCGCGGTGACGCAAGGCGGACCGGTGCTTGGTGTTCCTGCCCGCCCTCCATCACTTGGGAGGATGCCGCCGAGGTTCTTCGGTCCCGCCGAAGAACCTCTCGCAGCCCCCAGAGATCGGGCCGACGCTACCCGTCGCCGGGACGGGACGCCGGTGGTCGCCTGCCTGCAGTGCCCCTCGGGCCCGCCCGCGAGCTACTGCCGGACAGGGCTGCTGTCAGGACGAGACTTGCGGCCACGGCTTGAAGCGGCGTACTTCCTGGGGCCAGCCGCACCCTTCCGCGACCTTGCCGGCCCACATCTTCGCGGCCTCGTCGTCGGGCACGTCCACCACGGTGAATCCGCCCAGGAACTCCTTGGTCTCCACGTACGGCCCGTCGGTGATCATCACGGTGCCGCTGGTCGCGTCGGCGCTGAAGGCCTTCTCGGGTTCCTCCTCCAGACCCCCGGCGAAGACGAACACGCCGGCAGCCTTCATCTCGTCCACGACCGCTCTGCTCGGCGCCACCCGCCCGCGATACCACTCCTCGGGGTGGTCGCCGACCCACTGCTGGTTGAAGAAGATGAGGTACTGGGCCATTGGTTGCTCCTCCCGCCGGCGGGCCTGGGTGCCCGCCCTTCGCCTCCTCGACGAACGGCGAGCGGCGAAATCGACACGATCATCCGGATCAGATCATGCGGGACCGATCATCCGGGGAAGGGCACCCCGGTGTTCGCGTGGCAGCGGTAGCCGTGCGGGTTCTTCGCGAGGTACTGCTGGTGCCCGTCCTCGGCCAGGTAGTACGCCGGCGCCGGCGCGATCTCGGTGGTGATCTCGCCGTACCCGCGGTCGGCGACGGCCTTGCCGTACGCCGTGCGCAACTGCTCGGCGACCTCGGCCTGCTCCGGCGTCGTGTAGTAGATCGCCGAGCGGTACTGCGTGCCGATGTCGTTGCCCTGGCGCATCCCCTGGGTCGGGTCGTGCACCGTGAAGAACGTCTTCACCAGGTCGGCGTACGACACCCGCGCCGGGTCGTAGACCACCCGGACCGCCTCGGTGTGCCCGGTGCGGCCGGAGCAGACCTCCTCATACGTCGGGTTCGGCGTGACGCCGCCCGCGTACCCGACCGAGGTGGACCACACGCCCGGCAGCTGCCAGTAGATCTCCTCCGCACCCCAGAAGCAGCCCAGGCCGAACAGCGCGACCTCGTGGCCGTCGGGGACCGGGCCCTCCAGCGGGTTGCCGAGGACGAGGTGGCGCGGGGCGACCTTGAAGGGCCGCTCGGGCCGGCCGGGCAGGGCCTTCTCCGGGCTGGGCATCTCGGTCTTACGGCTGAACAAGCTCATGAGCCACCCTCTCCTTGCTGCGACCTGCGTACTCGGCGGGGGTCGCCGACGGGTTGACGACGGGTTCCCGACGGGATTCCCCGAATGGCTCAACGCGGCCCCGCGGGTACCGAATTCCCCGACCGCGGGGCCGGGGAGCGCGGGATGGGTGCTCGCCCTGTGGAACCCGGTGGCAGCCGCCGCCGGACGTGGCGCAGGATCGGACCCGTGCCCAACGATCATGCCCGTTCCGCCGACCAGGACCAACCGCCCGGCGATCACGACCGGAAAGCCGGCGATCAGGAGCAACCGCCCAAGGACGCCTCCGGTCCGCTGGCCGCGCTCCGGACCGGCCGGCTGGGTCGCCGGCTGCCCCAGTTGTACGCCGGGCTCGCGTTGTACGGCGTCTCGATGGCGCTGTTGATCCGCGGCAACCTCGGCCTGGACCCGTGGGACGTGTTCCACCAGGGACTGGCCGTACGCATGCCGCTGTCGTTCGGGACGATCGTGATCCTGGTCAGTCTGGCCGTCCTGCTGTCCTGGATCCCGCTGCGCCAGTGGCCCGGGCTGGGCACGGTGAGCAACGCGCTCCTCGTCGGGGTGGCGGTCGACCTCGCCCTCGCGGTGCTCCCGGCCCCGGACCCGATGGCCGCCCGGATCGCGTTCATGCTCGGCGGGGTCGTCCTGAACGCCGTCGCCACCGCCGCCTACCTCGGCGCCCGGCTCGGGCCGGGGCCGCGGGACGGCCTGATGACCGGCCTGGTGAGGCGAACCGGGGGATCGGTCCGGGTTGTCCGTACCTGCATCGAGGTGGTCGTCCTCGCGATCGGCTGGCTGCTCGGCGGCACCGTCGGCGTCGGCACGGTGGTGTACGCGGTCGGGATCGGCCCGCTCGTGCACGTGCTGCTGCCGCGACTCACCGTGCCGACCCGGCCTGGTCCCCGCCGCCGGGAGCCGTCCCGGATAGCCTCGGGGCCATGAACGAGCAGCACCGCGGGTTCGAGACCCAGGCCATCCACGCAGGTCAGGAGGCCGACCCGGCGACCGGCGCGGTGATCACGCCGATCTTCGCCACCAGCACCTACGCGCAGGACGGCGTGGGCCGGCCCCGTCAGGGCTATGAGTACTCCCGTACGCAGAACCCCACCCGCGCGGCGCTGGAGGAGTGCCTGACCGCGCTGGAGCAGGGGGTACGCGGGTTCGCCTTCGCCAGCGGCATGGCCGCCGAGGACACCCTGCTGCGGACGATCTGCCGGCCCGGCGACCATGTGGTCATCCCCAACGACGCCTACGGCGGCACCTACCGGCTGTTCGCCAAGGTCGCCCAGCCGTGGGGGGTCGACCACACGCCCGCGCACGTGTCCGACGTGACCGCGGTCCGGGCTGCCGTACAGGCGCGGCCCACGTCCGTGCTGTGGGTGGAGACGCCGACGAACCCGCTGCTCTCGGTCGCCGACATCGCGGCCCTGGCCGACGTCGCGCACGAGGCCGGCGCGTTGCTGGTGGTCGACAACACGTTCGCCTCGCCGTATCTCCAGCAGCCGCTCACCCTGGGCGCCGACGTGGTGGTGCACTCGACGACGAAGTACGCCGGCGGCCACTCCGACGTCGTGGGCGGCGCGCTGGTCACCAACGACGCGGACCTCGGCGAGCGGCTGGCGTTCCACCAGAACTCCATGGGTGCGGTGGCCGGGCCGTTCGACTCGTGGCTGGTGCTGCGCGGGCTGAAGACCCTGGCCGTACGCATGGAACGCCACTGCGACAACGCCGAGCGGATCGCCTCGTTCCTGCAGGCGCACCCGAAGGTGCGCCAGGTGCTCTACCCCGGACTGCCCGAGCACGCCGGTCACGAGGTCGCGGCCAAGCAGATGCGGCGGTACGGCGGGATCGTGTCGTTCCGGCACGCCGAAGGTGCCGAGGCGGCCGCGGAGGTCTGCGAGCGCACGCGGGTGTTCACCCTCGCCGAGTCGCTGGGCGGCATCGAGTCGCTGATCGAGCACCCGGGCCGGATGACACACGCCAGCGCGGCGGGTTCGCCGCTGGAGGTGCCCGACGACCTGGTACGGCTGTCGGTGGGCATCGAGACGGTGGACGACCTGCTCGAGGACCTCGCCCAGGCCCTCGGCTAGGACCTGCAACCGGAGGAAAACGTATACACATCACCCCGATGTGTATACGGTTTCCTTCATGGCGCGGCCAACCGAACCAGTCACGGCAGGCATCCTCGCTGCTTTGCCGGTCACGTTCACCTACTCCGAGGCGCGGGCGGGCGGCCTCTCGGAAAGGCGACTGTACGCGCTGCGCGACGAGGGAAAGATCGAACAACTCGGGCGGGGCCTGTTCCGTCAGGTCGACGCGGCGGACGAGGCTGATCCGGATCTACTGGAGATCGCGTATCGCGCGCCGCAGGCAACGCTGTGCCTGACCACCGCACTGGCCAGGCATGGACTGAGCGACGCCATACCAGCCCGCATAGATGTCGCTCTCCCGCGAGGCCGGCGCGCTCCGGGTACCAGTGCTCCGGTTGCCTGGCATGCTTTCGCCCCGGATACGTTCACCATCGGCCGCGACGAACTGGCGCTGACCGCGCAGACGAGCATCGGCCTGTACAACCCGGAGCGATGCATCATCGACGTCTTCCGGCTCCGCCACCTCGAAGGACCCGAGGTGGCAGTCGAGGCATTACGCCGCTGGCTGAGGCGTCGCGGCGCGCAGCCGGCAACGCTCCTGAGAATGGCCCGGTCGTTCCCCAAGGCCGAACCCGCGCTGCGCGACACCCTGGAGATACTGCAATGACCGCCGTCCGCCGGCCCACCCGAGCCACCGTCGAGGGCCGCGCCTATCTGGATCTGCAGAACCTCGCCCGTCGCCAGCATCGTCCTACCGATGAACTGCACCAGCTCTACGCTCTCGAAGGCTTCCTCAGCCGCCTCGCCATCTCTCGGCACGCCGACAAACTGGTACTCAAGGGTGGCGTACTCCTTGCTGCCTACGACGCCCGCCGTCCGACCAGAGACGTCGACATGCAGGCGCGCGCGATCAGCGGGGAGCGTGAAGATGTGCTGCGCCTCGTACGAGACATAGCAGCGGCACGCGTGGACGACGGGCTGCGCTTCGACACTGACGCGTCGACGGCAGAGGTCATCCGAGACGATGACGAGTACAGCGGCGTACGCATCACGCTGACCGCGACGCTGGCCAGTGCAAAGCTCAGCTTGCACGTCGACATCAACATCGGCGATCCGATCTGGCCAACTACCGCACTGCAACGCGGCATCGTCAACACGCGGCGGCGCGACTTTGCTGACCTTTACCTCCTTTCCGGACGCCACTCTGTCAAGGGGGCCGAACTACAAGGGTCCCTCGCCGAGGTCGCGGCGTACCGCCGGGTGGAGCTGCTACCGCTTACAGACGTCCTGGATGGATACGCCTCGTCGGCCCAAGCGCGTTGGTTTGCCTGGCGGCGCAAGCAGAGCCTCGAAGAGCGTCTACCGTCGTCGTTTATGGAACTGCTCGGCACGGTGATCGCCTTTGCCGATCCCGCGCTGACCGGGACGATCGCACACCACCAGTGGGACCCGGGGACACGGAGGTGGAGCTGACTCCGACCCGGGTGCATCTACGCTGAGGCGATGACCGGGGACCGGCTGGATCTCGACCAGCTCACCGAACGCGCGATGCGGGTGCACGCCCTCTACGACGAGCTCAACCACAAGGAGCGCGGGCGTACGTGGAACCGCGAGGAGTTCATGCTCGGCTTCGTCGGCGACGTGGGTGACCTGGCCAAGCTGGTGATGGCCCGGGAGGGCGCACGGCACATGCCGGGTGGCCGGGAGGCGCTGCACCACGAACTCGCCGACTGCCTGTGGTCGGTCCTCGTACTCGCCAGGCTGTACGACGTCGACCTGGACACGGAGTTCCGGCGTACGGTCGGCGAACTGGAGAAAGCGATCTCCGCCCGGCTGGCCGACCCGCCGTCGAGGGCGACGTGACCGACCCGAACGACTCCACCCGGATCCTGTGCGTCGACTTCGGGTCGACGTTCACCAAGGCCGCCCTGGTCGACGTACCGACCGGGCGGCTGGTCGCCACCGGCAGCCATCGCACCACCATCGGAACCGACCTGATGGAGGCGCTGGACGTCCTGCGTACCGACCTCGCGAAGGCGACCGGTGACCAGCCGGACTGGCCGGTGCGCGCGTGCTCGAGCGCCGGCGGCGGCCTGCGGATCGCGGTCGTCGGCAACGAGCGACTGGTGACCGTCGAGGCCGGTGAACGCGTCGCCACCTCCTCCGGTGGCCGGGTGGTGCACGTGGCGGCCGCGATCCTCGATTCCGGCGCGCTGACCGCGCTGGCGGCGTCGGCGCCGGACCTGGTGCTGCTGGTCGGCGGCACCGACGGAGGCAACACCGCGGTGCTGCGGGCCAACGCGCGGGCGCTCGCGGACGCGGCCACGACGTCGGGCTCCGCCTCGGCCGCCCCGGTCGTCGTGGCCGGCAACGCCGCCTGCGCTCCGGAGGTGGCGCGGGTGCTGACCGGCGCCGGGGTCGCGGCGGTGGTCGCCGGCAACGTTCTGCCCCGCATCGGCGTGGTGTGCCCGGACCCGGCCAGGGCCGCGATCCGGGAGATGTTCGTCCGGCACGTGATCGGCGGGAAGCACCTGTCCCGGCGGGAGGAGTTCGCCCGCATCGTCGTGGGTGCCACCCCCGACCTGGTGCTGTGCGGGGTGGAGGTGCTGGCCCGCACCCTGGGTGTTCCGGGCGTGGTCGTGGTGGACGTCGGCGGGGCCACCACCGACGTGCACTCGGTGGTCGAGCCCGATCCGGAGGACGCCGGGCTGGGCCGGGAGGTCGTCGCCACCCTGCCGGTCGGCCGCACCGTCGAGGGTGACCTCGGGCTGCGGTGGAACGCGCCGCAGATCGTCCACGCGGCTGTCAAGGCGCACTTGCTCGACGAGGTTGCCGCGCCCGAGGTCGAAGCGCTGCGGATGGAAGCCGAACGCCGTAAGGAGAATCCGGGGTTCGTCGCCACGACGCAAGCAGAGGTTGACATCGACGTACGCCTGGCGGAACTCGCTGTCAAGCTGGCCCTGCGCCGGCACGCCGGAAGGTCCCAGGTGGTCACCGGTCCGGCAGGGCCTGCGGTGGACCGCACCGGCAGGGATCTGCGCGAGGTGGGCCTGCTGGTGGGTTCGGGCGGGCTGCTGCGGCACGTCGACTCCGAGCTCGCCCGGCAGGTGGTGGCGACCGGCCTGGCCGGATCCGGTGGGCACGGCCGGCTGGTCCCCGAGCGCCCGGACCTCGCGGTGGACCGCGACTACGTACTCGCCGCCGTGGGCCTGCTGGCACCGGACCACCCGGACGCAGCCGCCACGCTGGTGCCGGCCGTACGTCCGTAGGGTGCGTCGCCGGCTCCGAACGTGAACGCCCCCTCGCCGGTACGGGTCCGGAGCGGTAAGACTGGCGCATGACTTCTGTCGCGGACAACACCTCGGGCCTGCGAGTCGGTCTCAAGCTCGCACCCCAGAACACCACGGTCGACCACCTGCGCCGCGTGTGGAAGCTGGCCGACCAGGCCGGTTTCGACAGCGTCTGGAACTTCGACCACTTCGCCGCCATCCATGGCGACCCTGAGGGCGACGTCTTCGAGGGCTGGACGCTGCTCGCGGCGATGGCGGAGAGCACCCAGCGGGTGCGGATCGGCTGCATGGTCACCGGCGTCACCTACCGGCACCCGGCCGTGCTGGCGAAGATGGCGGTCACCGTCGACCACCTGTCCGGCGGCCGGCTGGAGTTCGGCCTGGGTGCGGCATGGGCGGAGATCGAGCACACCATGCTCGGCATCGACCTGGGCAGCGTGAAGGGCCGGCTGGACAGGTTCGAGGAAGCCTGCCAGGTGATCAGGTCGCTGTGGACCGAGCCGACGACCACGTTCCACGGGGAGCACTACCACCTGACCGACGCGCTGGCCAACCCCAAGCCGGTGCAGCAGCCGGGGCCGCCGCTGTGGATCGGCGGCAGCGGGCGCCGGCGTACGCTGAAGATCGTCGCGCGGTACGCCGACGCCTGGAACGCCGCGGGTGGCTCCGTCGAGGAGATCGCCGACCTGTCCGGTGTGCTCGACCGGCACTGCCACGACGTCGGCCGCGACCCCGCGCAGATCCGGCGTACCGTCCAGATCCGTGCGGACGAGGGCACCGACCACCTGCTGAAGCAGGCCGAGGCCTTCGCCGGGGTCGGCATCGGCGAGGTGATCGTCGTGGTGCGCGGCGACGACGCCGTGGCGCGGGCCGAGCAGGTCGCCGAGATCCTGCCCAAGCTGCGCTCGGTCGGCTGAGCGCGGCGGCTGCTCAGACGCCTCGGCGCAGGCGGTAGTACGCGGTGTCGTGCGGTACGCCACCACCGGTGGGTGCTGCCGGCGTACGGCACGACACCGCGACGTACCCCTGGTCCAGCGCGGACTCCAGCGCGTCGCGGACCGCCGCCCGAACCCGCGCCGCCCGGACCGGCTCAGGCTCCGTCCGCGACCACGTCCGGGGTACGCCGAGCAGCAGGTCGTCCCCGGCCGGCGCCGTCTCGCCCCATCCCGGCAGCCGATCGGCTCCGGGTTCGGCGACCGGTGACGGCGCGCCGGTCAGGTCCCACTCCACGACCAGCCGGTCGGTGGGCTCGGCCGGCCCGCCATGGCCCGATCCGTGCGTGTCCGGGCCGTAGAGATCCCGCACGAACCACCGGCCGCGCGCGCCCAGCACGTCCAGGTTGAAGTGCGCGTTCCGGGCGCGCACCGGGTCGTAGGCCCAGCGCATCCGGGTGAGCCCGGTGGCCAGGACGTACTCCCGCTGCCCCTGCTTCAGGGCCCGGCCGACCCCGCGTCCCTGCCAGGCCCGAGCGACCACGGCGGCCTGGGAGTAGTGGTACACCTCGCCGGTGCCCGCGTCCCGGCCGACGTAGCCGTACGCGAAACCCACCAGCGTGTCCCCGTCGTACGCGCCGATCACCGAGCCGCCGTTGCGGGGCAGGCCGGCGAGCAGCCGGGGACTCACCGCCGGGTCGCCGGGCGGCAGGTCCAGCACCGTCCGGTAGAGTCGGACCGCCTCGGGCAGCCGCGCCGGGTCCACGATCGGCCCCACCCGGACCTGTCCGGAGCCGCCCTCTCGGGTCGGGATCACGTCGTTCGTCACCAGGTCACCAGAGGGAGTCCTGCCCCGCGACGGTGTCCGGCAAAGGCCTCCGGCCGAGGTGTTCGGCAGGCGATCACACACCGCAAGTTCTTGATCCACTCCGCTAGGCTGCCGGAGATCTTGTTCGTTCCGCGGTCCTGGTCCCGCTCCCCGGCCGAGGGTCGCCCGACGCCCGGCCGCGTGCTGCGCCCGGAAGCCGGAGGATCCTCAGTGCAGACGAACGCGTCCCGGGCATCCGGCGCCCTCGAGGCGATGTTTCGCGAGGAGTCGGTGTTCGACCTGTACTCCCGGGGCAGGTGGCAGGTCCCCGACGGCCTGGTCGCGGAAGTCACCGAACGCGTGGACGCGCTGGCCGAGGATCCGCGCGCGGCGCTGCTGGTCGTCGACGAGCACCCGGTGCTCCACACTCCGGTGCCGGCCGTCGTCGCCGACGTGCTCGGCATCACCGCCTTCCTCTGCGGTGACGTCGCGGTCCGCTCCGGGTCCTGGCGGAGGCTGGACCACGACCTGGTGAGATCGCACCTCGCCGGCCCGACTCCCGGTCGGGGCGGCCTCGATGGCGCGTACGCCGGGTGGGCGGCCCCCGCGGCTTCGTGGCGACCGCCGGGCGGCGCGCTGTTCCGGGCGGCCGGCGACGACCGCGGCCTACGCCGGCTGGCGTGGGAGCTGACGGTGGAGATCCTCCGGGCGCTGGCGGGGATCGAGTCCCTGGAGGCCCGGCGGCAGAGCCTGGTGAAGCTGTACGACCACGCGGCGGCCGACCACGACCTGGTGGAGGCGACCCTCTCCGCGCCCGGCACGCCGTCGGGCCGGGCCCGGCTGCGGGAACGCTGGGCGGACGCGGCCGCCGACGACCTCGTCACCACGCTGCCCGAACTCACCGGCGGCGTCGGCTACCTGAGCTGGATCGTCGACGGCTGGTGCGCGGCGCACCAGCACCTCGCCGACACGGTGCCGGGTGGGGACGACGTGTGCACCGCGTTGTCCCGCCTGCTGGTGCAGGCCGGGCTCACGGCCGTGCCGCCCGAACTCGCCGTTGGCGTACGCGGTGATCTGTACGCACAGGTGGGTGCGCGGCTCCCCGACGAGGTGCGGACGTGGGACGCCGCCGGCTGGCGCGGTCGGGTGCGGTCCTGGCTCGCCCGGGCGACGGTGGCCGGTGAGTTCGACGTGGCCCGGATCTGGCTCGACCTCGCGGTCCGGCTCACCGGCGTGGTGCAGGGCCTGCCCGGCGACGCGGTGACGCCGGATCCGTGCCTGGTTCCGGTGGGGGAGTTCCAGGACGACGTACGCCGGCTGTTCCGGGTGCGGCGGGTGCGGCATCCGCTCGCCGGTGTGGTGGCCGCGCCCTCCTGGCTCGCCCCGGAAGACGTTTTCCCGCCGGTCGGTCACCGCAACGGTCACGTACGCGGCACGGCGGGAGCGCTCGTGCCGGCCGACGCGCTGGACGAGGCGACGGACGAGGCGACGGACGGGACGCCGGACGAGGCGGCGGAGCGGGACGCCGGGCACGTCCTGCCGGGCGCGGGCGGGCCGGGACGCGCCCGGGCCTCGGCGCTGGCCCAGGCCACCGCGATGATCGACCGGATCGTGGGGCAGCCCGCTCTGGTCGCCGTACTCCGTGAACTCGTGGACATGCCCGCCCAGGATCTCCGGCTGCTGGTGACCGGACCGCCGGACGTGGGCACCAACCTCGCCGTCGACGTACTCGCCCGGCTGATGACCATGCGCGGCTTCGACGGGACCGCGGTGTGGCTCCACCACGAGCAGTTCGCCCTCCTGGACGCCGACAGCGCGGTCGCTCAGCTCCGGGACCGGGTGGAGGGCTGCGACGGCGAGCGGCTGATCGCCATCGAGGGGCTCGACCGGCTGGTGAGCTACGAGCGGATCGGCGAGCCACTGGCGCAGGAGCTGCACCGGCTGATCAGCGCACACGGCGCGCAGGTGCAGCTCGTCGCGTTCGGTGGGCCGGACGGCTATCGCCGGCTGGTCCGCGCCAGCCCGTCCCTGGCGGCCTGGTGGCGGGTCGTGCGTACGCGCGAGTTCGCGGCCGGCGACTTCGCCGTACTGTTCGGCCGCGCGCTCGACCGGCGCGGGGCGGCCACCACGCCGGACGCGCTCCGGGCGGCCGGCGACCTGCTGGCCGTGACCCGGGCGGCTGTGGCATCGCCGGGGGAGGCCGGCCGGTACGCGCAACCGGTCGACGAGGGCCGTAACGCCGGCCTGGCGACCCGGTTGGCCGACCTCGCCGTCGCCGCCGCCCGCAGGCGGACGAACTGGGCGACCTCACCGGTGGTCGATGTCGTCGACCTGCCGGCCGAGGACGCCGAACCGGCGAGCGATGGACCGGCGAGCGAAGAATCCGCCGGCACAGAATCGGCGGTCATCGAAGCGCCGCCGCGGCACGCCCAGGGAGCAGAGTCGGGACGCCCCTGAGCGTCCTCAGACCTCGGCGCAGACCCCGAGGAAGTTCTCCCAGCTGTCGGCCAGCCGGACCGGCAGGGCGACCTGCCGTGCCGACGCCCCTCCGTCGCTGAACCGCATCGTCACCTCGGCCGCGCCGTCCAGCGGGACCCGGCAGTCGTTCGCCCGGAAGTCCAGCGGAATTGCACGCTCCTCGCCCACCGGCACCAGTCTCGGTTGCCCCGGCCGCGCGGCGTCCGGGCCGGCGGAGTCGCCGCTGGGGGAGACGACCCGCATCGAGGGGTCGGCGGCGACCACGGTGTCGCGGTAGGTCAGCGGCCGGCCGCCGACGTTCTGCACGGTCACCAGAAGCAGCAACGAACGCGATCCGTCGCTTCTGACCGGCCCGGTGTCGACCAGGCGGGCCCGGCCCGCGCCCGGGTCGCTCGTGCAGACCGAGGGCAGCAGGCCGCGCTGCACTCCGACGGACAGCCGGAGCGTGCTCCTCGCGCCACCGGGGTCGACGACTCGCAGCGGGGCGGCGACCTCACGGTCACCGGCCGCCAGGGCGGGTGCGCAGTCCCGCACCTTCCAGTACAGCGAGAACTCACGCCGCCCGTGCCCCGGCAGTTGCATCGACCGCCACTCCGCCCGGCCCTGGGCCGTCGGGTCGGCGAGGCCGTTCACCCCGGCGAACTCCAGGCCGGGCAAAGCCGGCGGCTGAGGCGGCAGGACCACCTGCGGGTCGCCGATCCGGCTCCGCACCGTGACGTCGACCCGGGCGGTGAAGTTGTCGACGAACCGCGGCCTGCTCACCTGGACCTCCGCGCCGGGTGCGGTGAGGCGGGTCAGCGCCAGCCAGCCGAGCACCAGCGCGGTCGCGACGCCCAGGGTGAACCGCACCCAGCGCGGGAGCCGGCGGCGGGGCGCTCCGGTCTCGGCGACGTCGGCGTCCGTCCCGTCGCCGAACGACCTGGGTGCGTACGGGTCGCCGCCGGGAGAGCTGCCGGCGTAGGACCTGTCCCGGCCGGAACGCGATCCTTCGGGTGACGGAGCAGGCTCGCTGACGGGGGCAGGCTTACGGTCGGGCCTGGTGGGGCCGTCGTACCACTGCATGCGCGAAGCCTCCTCGTCGCGCCGACCCGCGTCGGCCCGGAACCCGGTCGCCGCCAGATGCCGGTGCCGGGGTCGTTCGGCCTGACGGGTCATGGAGGCCGCTGCGCCGAAGCTTCGTCCTCATGTCCGGCGTTGGCAAGGGACCGGGCAAGATGCGTGCATGACCGACCTGAAAGCCGGCCGCCCGGCAAACGCACGTACCGAACCCGTTCTCGCCGTCGACATCGGCGGGACCAAGATCGCCGCCGGGGTGGTCGACGCCGACGGCCGGGTGCTCGTGAGCGATCGCGCGCCCACGCTGGCAAGTCACGACGACGACGCGGACGCGATCTGGGCGCGGCTGCACGCTTTGTGCGAGTCCGTCCTGGACGCGGCCGGCCGGCCGGTGATCCAGGGAGTCGGAGTGGGCTGCGGCGGACCGATGCGCTGGCCGGTGGGTGAGGTGTCGCCGGTCAACCTGCTGCCGTGGCGGGACTTCCCGCTGCGCGCCCGGCTGGCCGCGGCGTACCCCGACGTACCGGTCCGGGTGCACAACGACGCGGTGGCCGTCGTCGTCGCCGAGCACTGGCAGGGCGCGGGCCGGGGCGTGGCCAACATGCTCGGCATGGTCGTGTCGACCGGGGTCGGCGGCGGGCTGATCCTCGAAGGCCGGCTGATCGACGGCGGCAGCGGCAACGCCGGGCACGTGGGCCACATGGTCGTCGACCCGGACGGCCCGCCGTGCGGCTGTGGCAGCCGCGGCTGCGTCGAGGCGTTCGCGCGCGGGCCGGGTCTCGCGGCCTGGGCACGTGAGCAGGGCTGGCGGCCGAACGACCCGACGGCGAACGCCCGGGATCTCGCCGACGACGCGCGCGCCGACCACAAGGTCGCCCGGGCCGCGTTCGAGCGGGCCGGCTGGGCACTCGGCCTGGGCATCGCGTCCGCGGTCGCGTTGTGCGACGTCGAACGCGTCGTCCTCGGCGGCGGGGTCTCCCAGGTCGGGCCGCTGCTGTTCGAGCCGCTGGAGCGCACCCTGCGGGAGTACGCCCGGATCGAGTTCGCCCGGCACGTGCGGGTGGAGCGGCCCATCCTCGACCAGGACGCGGGCATGGTCGGCGCCGCGGGGTTCATCCTGCGCGGCGACCGCTACTGGTCCGCCGACTGACCCCGCGACGGGTGCCGTCCTGGTGCCTTCCGGGTGGCGCCCAGGTGCCGCCAGGGTGCCGTCCGGGTGCGGCCGGATGCGACCCGGGCCGGTGGCTGCGATGCTGGCGGGCATGGTGACAGGGATGGCGTACCCGAGATGGGCGTGTTGTCGCCCTCGTCCGTCGGGTAGGAACCGGTGGTGATCAACGAGGGCGGGGCCACGGGTTCCGGTGAAGGCGCGGCGGGCACGGCCGGCACGGCCGGCACGGCCGGTGCGAGCGGGAGCGGTGCCCGGTCCCGCGGGCGGTTGCGGGGCGCGGTCCGGCGGCTGCGTCCGGGCCGCTCCGGGGCGACCGGTCAGGCGGACCCGGAGGCCGACCCCGCGCGGGCAGCCCAGGGCGAGGACGCACCGGATCGGGCGGAGCTCGTTCCGCACGGCCTGCGGGTGGCCGGCGAGTGGACCTGGCGGCTGTTGCTCCTCGCGGTGGCCGGGCTGGCCATCGGCTACGTCCTGCTCAAGCTCAGCGTCGTCGTGGTGCCCGTCTTCATCGCGATCCTGGTGACGGCTCTGCTGGTGCCGGCCACCGGGGTGATCAGCCGGGCCGTCCCGCGCGGCCTGGCGGCCCTCCTCACCCTGATCGCGCTCTTCATCGTGATCTTCGGCCTGCTCACGCTCGTGGGGCAACAGGTCGCGGTCGGCTACCAGGGCCTGGTCAAACAGGTGGTCAGCGGCGTGGCGGAGATCCAGACGTGGCTGGTGCACGGGCCACTTCACCTGTCGCAGTCGGAGATCACCCGGACGTTCAAGAACCTCGGCAACACGTTCTCCACCAAGCAGGTCACCGCCGGTGCGCTGCAGGTCGGTACGACCGTCGGCCACCTGGTGGCCGGCTTCTTCATCGCCTTGTTCTCGACGTACTTCTTCCTCTACGAGGGCGAACGCATCTGGACCTGGCTGGTCCGCCTGCTGCCGCGCTCGGGGTGGGAACGCGTCGACGCGGCGGGCCGGCAGGGCTGGGTCTCCCTGACCGCCTTCGTCCGGGCAACAGTCCTGGTCGCCCTGGTGGACGCGATCGGCATCACCATCGTCGCGGTGATCCTGCGGGTTCCGTTCGCGCTGCCGATCGGTGTGCTGGTGTTCCTCGCCTCGTTCGTGCCGCTGGTCGGTGCGTTCGTGTCCGGCTCGGTGGCGGTCCTGGTCGCTCTGGTGGCGCAGGGACCCGTGGTGGCGGCGCTGATGCTGCTCGGGGTGCTCGCCGTCCAGCAGTTGGAGGCGCACCTGCTGCAGCCGTTCCTGATGGGAAGGTTCGTCCGGCTGCACCCGCTGGCGATCCTGCTGGCGATCGCGGCCGGCGGCTATCTGTTCGGCATCGGGGGCGCGTTGTTCGCGGTGCCGCTGACCGCTGTGACGAACGGCGTCGTCCGCAGTGTCGCTGCGGGCTCGCGGTCCCAGCGCGCCCGGCCATCGGGCCCTCCGCCGGGCGGGGCCACCGGATCGCCGCAGGGGGAGTCGCCGCCTGCCGCCGACGGAACTCCGAGGGCGTCGCAGCCCGGTGGCGAGACGACCTCCCGGACGGCGCCCCCGGCCGCCGACGAGCCGTCGCCCGCCCAGGTGCCGCCGCCGGAGGCGACGACCTCTCCGCCGCCCGGTGAGGAGTCGCAGGGCACCGGTGAGGAGCCGGCCCCGCCGGACGAGCCGCGCACGGACAGGTAGTACCACCGACGACGAAGGAGCCCCGGCGGATCGCCGGGGCTCCTTCGCGTCGTGCCGGTCTGCTCGTCGGAGCAGGCTGCTCGTCGTACCAGATGGTCAGTGCGTGGCGGTCGGGGCGAACTCCGCCTCGACCTCGCCGGTGCCCTCCGCCGGCGGGCGCCCGGTGGCCAGCGGAAGCTCCTTGAGGAAGAACGCCACCACCATCGCCACCAGCGCGAACGGCGCACCGGTGAGGAACACGTCGTGCAGCGTACGGACGAACGCCTCGATCACCGGCGCCTTCAGCTCCGGCGGGAGCTTCTGGATCGCGGTGACGTTCTCCACCGCGCCGGCCGGGATCCTGGTAGCCGCCGCCGGCGGCAGCACCTCGGTCAGGTGGGTGGACAGCCGGCTGGTGAGGATCGCCCCGAACACCGCCGTGCCGAGTGCGCCGCCCATGCTCCGGAAGAACGTCGTCGCGCTGGTCGCGGTGCCCATGTCGCGGAAGTGCACGGAGTTCTGCACCGCCGTCATGATCGTCTGCATGGTGAGGCCGAGCCCGAAGCCGAGGACGTACTGGTAGACCCCGATCGTCCACATCGAGGACCCCGAGCTCAGCCGCGACAGCAGCCACACCGCGAGCGCCATGAACAGCGCACCCAGGATCGGGTAGATCTTGTAGCGGCCGGTCTTGCTGATCAGCCGGCCGGAACTGATCGAGGACGTGAAGATGCCGGCCACCATGGGCAGCATCGCCAGCCCGGAGGCGGTCGGGGACAGACCGTGCACCACCTGCAGGTAGAGCGGGAGGTAGATGATCGCGCCGAACATCACGAACCCGGCGATCAGGCCGAAGACGTTGCTGATCGAGAACACGGAGTTGCGGAACAGCCGCAGCGGCAGGATCGGCTCGGCGGCCCGCGACTCGACGAAGACGAACAGCACGGCAAGCGCGATGCCGGCGCCGAGCAGGCCCAGCGCCCCGCCCTCGGTCCAGCCGTAGGACTGGCCCCGCCAGGACAGGTAGAGCAGGATCGAGGACACCGAGGCGACGATCGTGGCCGCGCCGAGGTAGTCGATCTGGTGGTTGCGCCGGACCGTGGGCATCCGCAGCGCGTACGTCGTGACGATCAGCGCGGCGACACCGATCGGGAGGTTGATCCAGAAGATCCACCGCCAGCCGGGACCGTCGGTGAACCAGCCGCCGAGCAGCGGGCCGGCGACGCTGGAGATGCCGAACACGGCGCCGAAGTAGCCCTGGTACTTACCGCGCTCACGCGGCGGGATGATGTCGCCGATGGTGGCGAAGGCCAGCGCCATCAGGCCGCCGCCGCCGAGTCCCTGGATCGCCCGGAACGCCACCAGTTCGGGCATGTTCTGCGCGAGGGCGGCCAGCACCGAGCCGACCAGGAAGGTGCCGATCGCCGCCTGGAAGATCAGCCGGCGGCCGTACAGGTCGGAGATCTTTCCCCACAGCGGGGTGGACGCGGTGGAGGTCAGGAGGTACGCCGTGACCACCCAGGACAGCTTGTCCAGGCCGCCGAGGTCGCTGACGATGCGGGGCAGCGCGGTGCCGACGATGCTCTGGTCGAGCGCGGCGAGCAGCATCCCGGCCATCAGGCCGCCGAGGGTGATCAGGATCTGCCGGTGGGACAGGTAGGAGGGGCCGTCGGCGGGCGCGGGGGTCGTTCCCGCGCCGGCCGACGGCCCGCGTTGGGGTTCGTTCATCGAAACAGCACTCCGTGTGACTTGTTGCCTGGTGACTTGTTGCCTGGTGAACCAGTGCTTCGTGGTGGGCGCGCGGTGGCGCGCCGGTGAGTTCGCTTTGTGCGGGTGAGGTCGTGGTGTGGCCATGGCGGCGTCCTCCGGGTCAGGGCCCAGGCGGCGTGGACGTCTCGGCCTCCAGGTCCTTGGCGAGCTGGTCGAGCAGTCGCTCGAGGGTGTGTACGTCGTCGGCCGGCCACTGGGACAGCACGGCGTCGATGCGGGCGCGCCTGCGGGCCGCCGCCTCCTCCAGAACGCGGTTGCCGACCTCGGTGACCGAGACCAGTGCGGCCCGGCGGTCGTCGGGATCGGTGACGCGTCCGAGGTAGCCGGAGGTCTCCAGCGCGCGGACGTGCCGGCTCACGGTCGACACGTCGAGCTGCACCTGGCCGGCGAGATCGGACAGCCGGGTCGGCCCCGAACACGCGACCGTGTGAAGAACGTAATGCAGAGCGGGCTCGATCGGCGCGTCATTTCCGCGCTTGACCAGCCGCACCAGCCGCATCAGGGCGACCAGCAACGTCTCCGGCGCCGGACCGGAGGCGGAGGGGGAGCCGCCGGGTTCGCCGGTCGGAGCGGGATTGCCAGTTGCTTGCACGCCGCAAGTATACGGGTTTGCATGCGCCATGCAACCATTACCGAGGGCCGTCCGGATCTCGCTCACGGTGGTCCTGACCGGTGCCCGGAAAGTGTCTCCGAAGGTGCCCTGGGAAGTGTCGCGGAGAGTGCTCCGGGGAGTGCTCGCGGAGTACGACCGGCATGCCTCCGCCGGGCCGCAGGGTGACCGCCGCCTGGGGCCTCACCCGGTGCCCGGGCACCGCCTGGGGCGCCCATCGGCGGGCCAGCGTGGCGAGGACGAGCACCCCCTCGGTCCAGGCGAAGCCCAGCCCGACACAGATCCGGGCACCCACCCCGAACGGCAGGTACGCCGCCCGCGGCTGGCCCGGGACGCCCTCGCCGAAGGCCCCGTCGGAGCCGATCCAGCGAGCCGGTGCGAACGCGTCCGGGGCCGCCCAGAACCGCGGGTCGCGGTGCAGGGCGTACTGGCTGGTCACGCACAGCGACCCCGCGGGCAGTGTCCAGCCGTCCAGTTCGACGTCGGTGAGCGTGCGCCGGCCGAGAATCCACGACGGTGGGTAGAGGCGCATCGCCTCCGCGAGCACCGCCCTCGTCCGCGGCAGCCGGTCCAGGTCGGCGTAGGTGAGCCGGGCGGGATCGGTCACCACGGCGTCGAGTTCGGCGTGCAGCCAGGTCGCCGCCACCGGGTTCCGGTCCAGCAGCCACCACGCCCACGACAGCGCGCTCGCCGTGGTCTCGTGCCCGGCCAGCAGCAGCGTCATCACCTCGTCCCGTACGACCGTGTCGGCGTCGGTCGCGGCGCCGTTCCCGGTGCCGTTCCCGTCGGCCGCCGCCTCGAGCAGGGTGGACAGCAGGTCGGGGCCGGGCGGGCGGCCGCGGCGTTCGGCGATCATGGTCCGCACCAGGGCGTCCAGGCGGTCCGCGGCGGCGAACAGCCTGGCCCGGCCGCGCGTGGGCACCGACAGCAGCAGGTCGGCGCCCGGGAGCATCCGCCGGGAGAACCCGTCCATCAGCTCACCCAGCGCGTCGGCCACCTCGGCGCTGCGGTCCCGCAGGTCGGTGCCGAACAACGCCTCGCCCACCACCGCCACCGTCAGCGCGGACATCTCCCGGGCCAGGTCGACCTGGCGGCCGTCCCGCCAGCCGGCCGCGCGGTCGAGTGCCGCCCGCACCATCACCGGCGCGTACGCCCGCAGCCGGTCGCCCTGCAGCGCGGGCTGGATCAGCCGCCGCTGGGAACGGTGCCACTCGCCCTCGCTGGTGAGCAGGCCCTCGCCGAGGAGGATCCGGATCCGCTCCAGCGTGCGGCCCTTGCGAAGATCCCGCCCCCGGGTGACGAAGAGTTCGTGCACCAGGTCGGGATGGCTGAGGACGTAGACGTGTTCGCCGCCGAGCCGCAGATGGGCCAGCCGGGGATGTCTGCGGGCGATCCGGAGGAAGTACGCCGGCGGGTCGCGGCGCAGGGCGAGTCCGGCGTACAGCAGCGCACCGGGCGGACCCGGCGGCCGGGCCACCCGGCCGGTCCTGCCGAGCCTGCCGGGTCTGCCGGGTCTGCCCGGACGGCGGTGCGGGCCACGTCGCTGCGGGCGGTCGTCGTCGCGCGGCGGGTCGGTGCGGTCGGACGGAGGGCTGGTGGCCATGTACTTGTTCTACGTGGTTTCCGGCCGCCCGGACGCACAGTCGGCGCGGCTGGGCCCGTTGTCCGCCGGGCTGTCGGTCTGGCTGCCGGGGAGTGCCAGACTGCGGCCATGACCGGTGCCCGCCCCCACGACAGCCCGTACGACAGCGCAACCGGCAGCCCCGATGGCAGCGCGGAAGACAGCCCGGACCTGGGCGCCCTGCTCGCCGACATCGAGGACGCCGAGCGCACCCTGCGCGGGATCGCCCGCACCACGCCGATGGAGGCGTCCCGCTGGCTGGCGGACCGGGTGGGCGGGCCGGTGCACCTGAAGTGCGAGAACCTCCAGCGGGCGGGGTCGTTCAAGATCCGTGGCGCGTACGTGCGGATCTCCCGGCTGAGCCAGGCCGAACGCGCCCGCGGCGTGGTGGCGGCCAGCGCCGGCAACCACGCGCAGGGGGTCGCGCTGGCCGCCCGGCTGCTGGACACCCGGGCGACGGTGTTCATGCCGTTCGGCGCGCCCATCCCGAAGGAGGAGGCCACCCGCTCCTACGGCGCCGACGTGCGGTTCCACGGCCACACCATCGACGAGGCGCTGGTCGCCGCGCGGCAGTACTCCGAGGAGACGGGTGCGGTGTTCATCCACCCGTTCGACCACGCGGACATCATGGCCGGCCAGGGCACGCTCGGCCTGGAGATCCTGGAGCAGTGCCCGGACGTCGCGACCGTCCTGGTGTCGACGGGCGGCGGCGGGCTGGTGGCCGGGGTGGCGGCGGCGCTGGCCGGGCGCGGCTCGAAGGCCCGGGTCGTCGGGGTCCAGGCGGCCGGCGCGGCCGCCTACCCGCCGTCACTGGCGGCCGGTCGTCCGGTCCCGGTGGAACGCATGCGGACGATGGCCGACGGGATCGCGGTCGGCTGCCCGGGCGGGGTGCCGTTCGAGGTCGTCCGGCGCTGGGTCGCCGGCGTGGTCACCGTGTCGGAGGAGTCGCTGTCGCGGTCGCTGCTGCTGCTCCTCGAACGCGGCAAGCTGCTGGTCGAGCCCGCGGGGGCGGCGGCCGTCGCGGCTGCGCTGGACGCCCCGGGCGCGTTCGAGCCGCCGGTGGTCGCGGTCCTGTCCGGGGGCAACATCGATCCGCTGCTGCTGATGCGGGTGCTGCGCCACGGCATGATCGCCGCCGGACGCTACCTGTCCCTGCGCGTGCGCGTGCCCGACCAGCCGGGCGGACTGGCCGCGCTCCTGCGCCAGCTCGCCGAGGCGGACGCGAACGTGCTGGACGTCGTACACCAGCGCACCGGCGCCGGCCTGCACCTCGGCGACGTCGACGTGGCCCTGCAGCTGGAGACGCGCGGGAAGCACCATCGCGAGGAGATCCTGCACCGACTGCGATCAGCTGGCTACACGGTCAACTTTTCGTAGGTCAGATATCAGGTTCTGTAAAGACTGTCTTGACACTCCATGATTCGCGGAGTGGAATCGACCCATGCCTGAGAACACATCTCCCGAATCGGACCCCTGGGCCGAGGCGACCGACGCCGTGCCGACCCACCGCGACGAGCCCACCCCCACCGCTGAAGGCCACAGCACCCCCGACCCGGCGGAGGAGCGGGTGCGCGCCGAGGCCGAACGCCTCCAGCGGGAAGCCGCCGAGCGCGCGGAGCAGGCGCAGACCGCCGCCAACGAGGCGATCCGCGGAGCCGAGCATGCAGCCGGTCCGCACGGCAACGGCGAGCACCCCGCCTCCGAGCCGCCCGTAACGCCCACGCCGCCGACGCCGCCGACGCCCCCCACGCCGCCGGAAGGCGACGATCCCGTACGCCGGATCCTGGCCGACGTCGCCGCCGGACGGCTCGGCCCGGAGGAGGCGGCCGCCCGCCTGGACGAGGCCCGCCGCACCACCGACACCGGGTCCGCCCCGTCCGGACAGCAGTCCGGAGGCGGAGCGACCCCGGGAGGGGCGACGGCACCGGGCGGGTCCGAGCGGCGGACGCTGCCCACTGCCTCCTCGGCCGAGCCGACCAACCGGGTGCGGATCCGCGCCGTCGGCCGGCGGGTCCGGATCATCGGTGAGCCGTTCGTCTCCACGGTCGCGGTCGACGGCCCGCACGTCGTACGCCAGGAGGGCGACACGCTGGTCGTCACCAGCGAGGGTGAGTTCGGGGCGTCCCTGGACGGCTTCACGCTGATGCGCACCCGGTCGCTGCGCGACGTGCAGGAGCGGGTGTTCGACCTCGGACGCGAGCTGTCCGTCCGCGTCAACCCCAGCTTGGCGGTGGAGATCGAGGTCACCGCGGGCAGCGTGAACGCCGAACGCATCCCGGGCCTGGAGCAGGTGCGGGTCACCGGCGGCTCCGCACGGGTCCGCGACGTGGAGGGCCCGATCGACGTACTCGTGCAGGCGGGTTCGGCGCAGGTGGAGGGACGCATCCACCGGGGCAAGTCGCGGTTGCGGGCGGAGTCCGGCTCTCTCCAGCTGCGGCTGCTGCCGGGTTCGAGCGTGCGGGTGCGCCCCGACGTCCAGCTCGGCCGGGTGCAGTGGGAGCCGCCGGGCGCCGACCGGGACGAGCACGTGATCGGCACCGGCGACGGCCAGCTGGCCCTGGAGGTCGTGATGGGGATGGCGACCGTCAAGCAGGCGCCGTGAGCATGGCGTACGGCACGGGTGGTTACCCGGGGCACTCCTCCGCCCACGCGCACCGGCCGCCGCGCGACTGTCCCGTCTGCGGCGCCGGACTGCAGGTGACCCGGCTCAGCTGCGACGCGTGCGCCAGCGAACTGTCGGGAGTGTTCGAGTCGTGCGGGTTCTGCGGCCTGACCGACGCCGAACGCGACCTGCTCCGCGTCTTCCTGGTCTCGCGCGGCAACATGCGGGAGGTGGAGCGGCACCTCGGCGTGAGCTATCCGACGGCCCGGCAGCGCTACGCCGACCTGCTGGCGAAGCTGGGCCTGGAGGGCGCCGGGTCGCCGGCCGCCGCGGCCGGTCCGTCAGGTCAGGCGGGTCCGTCGGGTCAGGCGGGTCCGGCAACTCCGGCCGAGCCGGAGCAGAGCCGGGAGGACGTCCTCGCCATGCTCGCCCGGGGCGAGATCGACGTGGACGCGGCCGCCGACCGGCTCCGTCAGGTCGGTTAGCGACCGTCCCGGCGAACCCCGGCGCGTACGAAGAAACCCACGATGCGCGGCGTCACCGCGCATCGTGGGTTCTCGCTGTCCGGTGGTGGCCCGGGCGACAGGCCGGCGCCGGGCTCAGCCGGTGGTCAGCCGGTGGTCAGCCGAACGGCACGGCGTCGACGATCTCCACCTTGACTTTCCGGCCGTTGGGCGCGGAGTAGGTCGCCTGGTCGCCCTTGCGCTTGCCGCTGATGGCGCGGCCGAGCGGCGACTCGGGGGAGTAGACCTCCAGGTCGACCGAGGAGTCCAGCGACAGCAGTTCGCGCGAGCCGAGCACGAACGTCTCGGTCTCGTCGTCGCCCTGGAAGCGGATGGTCACCTTCATGCCCGGCTCGACGATCCCGTCGTCTGCCGGCGTGTCACCCACCCGGGCGCGGCGCAGCATGTCCTGCAGCTTGCGGATCTGCGCCTCGACCTTGCCCTGCTCCTCCTTGGCGGCGTGGTAGCCGCCGTTCTCCCGCAGGTCACCCTCGTCGCGGGCTTCACCGATCCTCTTGGCGAGCTCCGCGCGCACAGTGCCCGTGAGATGGTCCAACTCCGCCTTCAGACGGTCGTAGGCGTCCTGCGTGAGCCAGATGACGTTCTCGTCGGTCGACTGCGTCACAGCTTCGCTCCTTGGTCATGCGGGGGCACTTCGGTCATTCGAAAAAGATCCGGTCATTTCGCGCGGGTGCGCTCTCGGTGCGTGTCCGGAACTGTACGGACTGACCTATCAGGCTAACAACGCGCGGCTCTCCCGGCCATCCCAC
Organism: Actinopolymorpha cephalotaxi; assembly: GCF_013408535.1. Classification (NCBI taxonomy): domain Bacteria; kingdom Bacillati; phylum Actinomycetota; class Actinomycetes; order Propionibacteriales; family Actinopolymorphaceae; genus Actinopolymorpha; species Actinopolymorpha cephalotaxi. Next base: position 565,530 of record NZ_JACBZA010000001.1, read on the forward strand.
GTCGGTACGTCGAGGTCGGTGAGCAGAATGTCGGTCGTCTGAGCCACCATGGTGGTCGCGCGCACTTTTTGCAACCCGCGCCGCCGGACAGAGGAGACAACTACGGTGCCTTCCACCGCACCCGCACCGCTACGACTCATGCACGTGCACGCCCACCCCGACGACGAGTCGAGCAAGGGGGCCGCCACCACCGCCCGTTACGTCGCGGAGGGTGTCGAGGTCCTGGTCGTGACCTGCACGGGGGGTGAGCGCGGATCGATTCTCAACCCGCACATGGACCGGCCCGACGTCCTGGACAACCTCGCCGACATCCGCCGGCAGGAGATGGACCGGGCCCGGGAGATCCTGGGCATCCGGCAGGAGTGGCTCGGTTTCGTCGACTCCGGCTTCCCCGAGGGCGACAACCCCGGCCCGCTGCCGGAGGGGTCGTTCGCGGCGACGCCGGTCGAGGAGTCCGCCGGTGCGCTGGTGGGGGTGATGCGCGAGTTCCGCCCGCACGTCGTGACGACCTACGACGAGAACGGCGGATACCCCCACCCCGACCACATCATGTGCCACAACGTCACCATCGCCGCGTGGGAGGCCGCCGGTGACCCCGACGCCTATCCCGAGGCCGGCGAGCCGTGGCATCCGCTCAAGCTCTACTACCACCACTCGTTCCACTGGGAGCGCACCAAGGCGCTGCACGACGAGATGGTGCGGCGGGGCCTGGAGTCGCCCTACGCCGAGCGGCTGAACGAATGGAAGCAGGACCCCGCGCACGCCGCCAGGGTGACCACCCGGGTGCCGTGTTCGGACTACTTCCCGGTCCGCGACAAGGCCCTGCTCGCACACGCCACCCAGATCGACCCCGAGGGGCCGTGGTTCGCCTGCCCGCTGGAGGTGCACGTCGCCGCGTGGCCGACCGAGGACTACGAACTGGCCCGCAGCCTGGTGGAGGCGCCCGTCCCCGAGGACGACCTGTTCGCCGGGCTGCGTGATCTCGTCGAGGACGCGCCCGGCCCGCGAGGCGCCGGACGGCTCGCCCCGGAGGCGTCCTGAGGTCGTGTCCGCATCCTCGGCTGCGACAATCGGCTGACGGGCCCGTGCCTGTCGCGGACCACGAACACCCAGGTGGGAGAAGGTACGTCCAGTGCTGTACATGATCGTCGAGGCGGCCGCGCCGCAGGATGACGCGGCGTGGGTGGGCCCCGGTCTGCTCGGTTTCGTGGTGATCGCGGCCATCGGCGTGGCGACGGTGCTGTTGTGGCGCAACATGAACAAACAGCTGCGCAAGGTGCGGTTCGAGGAGCCCGAGCCGCGCCGCCGCCCGGGACCCGGACAACCGCCCGCCGGTGGTGACCGGCCAGGACCGGCCGGCGGGCCGGGCGACACCGCGGAGGACGGCGGGTCCGGCCCGGACCACCCCGGCGCGGAGGATCGCCGCCGCTGACCTACTGACCCGCTGAGTTGGTGACCCGCTGACCTGGTGATTCGCCGGTCAGGGGACCACGCGGACGTCGAGTGCGGCCCGGGCCGCCGCCTGGTCGCCGTCGACGGTGAGTCGCCGGCCGAGGTCGTCGGCCGGTAGCCGCCGCCACAGCGCGAGCAGCAGGTCGCCGGCCGTTCCCGTGACGGTGGCGGTCGCGGCCGCAGCCTCGGTGTCGGTGAGCGCGGGGCCGATTCCGACCGGTACGCCGTCCGGCTCGGCCGGAGGGCTGACCAGCCAGCGGCCGGCGTGGTCGGTACACCGCAGCAGGACCGGCGCGAGGAGCCGATGCGGCCCGAAGCGCTGTGACCTCGGCATCATCACCTCCACGACCTCACCCACGCCGTCGGCGGCCAGGTCGGGGTCGACCACCGGCGTACCGCCGACAGCCTGTTCGGCGTCGACCCGGTGGATGCACACCTCGTGCGCCTGGCGGCGGGACCAGAACTCCGCCGTGCCGCCGTCGCCGAAAGCCCAGGTCGGCCGGGCAGGGTCGGTCGCCGCCAACTGGTCGAGCAACAGGTCGACCGACTCGGCGTACCACGGTCCCAGCTCGGAGTCGGCCGGGCTGGGCACCGTGTCCGACCCGCCGCCGGGAAACTCGCCGGTCCGTACGATCTTCGCGGCCCACCGGTGCACCCGGCCGGTGTGTGCCACCAGGTCGGCGAGCGTCCATTTCGGGCATGACGGGACGCGGGCGGTGTCCGGGCCGGTCTCGTACGCCGCCAGCAGGCGGGCGGCCTCGGCCCGGATGAAGGCCGCGTAGGCAGGTGGGTCCAGCGCGCCGTGCAGCGGAACGGAGTTGGCGGGGTTGTTCATGAGCTCAACCTAAGGTGTCCGGTCCCCCGGTGGATCACGTGGCGACTGGTGATGCGGGGGCTCGCGCACCGGCGCGGCGGGTGGATCCGGTGGTGTCGGTGCGGTCCCATAGGCTCGGTCGACGCAGCAGGGGCGAAGGCGGCCGGGTCCGGCGACAGCCCAGGAGGCAGGCATGAGCGAAGCGGCCCAGACGCAACTGAGTGGTGTCGCCGAAGGCACCGAAGACCCAGGCGCCACCGAAGTCATGGGTGGCACCGAGGGCACCGGCAGCACGCCTGCGGGCGAGCGGCAGACCACCGACGGCCGCGGATCGCTGGCCGAGCTGGTGGCCGCCGGCTGGGAGGATGCCCTGGCGCCGGTCGCCGGGCAGATCGCCGCGATGGGCGACTTCCTGCGCGCCGAGCTCGCCGCCGGGCGGCGCTACCTCCCGTCCGGTCCCGACGTCCTGCGGGCGTTCCAGCAGCCGTTCGCCGACGTGCGCGTCCTCATCGTCGGCCAGGACCCCTATCCCACGCCCGGGCACGCGGTGGGGCTGAGCTTCTCCGTGGCACCCGAGGTGCGGCCGATCCCGCGCAGCCTGACCAACATCTACCGCGAGTACGCCGCCGACCTCGGTCATCCGCTGCCGTCCAACGGCGACCTGTCGCCCTGGTCGCGGCGCGGCATCCTGCTGCTCAACCGTTCGCTCACCGTCGAGCCCGGCAAGCCCGCCGCCCACCGCGGCAAGGGCTGGGAGGCCGTCACCGACCAGGCCATCCGGGCGTTGGTGGCCCGGGAGACGCCGCTGGTGGCGATCCTGTGGGGGCGGGACGCGCAGAGCCTGCGGCCGTTGCTGGGCAAGGTGCCCAGGATCGAGTCCGCGCACCCGAGCCCGATGTCGGCCGACCGGGGGTTCTTCGGTTCCCGCCCGTTCAGCCGGGCCAACGCCCTGCTGACCGAGCAGGGCGGGGAGCCGGTCGACTGGGCTCTCGACTGACCTGCACTCGACCGACTGCACCGACTGACCTACCCGACACTCGTGCACCGATGCATCGCACCGGGGGATCTCATGCGTACACGCCTGGCCGCGGCGGCGGTCGCGTTCGCCCTACTCACGGGTGCGGCGGCCTGCTCGCAGGGCCCGCCGGAGGAGGCGTCCAGGGCGGCACGGGCGTTCGCCGCGGCGTGGTCGTCCGGCACGCTCGGCGCCACGGTCGACCCGCGCACGGCGAAGGCCGCGGGCCGCGACCTGACGGCCGACGCGCGGGCAGTGCGGGTCCGGAAGACGACCGTCCGCCCGGCCGGTGAGCTGACCTGCCTCGACAGCGACCAGGCCGCGAAGCTGAAGGCCGACGGGAAGGTCTGCCGCCAGCCGCTGACCGTCACCCACGAGCTGGCCGGCCTGGGCGACTGGCATTACACCACCACCGCGCAGGTACGCCAGGACGACCAGGGCAGGTGGAAGGTGTGGTGGACGCCACAGACGTTCCACCCGAAGCTCGTGGCGGGCACGGAGTTGCTCCGCCACCGGGAGCTCCCGAAGCGGGCGTCCATCCTGGACCGCGCGGGGAAGCCGCTGACCAAGGAGACGCCGGTGGTCCGGGTCGGGGTGGAGCCGCGCCGGGTCGAGCCGGACGTCACCTACGCCAAGCTGCAGCAGGTGCTCGACGTCGACCCGAACGCCCTGCGCAGGCGGGCCGAGGCGGCCGACCCGACGTTCTTCGTCGACGTGCTGACCCTGCGCGAGCCCGCCTACCAGAAGGCGCGGGCCCGGCTGGACGACATCCCCGGGGTGGTGACCCGCGAGGACACCATGTCGCTCGGCCCGTCGTCGTCGTTCGCCCGCGGCGTGCTCGGCGTCGTCGCGCCGGCGACGGCGGACTCGCTGAAGGACGCGGGCCCGTTCGCGACGGACGGCGACGCGGTGGGCGCGAGCGGGCTGCAGGCGGCGTACCAGACCCGGTTGGCCGGTAGCCCGAGCGGCCGGATCGACGTGGTGCGCACCGCCGACGACCACCGGGTGGCCACGGTGTTCTCGCGGACGGCGAAGCCGGGCAGGTCGCTGCGCACGACGCTCGACCAGGACGCGCAGAACGCCGCGGAGGACGCGGTCGCGGGCCAGCAGAAACCGACCGCGCTGGTGGCGGTCCGGGCCGGCACCGGTGAGGTGCTGGCCGCCGCGAACGGCCCTGGCGTGACGTCGTACAACCGTGCCTTCGTCGGCCACTACGCACCCGGCTCGACCTTCAAGGTGGTGTCGGTGTCCGCGCTGCTGGAGGGCGGGCTGCGTCCCGGCGACACGGTGACCTGTCCGGCCGACACGTCCGTGGGCGGCAAGCACTTCAAGAACGCCTACTCCTTCTCCCTGCCCGACGGTCCGATGACCGACGCGTTCGCGCACTCCTGCAACACCACCGTGGTCGACCGCGCCCGCGACCTGGACGACGGCGACCTGGTGGCGATGGCCGAGCGGTTCGGCATCGGCACGAAGTGGAAGCTCGGGCTGCCGGCCTATTCCGGCTCGGTCCCCGAGCCCCACGATCTGGTCGACCGCGCGGCCAGCATGATCGGCCAGGGCCGGGTGCTGATGAGCCCGCTGGGCATGGCGCTGGTCGCCGCGACGGTGGACGCCGGACGGCCGTACAAACCGGTGCTGCTGCCCGACGTGGCGCCCGGCGGTCCCGCGGGCGAGGCGCTTCCGGCCGGACTGGTCCAGGAGATGCGGGGGCTGATGCGGGCGGTGGTGGCCGACGGCTCCGCCAAGCAGTTGGACCTGCCCGGCCCGGACGTCCACGCCAAGACCGGCACGGCGGAGTACGGCAGCGACGACCCGCCGCGCACGCACGCCTGGATGATCGGCTACCGCGGCGACATCGCGTTCGCGGTGCTGGTCGAGGACGGCGGCGCCGGCGGCAAGGACGCGGGACCCGTGGCGCGCACGTTCCTGCGCGGCATCAACTTCGTGGAGTGAGGGCCCTCCCGGCCTAGGGTCTGTCCTGCGGATCATGGCCGGTTCGCGTGCCCCCGCATCCCGCCCGGCCGCGTTGTCGTCGTCGCGCGTAGAACACCGCTACGCGTCTCCTCCTCCGCCTTGCCGGACGGGCGCGGATGACCCGCTCACTGTTCGGCCATGATCGGCAGGACAGACCCTAGACTCGACACCATGGCGCGACCGAACGAGCAGGTGGGCGCGCTCCTGCAGGAGTACGCCGACCTGGTGGCGATCACCGGTGGCGCGCCCTACCGTGCCCGGGTCTACGAGAAGGCCGCGCGATCGCTCGCCGGGCATCACCTCGACGTGTCCACGCTCGACGAGGCCGGTCTGCGCGAGATCCCCAATGTCGGCGACTCGATCGCGGCGAAGGTGGTCGAGTACTTCCGAACCGGCCGAATCGAGGAGGTCGAGCGGCTGCGTGCCCGCATCCCGCCCGGCGTGCGCGAGCTGACGCGGATCCCCACGCTGGGCCCGCGCAAGGCGATGATGCTGTACGACGACCGCGGCATCGCCTCGGTGCAGGACCTGCTCGACGCACTGGACGCGGGGCGGCTGAGGGGCCTGAAGGGGTTCGGGCCGAAGACCGAGGAGAACCTCCGGCACGGCATCACCCTGCTCCGCCAGGCCGGTGGCCGGGTCACCCTGGACGTGGCGATGGCGCTCGCCGAGGAGATCGTCGCCGCCCTGTCCGCCCTGCCCGAATGCGAGCGCTGCACCTTCGCCGGGTCGCTGCGCCGGATGCGTGAGACCGTCGGCGACCTGGACATCCTGGCCGCGTCCACGCAGCCGCGGTCGCTGATGAACGCGTTGACCGGGCTGTCGCTGGTGGCGGAGGTGATCGCGCACGGCGACACCAAGACGTCGGTGCGCACCACCGCGGGAATGCAGGTCGACCTGCGCGTCGTACCCCCGGAGTCGTGGGGCGCGGCGCTGCAGTACTCCACCGGCTCGAAGGCGCACAACGTGCGCACGCGCGAGATCGCGGTACGCCAGGACCTCAAGCTGTCCGAGTACGGCCTGTTCACCGTCCCGCCCGCGCAGCGCCGGCACCGGCGCAAGGCTGGGTTGACAGCCGAAACGGTAAGTGGTGAAGGGGATTCGGGCGAGGAGAAGGTCGAGGCGGCAGAGGAGCCCGGACCTCCCGAGGCCGGCGAGCTGGTGGTGTCGAGGTCGGAGAAGGAGGTGTACGCCCGGATCGGGCTGCCGTGGATCCCGCCGACCCTGCGGGAGGACCGCGGCGAGATCGAGGCGGCCCGCGACGGCGCGCTGCCCGACGTCGTGACCGAGCAGGACATCAGCGGCGACCTGCACACCCACACCGACCTCACCGACGGGGTGGCGCCGATGGCTGCGATGGTGGCCGCCGCGGCCGAGCGCGGCTACGACTACTACGCGGTCACCGACCACGCGCCGAACCTCTTCATGCAACGGATGACGGACGAGAAGATGCTGGCCCAGCGCGAGCAGTTGCACGCCCTGGCGAAGCGGTACCCGGCGATGACTCTGCTGCACGGGACCGAGCTCAACATCGACCCCGACGGCGAGGTCGACTGGCCGGCGGACTTCCTTGCCGGGTTCGACATCTGCGTCGCGTCCGTGCACTCCCACTTCGATCAGACCAGGGCGGAGCTGACCCGGCGGCTGGTCCGGGCCTGCGAGAACCCTCACGTCAGTGTGATCGGGCATCCGACCGCGCGGCTGATCGGCCGCCGGCCGCCGATCGACGTGGACCTGGAGGCGGTGTACGAGGCGTGCGCGCACACCGGCACCGCCCTGGAGGTGAACGCCTCACCGGGCCGGCTGGACCTGAACGACGAGCACATTCTGGCCGCGCGCCGCCACGGGGTGAGGTTCGCCATCGACACCGACGCGCACGCGGTCGCCCACCTGGACTACCTGCGGTACGGCGTGGGGACCGCCCAGCGGGGCTGGCTCACCGCGGACGAGGTGATCAACACCTGGCCGCTCCGCCGGCTTCGGACGTTCCTGCGCAAGGGCCGGGAAGTAAGCATGGGCCGGGAAGTAAGCATGGGCCGGGAAGCAGGCATGGGCCGGGAAGCACGGAAGGGACGGAAGGAACCGTGACCCGGGGGAGCGCACCCGCACTGGTCCAGGAGACGGCGTACCGCTACCGGATCGACCCCATCGGGCGGATGCGGGTGCCCGGCGTGGTGTTCGCCTCTCCCGGACTGCTGCCCGAGGTGGGCGGTGACCAGGCGCTGCAGCAGGTGGCGGACGTGGCGACACTGCCGGGAATCGTGGACGCGTCGTACGCCATGCCGGACGTGCACTGGGGCTACGGCTTCCCGATCGGCGGGGTGGCCGCCACCGACATCGCCGAGGGTGGCGTGGTGTCCCCGGGCGGGGTCGGCTTCGACATCTCCTGCGGCGTCCGGCTGTACGCGGCCGACCTCGACGCGGCGGACCTCGCGCCGAGGAAGGAGGCGGTGCTGGACGGACTGAGCCGGTCGACACCGCGCGGCATGGGGAAGGGCGCGGTGTGGGAGCTGTCCGGGACCGACCAGCTCGCGAAGGTGCTGGCGTCCGGCGCGAGGTACGCCGTCGAGCAGGGACACGGGGTGCAACGCGACCTTGACAGGTGTGAGGACCTCGGCGCGGTCGATGACGCCGACCCTGCCGGACTGAGCGAACGCGCTGTCAACCGCGGCTTGCACCAGCTGGGAAGCCTGGGGTCGGGCAACCACTTCCTGGAGGTCCAGGTCGTCGACGCGGTGCGCGACCGGGTTGCGGCGGAGGCCTTCGGGCTCCGGGCGGGCCAGGTGTGCGTGATGATCCACTGCGGATCGCGCGGACTCGGCCACCAGATCTGCACCGACCACGTACGCACGATGGAGCAGGCGATGGCGGGGTTCGGCATCACCGTGCCCGACCGGCAGCTGGCGTGTGTGCCCGTCGACTCCGATCCCGGACGGGCCTATCTGCGGGCGATGGCGGCGGCCGCCAACTACGCCCGTGCCAACCGGCAGTTGCTCGGCCAGGCCGCGCGCGAGGTGTTCGAACGCCTCACCGGCGCCGGCCTGAACCTGGTCTACGACATCTCCCACAACCTGGCGAAGGTGGAGACGCACGTGGTGGCGGGGCAGTCGCGGCGCCTGTGCGTGCACCGCAAGGGCGCGACCCGAGCGCTCCCGCCCGGCCATGCCGACCTGCCGGCCGACCTGCGCGACCTCCCGGACGTGGGGCAGCCGGTGCTGATTCCGGGGTCGATGGGCACGGCGTCGTACGTCCTCACCGGCGTGCCGGGCGGTCCGGCGTTCGCCTCCACCTGTCACGGCGCGGGCCGCACGCTCAGCCGGCACCAGGCGGCCCGGTCCGTCCGCGGCCAGGAGCTCCGCACCCAGTTGGAGCGCAGGGGAGTCGCCGTGCGCGGGGCGTCGTGGCGTGGGCTGGCCGAGGAGATGCCCGAGGCGTACAAGGACATCGACGCGGTGGTCGAGGCGGCCGAGGGCGCCGGGCTGGCCCGGGCGGTGGCCCGGCTGGTGCCGGTCGGGGTGGTCAAGGGCTGACCGACGGCTCTGGGGACCGTCGCCTGGTCGCTTGTCTGCCTGGTCGCTCAGACGTCGAGGGTGACCGCGCAGGACCAGCCGTCGGGGCCCTGCTCGAACCGCAGGCCGTGCAGCGAGACCGCCTTCGGGACCGCGCCGACCAGCTCCACCTCGCCGGTCCCGGTGACGTCGAAGTGCACGTCGTACCCCTCCTCCAGTGCGGGTTCGACCCGGGTCGCGAGCGGGATCACGTCGGCGGTGTCGAGGAGGTAGACCACCTCGTCCAGCACCGCGACCAGGAGGTCCTCGTCGGTGTCCGCGGTGACCTCGAAGCTCGCGGAGTCGGTCGGCCGGGCCGCCGAGGTGTCGGCGAACGTCTCCACCATCGCGGCGACCGCCTCGGCCACACAGGCCTCCCGGGTCGGCCCCCAGGCCTCGATCCGGGCGTCCGCGGTGTGCGGGACGCTTCGGTGTCCGAGCTGCATCGTCCGCCTCCGGCGCGACTGGCCTACGTAGGTTCCGGGGACTGTCCTTCCCCTCGCCGCGCACGCTACGCGACCAGGTTCCTGCGCGCTGTGCACCGCGCGGACACCGGGGCCGGCAATTTCGCGGCCTGCTCCGGACGGAAGGCGCCGCGGTGGGGAAGCCCGTTCGACCGGGACGGGACAATCGGACCCGTGAGCGACCTCGGCGAGACCTGCGAAGAGCAACTGATCGAGACGGTGCCCGGACTGTCCGCACCGGTGGAGATCGTCGTCGACACCTGGGGCGTTCCACACATCTACGCCGAGAACGACCGCGACGTGTTCTTCGCCCAGGGCTTCAACGCCGCCCGGGACCGGCTGTTCCAGATCGACCTGTGGCGACGGCGGGGGCTGGGCCTGCTCGCCGGGGCGTTCGGGCCGGACCACCTCGACCGCGACCGGGCCGCCCGGCTGTTCCTGTACCGCGGTGATCTCGACGCCGAGTGGGCGTCCTACGGCGCCGACGCGCGGATGACCGTCACGCGGTTCGTGGGGGGCGTGAACGCCTACCTGGACTGGCTGGAACGCCATCCGGAGGCGCTGCCGCCGGAGTTCGGGCTGCTGGACTACCGGCCGGACCGCTGGAGCCCCGAGGACGTCGTACGGATCCGTAGCCACGGTACGGCGTACAACCTGCTGCACGAGGTGGCCCGGGCCCGGGTGACGCACGCGGGCGGCTGGGAGTCCGACCTGGTACGCCAGTCGCTGCTGCCGCACCGTCAACCCCACCTTGCGGACGGGATGGACCTCGACCTGCCCGACGACGTGCTGCGGGTGTGGGAGCTCGCCACCACGCCGGTGGTGTTCACCGGCGACCCGCGGACACCCCTCAGCACCGAGACCGCCGCCGCTTCGACGGGTGATCTCGACGGCGGCAGCAACAACTGGGTGGTGGCCGGCACCCGTACGGCGACCGGGCGGCCGATCCTCGCCAGCGACCCGCACCGGCCGTTCGCCACGCCGTCGCTGCGGTATTTCGCGCACCTGTCCGCGCCCGGCCTGGACGTGATCGGCGCGGGCGAGCCGGCGGTGCCGGGAGTGACCCTGGGACACAACGGCCGGGTGGCGTTCGGCTACACGATCTTCCCGATCGACACCGTGGACCTGTACGTGTACGAGCTCGATCCGGGCGACCCGACGCGCTACCGCCACGGCGACGGCTGGGAGCCGATGCGGACCGAACGCCAGACCGTGCCGGTGCGCGACGCCGGCCCGTGTCAACTCGACCTTGCGTTCACCCGGCACGGCCCGGTGGTCCACGTCGACGCCGAACGCCTGCGGGCCTACGCCGTGCGGATCACGTGGTCGGAGCCGGGCACCGCGCCGTACCTGGGCAGTCTGGAGTACCTGCGCGCACGCGACGGCGAGGAGTTCCGTGCCGCGCTGCGCGCCTGGGGCGGTCCGGGGGAGAACCACGTCTTCGCCGACGCAGGCGGCCGCGTCGGCTGGCAGACCGCCGGGCTGGCGCCGCGGCGGACCGGCTGGGACGGCCTGCTGCCGGTGCCCGGCGACGGGCGTTACGAGTGGACCGGCTTCCACTCCCCGGAGGAGCTGCCCGGCTCCGCCGACCCCGCTACCGGTTTCGTCGCCACGGCCAACGAGTACAACCTGCCCGCGGACTATCCGGCCGACCGGCAGCTGTCGTACGAATGGTCCGACCCGGCCCGTCAGCAGCGGATCACCGAGGTGCTCGAACGGCCCGAACCACACCGGCTCGAGGACTCGATGCGGCTGCAGAACGACCGCCGCTCGGTGGGCACCCGGCAGGTCCTGGCGCTGGTGGCCGGGTTGCGCCCGAACGGCGACCGGCGGCTGGCGACCGCGCTGGCGATGCTGCGCGACTGGGACGGCGTGGAGGCGCCCGAGTCCGCGGCGGCGGCGTTGTACCAGGTGTGGTTCTCCCGGCACCTGCTGCCCGGCTTCGCCGAGGCGGTGCTTCCGCCCGGCGTACCACCCCTGCTGCCCACCTTCGACCAGGCCGCCGTACGGTCCGCGCTGGCCGACCCGGCCACGGTGTGGAGCGACGGCGGGGACGACGGCGGGGATGGGGACGCGGACCGGCGCCGGGACGACCTGCTCCTCGGCACCCTGCGTGCGGCGGTCGCGGACCTGGAGGACCTGCTGGGTCCGGACCCGCGCGGTTGGAGCTGGGGTGCGCTGCACCGCAACCACCAGCCGCACCCGCTGGGGTTCCTGGACCCGGCGCTGGACGTGGGACCGTTCCCGGTCGGCGGCTCCGGCACCACCCTGAACGCCGCGCCCTACCTTCCCAACGACTTCGTGCAGACCATCGGCGCGTCCGCCCGGGTGGTGATCGACGTCGGGGAGTGGGACAACTCGGTGTTCGTCAACACCCCGGGTCAGTCGGGGGACCCGCGCAGCCCGCACTACCGCGACCTCGCCGAGCGCTGGCGGGACGGCGAGTACGTCCCGCTGCTGTACAGCCGGGCGGCGGTGGAGCGGTCCGCGGCGACCCGGATCCGGCTGCTGCCGGGGTGACGGACAGCGCCCTCACCAGGGGCTACGGCGCCTGTCGGTGGTGGGTTCTAGGGTCTGCGCATGGCCGTGAGATACAAGGTGTGCGTCGACTGCTCAGACCCTCACCTGCTGGCGAGTTTCTGGGCGCGGGCGCTGGACTACGTCGTCGAGGATCACTCGCCGCTGATCGAGTCGCTGCTGGCCGAGGGCGCGCCGATCCGTGACCACCTCGTCGAGGTCGGCGGCCGGCCGGCCTGGCGGACCGCCGCCGGGATCCGCGACCCCGACCACCCGGTCAACGCCGGGACCGGCGTCGGGCAGGGCGGCCGGATTCTCTTCCAGACGGTGCCGGAACCCAAGCAGGGCAAGAACCGCCTGCACCTCGACCTGCACGTCGGCGCCGACCGGGTGGACGCGGAGGTCGCGCGCCTGTGCGGCCTCGGCGCGACCCGGCTGGGCGAGGGCAACGAGGAGGGAGGTTCCCGCTGGACAGTGCTCGCCGACCCGGAGGGCAACGAGTTCTGCGTGGCCTGAGACCCGACCTGGACCCTCGCGGGGATCCTCGGCTCAGTCGGTCAGCTCCCTGACCCGGGACTGGTCGGTGATCCGGTAGCCCAGGCTGGTGTAGAGGTTGATCGCCGTGGTGTTCGGGCCGAAGACGTTCAGCGCCAGCACGGGGTCACCCGCGGCGAGCACCGCGCGTTCGCCGAGGTGCATGACCGCCCGGCCGAGCCCGCGGCCGCGCAGCTCGGGCACCACCGAGACACCGAAGACGAACGCACGTCCGGCGTCGAGGTGGTGCCGGACCCAGATCTCCGCGGAGTACGTCGATCCGGGCGGCTCGTCGCCGGTCTCCAGCACCAGGATGCTGTGGTTCTCGGTGGCCGGGCCGTCCGGCAGCAGCTCGTCGAACTCCGCGTTGGCCTGGGTCAGCGCCTCCTCGGGGGACAGTGCCCGGCCGACGGCGATCTCCTCGGCGTACCCCGCGACGGACCCCTCCCGCCAGGCCGGGAACTCCGCCTCGGTCATCGCCCGGCCGGCCAGGCCCTCGGGGAGTTCGGGTGGCGGCGCGTCGGTGAGTGTCCGCTGCATGCGCTGGGCGGTGACGGTGTACGCGCCGAACAACGCCGACTGTGCCGGGTCGTTCGGGTCGATGGTGGTCGCCACCCGGGGCAGACCGTTCGCCCGGGCCCAGTCCTCGACGTGTGCGCGGGCCGCGGAGCCGGCCCCGTGCCGGCGCCACTGCGGGCCGACCCAGATGTCGTACACGAACGCCCGCGGGCTGGCCGGGTCCGTCCGGCTCCCCGCGGCGACAAGTCCCACGACCTCCTCGCCGGCCGGCCCGGTGGTCCGCAACGTCCACACCGGGTGCTGTGCGGCCTCGGCCCGCATCCGGTCCAGGCGTTCCACGTGGCCCGCGACGTCGTCGTCTGCCAGGCCCTGCCGGCGCCACTCCTCCCCGCGACGTGCCAGCCAGTCGGCGTGCCACCGCGCCTCGTCCTCCGCAGACGCCACCTCGACACCGAAGTCGACCAACTTTCCGCCTCCCCACCAGCCGTCCCTACTGCAGGTTGACGAACATACCGCCGTCCACCAGTACGTCGGCACCGGTCATGTACGCCGACTCCGGCTGGGACAGCAGCCACAGCACCCCGGCCACATCGGCCGGCTCGCCCATCCGGCCGGCGGGGATGCGCGAGCGGAAGTAGTCGACCTTCCCCTGGTCGGTCCAGTCGGCCTTGTTGATGTCGGTGGCGATCGCGCCGGGCAGAACGGCGTTGCAGGTGATGCCGTGCGGGCCGAGCACGATGGCCAGGCTCTTCATCAGCGAGCTGATCCCGGCCTTGGTGGTGCAGTAGTGCACCTGCTGGGAGCCGCCGACCCAGGCCGAGATGGACGACACCGACAGCACCCGGCCGCCGCGTCCGGCCTCGACCATCGCCTTCGTGAACGCCTGCGTCACCAGGAACGCGCCGCGCAGGTTGACGTGCTGGACGCGGTCCCACAGCTCCACGTCGATGTCGAAGAAGTCGGCGAACGGGCAGATGCCGGCGTTGTTGACCAGCACGTCCAGCGGACCCCAGGTCGCGTGCACGATCGCGGCCAGCTCCGTCACCGCGGCCGGGTCGGCGACGTCCGCCTCCACCACCAGCGGCGTACCGCCCTCCTGGCGGACCAGCTCGGCCGTCTGCTCGGCGTACTCGCGTTCGCCCGGTGGGTGGTTGACGACCACCCGGGCACCCTCGCGGCCGAACCTCGCCGCGGTCGCCCGGCCGATGCCGCGGGCCGCGCCGGTCACCAGCACGGTGCGAGGCCCCGCGCGGATTGTGTCGCGGCTCGCCCCGCCGCTCATGCCACCCTCCCCTCGGGGAAGCGTTCGAGGTTGTCCGGGTCGTACAGCGGAACGATCACGTCGGCGGTGCGGCGTACCCGCTCGTAGGCGGCGATCGCCTCGTACAGGTTCTCGTTGATCCCGATCGGGATGTTCTTCTCCACGTTGTCCAGCACGAAGAAGCTGTCCGAGATCGCCACCACACCACGGGCGGTGTCCGCCTCCACCACGACGGACGCACGGTGGTGTACGCCGGACCACCACGTGCGCAGGCCGGGCGCGAGCTCGTCCTCGTCGGCCAGCAGCCGCACCCGCGGCCAGGCCTCGGTCACCAGGTGGACGAGCACGTCGTCGGGCAGCGACGTCGCCCGGTTGTCGTGCGGGTGCGCGTGCGTGGTGTGGAAGTGCACCCAGCCGCGTTCGGCGACGCAGATCCGCGCGTGGGTGAACAACGCGACGTTGCTCACCGTGTAGAGCTGCAACGGCGTCAGGACGACATGGGTGACGTCCTCCGGCGTGAGGCCGAACCGGGCCAGCTGGTCGACGACGAACTCACCGGGCTCGCGCCCCATCCGGGCACGCGCGCCGAGCACCTGCTCCCAGTGGGCGTTCATGGGTTCGAGATCGCGCGCCGGACCGGTGTTCACCAGCGCGACGACACCGTCGCCGCGCAGCAGGACCGACTGGAACAACAACGTGTGCCACTCGTCCCAGCCGCTCATCCAGAACAGCTCCGGCCCCGGCACCTCGCCCCGGCCGAGGGGCAGTACGTCGACGCGGAACTCACTCATGAACGGTCACACTCCTTGGGTCTGTGCGGGTGTCCGGTGCTGGCGTCCGTAGCCCAGCGCGGCCGAGAGCCGGTGGGCCGCCTCGGCCAGCAGCCGGTGGGCGTTCTCCCGGTGGGCAGGTGTGCAGCGGATCGCCGGGACGGACACGCTCAGCGCGGCGACCGTACGCCGGCTGACGTCGTACACCGGCACGGCGACGCACCGGATGCCGAGCGTGTACTCCTCGTTGTCGACGGCGAACCCGCGCCGGGCCACGGTGCGCAGCTGACCGAGCAACCTGGCCTTGTCGGTCACCGTGTGCCGGGTGAACGCCGGCAGTGGTTCCGCGGGCAGGCGCGCGTCGAGGTCGTCGTGGCGAAGACCGGCCAGCAGCACCTTGCCGACGCCGGTGGCGTGGGCGGGCAGCCGGCGGCCGACTTCGGACGCGAGGGTGAGGGTCTGGCGGCCGTCGACCTTCGCGACGTAGACGTTGTGCAGTCCGTCCAGCACCGCCAGCTGGACGGTCTCGTCGATGGTGTCGCGGATGCGTTCCATCAGCGGCAGCGCGCGTTCGACCAGCCCGAGCGTGCGCGTGTAGGCGTTGCCTGCTTCCAGCGTGCGAAGGCCGAGGGAGTAACACCGCCCGCCGGGATCGAACTCCGCCCAGCCGCGTTCGACCAGCGTCCGCAGCAGCCCGTGCAGGCTGGAGCGCGGATAACGCAGGGCCTGCGCGATCGCGGTGAACGTGAGCGGCTCCTCGTGCCGGGTGAGCAGCTCCAGGATCGCGAGGGTGCGTTCGGCCGACTTCACCACGCCGGTGGTCGGGTCGTTCACGGCGACCTCCGGACGTCGATCGTTCGGATACGTGAACTCAGGTTCACCGAGCTGAAACTGCGCATAACCTACGCCGACATGGCGACCTGAGTCAGGCTCGTGTCCGCCCTTGGCAGGAACCCTTGGCAGGAACGGAGTGAGTGCGATGGCGATGCCGAAGGTACGGGAGGTCCGCGCGTACGTCGTGCGCGGCGGAGGTGCGGACTACCACGACCAGGCCGGGCAGCACTGGATCGACGACCACGTGGCCACGCCGATGGCGTACTACCCCGACTACCGCGACAGCCGGCAGAAGTTCGGCCTCAACGTGCTCGGCACCCTCGTGGTCGAGGTGGAGGCCGACGACGGGACAGTCGGGTTCGCGACCACGACGGCCGGCGAACCCGGCGCGTACATCGTGGAGAAACACCTTGCCCGCTTCGTGGAGGGCGCCCCGGTCACCTCGATCGAGAAGATCTGGGACCAGATGTACGCCTCGACGCTCTACTACGGGCGCAAGGGAATCGCGGTCAACTGCATCAGCGCCGTGGACCTCGCGTTGTACGACCTGCTCGGCAAGCTCCGTCAAGAGCCGGTTTACGCGCTGCTCGGCGGTCCCGTCCGCGACGAACTCGTCTTCTACGCAACAGGTGCGCGCCCGGACATCGCCGAGCAGCTCGGCTTCGTCGGGGGCAAGCTGCCCTTGCAGCACGGGCCGGCCGAGGGCCCCGAGGGCATGCGCGCCAACCTGGACAGGCTCGCCTCGATGCGCGAACGGGTGAGCGAGGACTTCTTCCTCAGCTGGGACTGCTGGATGTCGCTCGACCTGGACTACGCCACCCGGCTCGCCCAGAGGTCGGCGGAGTTCGGCCTGCGCTGGATCGAGGAGCCGCTGCCACCCGACGACTACTGGGGGTACGCCGAGCTGCGGCGCCGGGTGCCGACCGGCATGTGGGTCACCACCGGCGAACACGAGTGGACGAGGTACGGCTTCCGCCTGCTGCTGGAGATGGGCTGTGCCGACATGATCCAGCCGGACGTCAACTGGTGCGGCGGCATCACCGAGCTCGCCCGGATCAGCGCCCTCGCCGACGCGCACGGCGTGCCGGTGATCCCGCACGGGTCGAGCGTGTACTCCTACCACTTCGTGCTCACCCGTCGGAACAGCCCGTTCTCGGAGTTCCTGATGATGCATCCGCAGGCCACCGAGGTGGTGCCGATGTTCCACCCGCTGCTGCTGGACGAGCCGGTGCCGGTGGGTGGGCGGCTGCGGGTGCCGGAGACCCCGGGGTTCGGCGTACGGCTGAATCCCGAGTGCGCGCTGCACCGCCCGTACACGCACTGACCTGCCCTCCGCACGGCGAGGGTCTCCTGGACACTTGTCCGCATGGAACTCACCGGTGCCGGTCTCGGTGTGCCGTTCGAGGTTTCCGGTCAGGTCGCCACCGCGCTCGGGCGTACGGTCGAGGAGGTCCGGGCCGCCGAGGTCGACCCGCTGGCCGCGCCCGCCGTCGACGGCATCGCCACCGCCGGCATCTGGCGGGTGCGCGGCGCGGGCTGGTCGGCCGTGGTCAAGGTGCTTCGGCACGTCGCCGACGGCGGCCTGTCGGTGTGGCGAACGGACGCGGACCCCACGCACCCGTTCCACTGGCGGCGGGAGGCGGACGCGTTCGCGGACGGTCTGCTCGGCGCGCTGCCCGGTGACCTGCGGGCACCGGCGTGCCACGGCGTCGTACCCGGCCCCGACGGCACCCTCGCGATCTGGATGGAGGACGTCGCCGGCCGCGAGGGATCGACCTGGGCGCTGCCGCGGTACCGGCTCGCGGCCGTTCACCTCGGCCGGGTGCAGGGGCACCTGGCGCTGGCGCAGCTGGCGGGCGCCCCCGTGCTGGATCGCCCGTGGCTGAGCCGCGGGTGGCTGCGCATGTACGTCGAACGCCGGACCGCCCGGGGTGCCGCGGAGGCCGACCCCGCCGACCCGCGGGTCTGGTCGCCCCCACCGGTGCGGCGGCTCGTCCCGGCCGACCGGGTGCCGGCGTTCCAGGCGCTGTGGGCGGACCGCCACCGGCTGCTCGACGTGGTGGACGGGTTGCCGCGAACCCTGTGCCAGCTCGACTTCCACCCGCGCAATCTCTTCGACGTGGCCGGGCAGACCGTGGTGATCGACTGGGCGTTCGCCGGGGTGGGCGCGCTGGGGGAGGACCTCGGCAACCTCCTCGTCGACGCGGTGACCGACTTCCACCTGCCGCCGGCGAAGCTGCCGGAGCTGTTCGAGACGCTGGTGGGCGGGTACGCCGACGGGCTGTCCGCCGCCGGGTTGCCGGGGTCGGGAGGGGCTGAGGTCGCCCGGATGGTCGCCGCCGGGGCCGCCGCGAAGTACGGCTGGCTGGCCCCGGCGATTCCCGCCGTGGTGGCGCAGGGCCGCACCACGCTGAACGGCCGTCCGATCGAGGAGTCCGCCCCGGTGTGGGTGGCCTGCGGGGACTTCCTGGTGCAGCTCGCCGACCTGGCGCTGCGGGGCGGCGCCGCACCAGGCGCCGGGCGACGCTAGGCGTTCGCCCGGGGCGTGAACCTGCGCAGCCGCAGGCTGTTGGTCACCACGAACACCGAGCTGAACGCCATCGCCGCCCCCGCCACCAGCGGGTTGAGGAAGCCCAGCGCGGCCAGTGGCAGCGCCGAGACGTTGTACGCGAACGCCCAGAACAGGTTGCCCTGGATGGTGCGCAGCGTCGAACGCGACAACCGGATCGCGTCCGCGGCCACCCGCAGGTCGCCGCGGGCGAGGGTCAGGTCGGACGCCTCGATGGCGACGTCGCTGCCCGAACCCATCGCGATCCCGAGGTCGGCCTGGGCCAGCGCGGCCGCGTCGTTCACGCCGTCGCCGACCATGGCGACCACCGCGCCGGCCTCCTGCAGATCCCGGACCGCTGCCACCTTGTCGGCAGGCAGCACCTCCGCGCGTACGTCCTCGGCGGAGATTCCGACCTCGGCGGCCACCGCCCGGGCGGCGCGGGCGTTGTCGCCGGTGAGCAGCACCGGCCGAAGCCCCAGCGCCCGGAAGTCCGCCACCGCGGCAGCCGACGTCGGCTTCACCGTGTCGGCGACCACCAGCACCCCCGCGACCCGGTCGCCCTCGGCGACCCAGATCGGCGTACGCCCGGACTCCTCGGCCCGCTCGGCGTCCGCCCGCAACTCCTCGGCCGGCTCCTCGACTCCTTCCGACCGCAGCCAGCTGAGCCGGCCGGCCCGGACGAACGACCGGTCAGCGCCAGCAGCACCAGCAGCACCGTCGGCACCGTCGGCACCGTCGGCTCTCTCGACCAGCCCGGACACCCCGAGGCCCTCGGTGTTGCGGAAGTCGGTCACCGCCACGGGTTCGGTGCCGCGTTCGCGGGCACCCGCGACCACCGCCTGGGCGATCGGGTGCTCGGAGGCGTGCTCGACCGCGGCGGCCAGCCGCAGCAGGGTCGCCTCGCCGGTCGGTGCGGCCGGGAACAAGTCGACCAGGCTCATCTGCCCGGTGGTCACCGTCCCCGTCTTGTCCAGCACGATGGTGTCCACCCGGCGGGTCGACTCCAGCACCTGCGGTCCCTTGATCACGATGCCGAGCTGCGCACCGCGGCCGGTGCCCACCATCAGCGCGGTGGGCGTGGCCAGGCCGAGCGCGCAGGGGCAGGCGATGATGAGCACCGCGACCGCCGCGGTGAACGCCGCGGTCACCCCGCCGCCGGATCCGAGCCACAGCCCGAACGTCGCGACCGCGAGCACGATCACCACCGGGACGAAGATGCCGGACACCCGGTCGGCGAGCCGTTGCACGCGGGCCTTGCCGTTCTGCGCGTCCTCGACGAGCCGGGCGAGCTGGGCGAGCTGGGTGTCCGACCCCACCCGGGTGGCGCGTACGACCAGCCGGCCGCCGGCGTTCACGGTGGCTCCGACCACGTTGTCGCCGGGGCGCACGTCGACCGGGACCGACTCGCCGGTGAGCATCGACGCGTCCACCGCCGAGGCGCCGTCGACGACCACGCCGTCGGTGGCGACCTTCTCGCCCGGACGCACGACGAATGTGTCGTCGACGGCCAGCCGGTCGACCGGGATCCGGGTCTCCACGCCGTCGCGGAGGACGGTGACCTCCTTGGCGCCGAGCTCCAGCAGGGCCCGCAGCGCCGCGCCCGAACGCCGTTTGGCCCGAGCCTCGGCGTACCGGCCGGCGAGGATGAACGTCGTCACCGCCGCGGCCACCTCGAGGTAGATCTCCTCCGCCCCGGAACCCTGCCGGGGAAGCAGCGAGAACTCCATCCGCATGCCGGGCGTGCCGGCCTCCCCGAAGAACAACGCGTACAGCGACCAGAGGTAGGCGGCGCCGACGCCGAGCGAGATCAGCGTGTCCATCGTCGCCGCGCCGTGCCGGAGGTTGGTCCACGCCGCCTTGTGGAACGGCCACGCTCCCCACACCGCCACCGGCGACGCCAGGGTGAGGGCCAGCCACTGCCAGTTGGTGAACTGCAGGGGCGGCACCATCCCGAGCACGACCACCGGGAGAGCGAGGGCGAGGCTGGTCAGCAGGCGGGTGCGCAGGGCCCGGGTCGGGTCGGCCTCGGGTGGCGCCGCGGGGGATCCGGCTGCGGTCGCCGCGCCGTCGGCGGCGTCCGGCGACTGGGCTGGAAGGGCCGGCAGCGTCGCGGTGTAGCCGGTGGCCTCGACGACCCCGACCAGCTCGTCGGTGGTCACCGACGCGGGCGCACTGACCTTCGCCTTCTCGGTGGCGTAGTTGACCGTGGCCATTACGCCGTCGAGCTTGTTCAGCTTCTTCTCCACCCGGGCGGCGCAGGAGGCGCAGGTCATGCCCCCGATCAGCAGCTCGACGTCGCGGGTCGGGGGCGCCTCCTGGGTGGTCGTCCCCTGAGTGCTTGTCGGCTGGGTGTTCGTCTGCTCGGCGCCGGTCGTGACCGGCGCGCCCGAGCTCACGAGGTGACGAGGCGGTAGTCTCCCGCCTCGTCCAGGGCCTCGGACACGGCCTCGGGTGAAACCTCGTTGGCGCTGGTCACGGTGACGGTGGAGTTCCCGCCGGGCACCAGGTCGACCGAGACGTCGGACACGCCGTCGACGGCTTTGAGCTCACTGGTGACGGCGGCCACGCAGTGCTCACAGGTCATGCCGGACACGGTGTAGGTCGAGGTGAGCGACACAGGAGTCTCCTTGTGCATTCTGGGTTCCGGGGATGCGTGGGTGTGCTGGGTGGTGCTGCGGGTCTCGCGGGGTCTCGAGGGGTCTCGCGGGGGTCGTCAGGAACGAACGAGGCGGGCGATGGCGGCCGAGGCCTCCTTGACCTTGCCCTGCGCGTCCTGGTCGCCACTGGCCAGCGCCGCACTCACGCAGTGGGCGAGGTGCTCGTCCAGCAGTCCGAGCGCGAACGACTCCAGCGCCCTGGTCGCCGCCGACACCTGGGTGAGGACGTCGATGCAGTACGTGTCGTTCTCCACCTGCCGCTGCAGGCCGCGAACCTGGCCCTCGATCCGGCGCAGCCGCTTGAGGTGCGCGTCCTTCTGGTCGAGGTAGCCCGGCGGCCGGTGACCGGCGTACGGGCTGGGAGTCCGGACGCTGCCGGGACTGCCGGTTTCGTCGCTGTCGGCGACGACATCGGCAGCGGTGTCCGCTGCGTCCTGAACGGGGGATAGATCCGCGTTGCTCGGTTTGCCCGCCTTGGACCGGCGGGACGGCGGTGTGCTGGCCATGGCTGTCTCCCTGCTACCCCCAAGGGGTATCTCTTCGGGCGTGCTCCACCATACCCCAGCCAGGTATGTAGCCAACCGGCTCCCCGGGTTGCGTGGCGGTGAACCTCGGAGTCCTCGTCATCCCCGATCCGGCCGCGCCTCGGGGGCCGCTCTCGGTTGTCGCTGCCTGAAGGCCAGTACGACGGCGATGCCGAGGCACCCGGCCATGACGAGTACGACCAGCGCGAGCACCGGGTTGACCCAGGCGCCGACCAGGTCGTACTGGGCGTCGCACGGGTGGGTCATCGGAAACAGGTCGCTGCGATGTGTGAGGACGTAGTCGGCGTCGTACGCGTGGCCGGAGAGCGCGCACGCCTCCGCCTCGTCGAACCCGCCCGCGAACGCGCCGAAGAGATAGGTGAGACCGGCTGCCGGCAGGAGCAGCGCGCTGGTCCCGGCGAACCATCCCGGACTGGTCCGCCAGCGTCCGGACGCAAGCGTGGCGATCCAGTGGACGAGTCCGATGACGTACGCGGCCAGGCCGATCAGCGACACCAGGACGAATGCCAGCACCGGATCGCGACCTCGAGGCTCAGCCGGAGCCGAGTACGTCGCCGAGCGTGCGTACGGCGCGCATTGCCTCCGCGGCCGCGGCGGCGGACCGGTCGTGCAGCGCCTGACGCAGGCTGCGTTCGACCTTCTCGGACACGACGTCGGGGTCGGCCTGGTCGCTGTGGAGACGCAGGAAGCGGTGCCAGTCCTGGATCCGGATGCCGAGCACCTCGAGTTCGTTCGAGGCCTGGATGAAGTCGTCCATCATGCCGCGCACCCGGGCGACCCGGCCGAAGTTCTTCCCGCCGTCATAGGCGGGCACGTCGGCGATCTGGGCGTCCCGGGCGGGGTAGGGCCGCGCGCCGGCGGGATGGTGGATGCCGCGGTCGGTGCCGCGCGCGGCGTCGCGTGCGTGCTGCCAGTAGTAGGTGCGGTAGTCGGCGGCCCAGCGCGCCGATGCGACGAAGGGCTGCGCGGCGACGGGGGAGCCGGACAGGACGTTGTCGAGGTACCACGGGACGACGACCAGCAGGTCGTGGTCCGCGCAGGCGCCGGCCGTGGTGCTGAACCGGAAGCTCGGCTCACCTTCCTTGGCCAGCAGGAACCAGCCCTTCAGCTCGATGCCGAGCGCGATGGCCGGCCCGCCCGTCGAGCTCTTACGGACCAGGCGTACGTCGGGAAACCGCTGCGACTGGCGTTCGAAGGTGTACCCCAGCCACTCGTTGTCCGGATCCCACAACGGACGTTGCTGGTTGAGCGCCTTCACCACCTGGCCCTCGATCGAGGTGCCCAGCAGGGTGTTGAGGCTGTGCAGGTCGGTGGCGTTGACGCCGGCGACGTGGTTGCTGAACTCGAAGTACGCCGGCAGGCCGAGCAGCAGGGTGCGCAGCCTCGCCTGCAGGTGGGTCAGCGGGTCGTCCGGGTCGAGGTCGGGCTCGGCCGGTGCGCCCGGCCCCAGGATCTCCGGCTCGGCGGCGAAGAGTCCGTCCGCCTCCGCGGCGGCGGCCTCCAGGTCGGGACCGCCACCGACGGCGGGCCCGTCCGTCCGGTCGCCGACGCCGCTGGTGCCGCCAACATCACCGACGCCGCTGGTGCCGCCGACGCCGCCCACGCCGTTGGCACCGCTGGCATTACTGGCACCGCTGACGTCGCCGCGCGGGGCGGGGGATCCGGCGGTCACGGTGCCTCCTGCGTGGTGGGCCGGCGGTGGTGCTCGGCGGGGACGGCGGCCTCTTCGGCGGACGGGTCGGCGGTGGCGGCGGCGACCCGGAGCCGTTCCCGGGCGAGCTTCGCGAAGCCCTTGTCGCGTTCGGCGACGTAGGCGCGCCGGCCCAGGGCGACCGCCGCGACCGAGCCGGACGCCAGCCCGCCGAACGGCTCCCACACCACGTCGCCCGGCTCGGTCACCGCGCGGACCAGTCGCTCCATGAACTCCAGCGGCTTCTGGTTGAGGTGGGCGGAACTACCCGCGGTCGGTTTGTAGACGCGGGGCGCGGCCCGGCGCAGCGTCCCCTTGAGGCGTTCGTCGTCGTGCAGCGGGCCGCGGTGCCAGATGTTGGTGAGGCCGTGCTGGTGGTTCCAGCGGTAACGCAGGCCGTCCCACTCCTTCGCGGTGACGATCGCCTCGCCGTCGAGGCTGAAGTAGGGCCAGCCGGTGCGGGTGCCGTGCTCGTTGGCGTACGTCGCGAGCTTCTCGAACATCGCACCCGGCGGCCAGTACCACAGCCAGTCCTGGGTGAGGTATTTGCGCGTGGCGGCGTTGCGTACGCCGCAGGCCTCGTTGGCGCGGTAGAGCGGCAGCCCGCTGCGGACCCACTCGTGCCGCAGCCAGCGGCGCACCGGCATCGGGCCTTCGGGCGTGTCGATCGCGAACCTGCGTTGGTAGAGCACGCAGACCTCCGACACCACCGGGAACCTGCGGATCGTCTTGCCGTTGACGTTGCCGGCGACGTGGGCGATCCCCTTGTCCCAGGTGATGGTCTGGACGTACTCCCAGCCGTGCTCGGCCAGCAGTGGATGGATCGTCGCCCAGCCCACCTCGGTGTTCCACACCCACAGCGTGGTGGACGGGTGCGCGGCCGCCGACCAGGACTCCACGTGCGGGCGGTACCACTCCGCGAGTCCCTCGGGGCCGGTCGTGTCGCCGTGGAAGCCGCGGACGCCGTAGGCGCCGTCGCTGATGATCGTCGTCGGGGTGGGCCAGCGCGCGTAGGCGCGGGCGACGTCGCCGGTGTACAGGTCGTACGCCCGGGGCCCGCGCCGGCCCGGCAGCGGCGCGCGGACGCCACGGTCTTCTTCCACGCCCCGCAGGCTATCCGCCGCCACCGACAGCACTCCTCCGGCTCGCCCGGGCACACCCCACCAGGGACCGAACGGTGACCGGACAGGCGACCGGAGCGGGTGACCGGAGCAGGACGCTTCGAAGTCGGGCCGTGGCGGCCGGAAGCGCCGTGTGCGATCTTGTGACCCTGGTAAGCGCATTCCCAGAGTGCCGGCACATCGGGCCGACCCGGAGCGCGGACCCGGTGGGCCGTCCTGGCGACGTGTCGGAGGCGGACGCGAGAGCAGGGAGTGGCCATGGGCATCCCGTACGACGACCAGGCCCGGCGCGTGAGCCGGCGCGACCTGCTGGCCTGGGGAGGCGGTGCGCTGTCCGCGCTGTCCGCGCTGTCCCTGTCCGGGTGCAGCCTGCTGTCCACCGATCCCACCGGCAAGGGCGGCAAGGGTGGCGCCGGTGGTCCGCGGACCAAACAGGCACCGGACCTGGCCGCCCAGGTGAAGGCCGGGAAGCTCCCTCCGCTCGGGCAGCGGCTGCCGAAGAAACCGCGGGTGATCAAACCTGTCGAGAAGCTCGGCACGTACGGCGGTGACTGGCGGACCGCCCTGCTGGGGCCGGGCGACACGGCCTGGGCGTACCGGACGGTGGGGTACGAGCAGTTGGTGAACTGGGATCCGGGCTGGACGAAGCCGATCCCCAACATCGCCGAGTCGGTCGAGACCGACCCCACGGGCAAGGAGTTCACCTTCCGGCTGCGGGCCGGCATGAAGTGGTCGGACGGCAAGCCGTTCACCGCCGACGACCTGGTCTTCGCCTACGACGACGTGTACATGAACAAGGAGCTCAACCCGCAGCCGCCGACGTGGCTCGTCACCGACGGCAGGCCGGGCAGGATGGAGAAGATCGACGACACCACGGTGAAGTTCGTCTTCAGTGCGCCCAACGGCCTCTTCCTGGCGAACATCGCCCAGCCCGCGGGCGAGGGCCTCACCAACAAGCCGCGCCACTACCTCGAGCGGTTCCACAAGAAGTACAACCCCGACGTCGCCACCCTCACGAAGAAGGGGAAATTCGACGACTGGGTGGACCTGTTCGGGGCGATGGCCGACCCGTGGAACCACGTCGGGCTGCCGAGGATCACCGGCTGGGTCGTCACGGACGCGCTCGGCACCGGCTCGCGGATGGTGGTCGAACGCAATCCGTACTACTGGAAGGTCGACACCGACGGCTCGCAGCTGCCCTACATCGACCGGGTGATCTTCAACGTCATCAACAACGAGGAGACGATGGTCCTCAAGGCCGTCAACGGCGAGCTCGACATGCAGGAACGCACGATCAACACCCCACAGAACAAGCCGGTTCTCGCCGCCGGCCGGGACAAGGGGGAGTTCCACTTCGTCCCCGAGACCGGCAGCTCCATGAACAACCTGATCATCGCGCTCAACCTCACCCACAAGAACGCCGCGCTGCGCGAGGTCTTCGGCAACCGCGACTTCCGGATCGGGCTGTCCCACGCCATCGACCGCAAGGAGATGATCAACGCGGCGTTCCAGCGGCAGGGCACGCCGTGGCAGGCCGCACCCCGGCCGGAGTCGGACTACCACGACGAGGAACTCGCCACGCAGTACACGCAGTACGACGTCGCACTCGCCAACAAGCACCTCGACCGTGCCGGTTACAAGCGCGGGGCCAATGGTGCCCGGATCGGCCCGGACGGAAAACCGATCGTGTTCCAGGTCGACGTCGCCGTCCCGTCGGCGCTGTGGACCGACGGGATGGAGCTGGTACGGAAGTACTGGCAGGAGGTCGGCGTGAACATCCGCGTCAACGGCATCGACCGTACGCTGATGTACGACCGCAAGACGGCGAACTCCCAGGACGCCAACGTGTGGGGCGGTGACGGCGGCCTGGCCGACGCGATCCTCGACCCCCGGTGGTTTTTCCCGTTCAGCGGCGAGTCCAACTACGCGATCCCCTGGGCGAACTGGTTCAACAACATCGCCCCCAAGGAGAAGCCGCCCGCCGCGGCGCTGCAGCAGATGGAGCTGTACCGAAAGCTGATGACGACGCCGGACGCCGACGGGCGGGACGAGATCCTCCGGCAGATCCTGAAGATCGCCAAGGAGCAGTTCTACGCGATCGGGACCGTGCTGCCGCCGAAGGGCTACGCGATCGTCCGCAACAACTTCCACAACGTGCCGAAGTCGTTGTTGAATGCGTGGATGTATCCGGGTCCAGGTCCGACGATGCCGGAGCAGTACTTCATCTCCTAGGCGAGCCGGGCCACGGGCGTACCTGATCTCAGAACGGTGGCAGGCCATCGTCGACCGTCCTGATGCTCGTGCCGGCGGCGGTTGCCGGCTCGGCTGGTGCCACCGGGTCGGTGAGGGAAGGTGCGCTGCTGCGGTAATTCCGCCCGAACGGATCGGTGAGGGTGTGCTCGCCGGGGCCGGTCTGCTTCAGTTTCCAGTCCCTCTCGGTTTTCGCCTTGTGGTGGCGTGGGCACAGTGGGGCGATGTTGTCGACGGAGGTTTCTCCGCCGTCGGCGTACTCGGTGTTGTGGTCCAGGTGACACGTCGCGGCGGGTCTGCGGCAGGTGGTCCAGACACAGCGCTGGTCGCGGGCATGCACCAGCTCTGCCTGCAGTCCGCGCAGGAACCTCGCAGGAATCGGATGCAGGTGCAGTAACCGTCCGGTGACCGGATGGGTGACCCCGACGCTGAATCGGGCTTCGGGGTTGTCGAGATGGTTCGCCACGATCCGGCGAGCCACCTCGGTGATGATCGGTCCGACTCCGCCGAGCTCACCGGGCCGGGTGGACAGCCCCATCAGGGTGGTCAACGGCATGTTCAGCTGCACCTTGGCGCGCGTCTTGATCGGACCCCAGCTCGGCTGCGAAGAGGTCCACGGCGGTGGTGGCGGTGTGGAGTTGTCTGTCGGCGGATCAGGCCGACCCCGCGGATCAGGCGGATCAAGTGGATCAGGTGGATCGGCCTGTCCTGGCGGCTCGGCGTTGCGTGCGGCGGCCTCGTGGGCGGCAGTGTCGTGGACTCGGACGCCGTTCATCGCGGCCGCACCACACACTGTGCAGCTGGCCACCGGTGCCGGAGAACAGTTCCCACACTCACACCAGCTGTCGTGCAGGTCGTGGTCGGGGAACCGGTGCACGGCACAGTGCCCCTCCCCACCCTGGTCAGTCTCGCCCTGCGCGCGCCGGGTCTCGGCCTCGTTCTCGCTGTGCGTCTGCGCGTTCTCGCTCTCCGGGGAGACGCCGTCTTCGGCCGGGGGTTCGTCTTCGACCTGTTCGGCGTCGGCCTTCTCCTGCGGGGCGTAGCCTTCCGCGGGCCGCAGCCCAAAGTCGTCCTGGACAGACTCGTCCTGCACCGCCTCGTCTTGCTTAGCCTCGTCCTGCGCGGCGTGGTCCTGCGCGGCGTGGTCCTGCGCGGCCCGGTCCTGCGTGCTCTGGCCCTGGTCGGCGTGGTTCTCCTTGCCGACTGGGGCGGAGCAGTCGCCGATGTCGGCGGTGCCGCTGAGCAGGGAGAAGGCGACGTCCGCGCGTAGCTGGCTCAGCTTGCGCGGGTCGCCGGCAGACTTCACGGCACGGGCAATCGCGTCGATGTACCCGTACGCCTCCGCGGCCTGGTCAGCGGACAGGCCTCGGATCGCCAGGTCGGCGACACCGTCGACAGCCGGCCAGATCGCGACGTTCCGCCCCGTCCGCGCGGCGCGGTGCCGTTTGCCGGCAGCCTCGGGGTCGGCTTTGATGACCTCGGCTTCGAGCTTGGCCCGCAACAGCCCGCCGCGCAGCTCGAGCACCTTGGGGAAGATGGCGTCCTCGATGGCTCCCCACAGGTCGGGTTTCGCGTCGGTGATCCGGTCCACGATCGCCCGCACGTCGGGCAGCTCCAGCCCACCGGACGCCAGCGCCACACGCACACGGGGCAGGCGGGGCAGGGTGAGGGCCAGCGCCAGATACCAGCTGGCGTGGTAGCCCGACCACCGCAGCAAAGGTTCCAGCACGGCCTGGGTCATCGGGTCCATCTCGGGACTGCGCTGCGCCGGCTCGTCGGGCATACCGGGTTCGGCGTAGGCCAGCTCGTTCACCTCGGCCAGACACTCCGCCTCCGCCCAGCCGATCAGCCGCCGCCACGCCCTGGCCCGCTCCTCCACCTCGAACCCGTTACACACCCCGCGATCCACCGAGGCGAGCAGCACCGCAAGCCGCGGCCCACCCGGCACATCAGCAAACCCGGCAGGCAGCACCCGACGACGACCCGGACCATCGCCCGGGTCGCCGCCGAAGTATCCACCGCCGTCGCTCATGTGTTCGAGTCTACCGCACAAGATCGGCTCAGGCTTGCGGGAAACCGCTTGTCCACAAGGAATTTCGTGTCAACTTCAACTTGCGCATCCTGTCGGATCGGCAGCCATCCACGGTACTTTCGGGTCAGCGGCTGAACGAAGGCCGCCCGCCGCCCGACCTTGTACCGACGCGGTGCCCCTCGCGGTTGTACACCGGTGATGACCGGCGGGTGGGGCGGGTGTCGGAGTGCGTGCGTAGGTTGGGAGGCGTGAACCGTCTCGCGAACGCCACCAGCCCGTACCTCCGCCAGCACGCGGACAATCCGGTCGACTGGCACACCTGGGGGGAGGAGGCGTTCGTGCAGGCGCGCGAGCGTGACGTCCCGATCCTGTTGTCCGTCGGCTACTCCGCCTGCCACTGGTGTCACGTGATGGCGCACGAGTCGTTCGAGGACGACACCACCGCCGCGTACATGAACGAGCACTTCGTCAACATCAAGGTCGACCGCGAGGAGCGGCCCGACGTCGACGCCGTCTACATGGAGGCGACCCAGGCGATGACCGGCCAGGGTGGCTGGCCGATGACCTGCTTCCTCACCCCCACGGGTGAGCCGTTCTACTGCGGCACCTACTTCCCGCCGACGCCGCACCACGGGCTGCCGTCGTTCGCGCAGGTGCTGGAGGCGGTCGAGCGCACCTGGCGCGAGCGGCGCGAGGAGGTCGTGCAGTCGGCGGGGTCGATCGTCGCCCAGCTCGCCGGCTCTGGATTCCCGTCCGGCGACGCGCCGGGCGTGGACCGGCTGGACGCGGCGGTCGAGGTGTTGCGGCACGACTTCGACCTACGGAACGCCGGCTTCGGCGGGGCGCCGAAGTTCCCGCCGTCGATGGTGCTGGAGTTCCTGCTCCGGGCCGCCGTACGCCGCGGCGAGCAGTCGGACACCGAACCCTCCGACACCGACAGTGCGGACACGGCCGACACCGCCGACACCGCTCTGGCCATGGTCGAGCAGACCTGCGACCGAATGGCCCGCGGCGGGATGTACGACCAGCTCGGCGGTGGGTTCGCCCGCTACAGCGTGGACGCGGGCTGGGTCGTTCCGCACTTCGAGAAGATGCTGTACGACAACGCCCTGCTGCTGCGGGTCTACGTCCACTGGTGGCGGCTCACCGGCGCTCCGCTGGCCGAGCGGGTGGTCCGGGAGACCGCCGACTTCCTGCTCCGCGAGCTGCGCACCGCCGAGGGCGGCTTCGCCTCCGCTCTGGACGCCGACAGCGAGGGCGTGGAGGGGAAGTTCTACGCCTGGACGCCGGACCAGTTGCGCGAGGTGCTCGGCTCCGACGACGGGGCCGCGGCCGCGCGGACGTTCGCGGTGACCGAGCAGGGCACGTTCGAGCACGGCGCCTCCACCCTGCAACTTCCGCGCGACCCCGAAGACCGGCGGTGGTTCGCCGACGTCCGTGCCCGCCTGGCCCGCGCACGGGAGGAGCGCGTCCGTCCGGGGCGTGACGACAAGGTGGTCGCGGCGTGGAACGGCCTTGCGATCGCGGCGCTGGCCGAGGCGGGCGCGCTACTGGAGGCGCCCGAGTACGTCCGGGCGGCGACGGAGGCTGCCGACCTGCTGGTCCGGCTGCACACCGACGTCGGTGGGCGGCTCGTGCGGACGTCCCGGGACGGCGCGGCGGGGGACAGCCCCGGTGTCCTGGAGGACTACGCCGACGTGGCGGAGGGATACCTCGCCCTGCTGGCGGTCACCGGCGACCCCGTCTGGCTGGATCGCGCCGGCGGTCTGCTGGACGTCGTACTCGACCGGTTCGGCACCGGCGACGGCGGCTTCTTCGACACCGCGGACGACGCCGAACGCCTTGTCCGCCGCCCGCAGGACCCGACCGACAACGCCGTTCCGTCCGGACGTTCGGCCGCGGCCGGCGCGCTGCTCACCTACGCCGCGCTCACCGGGTCCGACCGCCACCGGGCCGCCGCGGAGAGCGCCCTCGCGGTGGCGGGCCGGCTCGCCGACCGTGCGCCGAGGGCGGCCGGCTGGGGGCTCGCGGTCGCCGAGGCGCTGCTCGCCGGCCCGGTCGAGGTGGCGGTCGTCGGTACGCCGGACGACCCGGACCGCGAGCGGCTGCACCGGCTGGCGCTGCGCTCGCCCGCGCCGGGCGCCGTCGTGGTCGTCGGCGCGCCGGAGGCGTCGGCGCGCGACGCAACGCCGCAAACCGGCAACAATGGCGACGGTCAGGTTCCGCTGCTGGCGCATCGTGGACTCGTCGACGACCGGGCCGCGGCCTACGTCTGCCGAGGGTTCGTCTGCGACCGTCCGCTCACCGAGCCGGCCGAGCTCGCCCGTCGGCTCGGCGTACGCGGCACCACCTGACATCCGATCCAGCAGGCGATCAGGAAACGGAGAGACCATGGCGAAGCGCAAGAACAAGAAGCGACGCAAGCTGGACTCGCTGCTCTGGGCGACGACCGGGGCACTCGTGGCCGCGTCCGTGACCCGGGAGCTGCGCCGGCCCTCGGCGGAGCGGACCTGGCAGGGCCGGATCGTCGGCGTTCCGTACGACTACCGCGTGCCGAGCGTGGACAAGGTGCGGTCGGCCTGGTGGGCGCCGGAGGACCGGCGGCTGTTCATGCCCAAGGTGTTCGGCGTGGGGTGGGACGTCAACTTCGGCCGGGTCGTGACGCTTGGCCAGCAGAAGCTCGCCGAGCGGAAAGAACGCCAGTCGGTGGGCAGCGCGTCCTAGTACGCCGCAATACCCCCCAGTGCGTCCCCCGTACGTCGTAGTACGTACGTCTGACCTCCTCGGCGGTCGCCCCGGTCCCCAGCCTTGTCGGGAGCTCGTAACGGTGTAATCATCGTTACATGACACGGCAGGAACGCGAGGAACGCATCCGCGGCTGGCTCTCCGGCCGGATCCCGCAGGAGTGGTTCGAGATCGTCGAGCTCACCACCGACCGGGAGGAGATCACCGTCGTCGGGACGCTGCCCGCGCCCCGCCACGACGGTGACGTGTCACCGGCCGAGCGGGCGGCCGCCGAGCTGGGCAGGATCAAGGAGTTCCGGGAGCGCACCCGCGACGACCGGATCCGGATCGCCCGCGAGCTCGAGCACGCCACCGGCCAGAAGGTCGCCTGGGGCGCGCTGTGCGGGGAGACTCGCGAGTCGTTCACCACGCTGTCGGTGCCGGTGATGACCCGGCTGCGGCAGTCCGAGCGGCGGGTGCTGGACACCTTGGTGGAGTCGGGGGTGGCCCGGACCCGGTCGGAGGCGCTGGCCTGGTGCGTGAAGCTGGTCGGCAAGCACGCGGAGAGCTGGCTGGGTGAGCTGCGCACGGCGATGGCCCACGTCGAACGCGTGCGCGCGGAGGGCCCGGACGCCACGGCGGCGGACGATCCGCTCGCGGTCGAGGACCCGCACGAGAACCCGCCCGAGACCAAGCCGGGGGACGAGCCGAAGAGCTGACCCCGGGGGTTCGGCCCGGCCAGGTCAGCCGCGGGGCTTCGTCGCCACCAGCACGTCCCGCAGGATGGCCTGGTCGACCCGGTGCCGGAAGCCGAGGTACGCCGGGTCGTCGCACACCTCCAGGCCCGCTGCGCTGAGCGCGGCCGCGGCGTCCTCGCGCCGGGCCACGTGGGTGTTCCACGACATCCCCAGGGCGCCGCCCGGCCTGAGCAGGTCGACCCAGCCGGGCAGCGCGGCCGACAGCAGGTCCAGCGGCGAGCGGGACAGCTCGCCCGGCCCGCCGGAGCGGCTGCCGTGCTGGACGCCGTACGGCGCGTCGGTGACGATCGCGTCGAACGAACCGGACCGGAAGAAGTCGCGTGCCCGGCGGGTGTCGGCGTTCACCACTGTGAGGTCGAGCGCGTCCCCGGACTTGTACGCCGCCTTGTCCGCGGCCAGCGTCACGTGGAACCTCCGGCCCAGCACCTTGCGGTCGCGCCGGATCGGGGTCAGCTCCGCCTGGTGCTTGAGCCGCTTGCGCTTGAGGTAGGTACGCAGGAAGCCGGAGTACGCCTCGACGTCCTTGCCGTCGATCTCGATGCCCGCGGCGTCCCAGCCGTACATCAGCACCTGGTTGAGCGTGGTGCCGCGCCCGCACAGCGGATCCAGGATCCGCAGCCGGCGGTCCAGCATGTCACCGGCGGACGACGAGGCCAGCACGGTGACGTTGAGCAACAGCTTGGTGAAGAACTCGTTGGTCTTCCCGACGTACTTCTGGATGGTCAGCAGGTCGTCGTCGAACTGGTCCGGCGGGGTCAGCGTCACCGGGCTCAGCAGCGGGGCGTCTGCCCCGGAACCGCCCGGCTCGCGGGGGTCGCGCGGCTCGTGTAGCTCGAACAGCGCGTACGCCGAGGAGAGCAGGGAGAGGTACGCGACGTCGCGGCCACCCAGCGGCTCGGCGACCCCGAACGTGACGTACGGGACCCCGCCCAGCCGCTCCTCGGCGACGTCGGTGAGCCGCCCGTCCAGCACGGCCCGGGAGAAGACGCCGAGCTCGGCGCGGGTGAGGTCGATCGAGGCCTCGGCGTACACCCGGTTGGTGGCGGGCAGCACGAGCAGGGCGTAACGCGGCATGGGCTCCACGATCCCAGGTCCGGCTCCCGCCGCCGCTCCCAGGCCCCGGTGTCGGCCCGTGCCGGCCCAGGCCACCCCGGACCGCCCCGGGCCGGCACCAGGCAGGTCAGATGTCGATCGACCCACCGGACGCGAGCCGGCGGAACTCCGACCCGGCCTGCTCGGCCATCCCGCCCACGAGGTTGTCCACCAAGCCCAGCCCGATGTCGTTCAGCAGCCCGTCGTGCACCGACACGGCGAGCCGTGGCCGCACAGCGCGGATGTAGTCGATCGACTCCGAGGACTTCAGCCAGGGAGCGGACGTGGGCACCATCAGGGTGTCGACCGGCCGGTCGGGCACGGTGAACGCGTCGCCGGGATGGAAGAACGAGTCGTCGACGAAGAAGCCGATGTTGGGCACCGGCGGCAGGTCGGGGTGGATCACCTCGTGCAGTTCGCCGTACACGCTCACCTCGAAGCCGGCCGCGATGAAGTCCTCGCCGGCGGCGACCACGTGCAGCCGGTCGGGGTCGACGTCGGTCAGCAGGGAGGCGGTCGCGGCGTTGGTCCAGATCTGCAGGTCGGGGTGCCGGGAGAGCTTGTCCACGTCGAGGTGGTCGGTGTGCTCGTGGGTGATCAGGACGGCCTCGGCCCCGTCCAGCGGCTCCTCCTCGCTGAAGGAGCCGGGGTCGATCACCAGCGCCCGGTCGCTCTTCTCCAGCCGGACCAGGGAGTGGGTGTACTTGAGGATCCGCATGCGGGAAGTTTAGGGACTGTTCCGCGGGTACGGCGGGGTCGCGGCGCCGTACCAGCCGGTCACCGAGCGGAGCCGAAGGCACCGGCGGTAGCCTCGGTCCAGCGTTTCGGAGGTGACGATGGCCCTGCCCGGCCTGCTCTACCGCATCTACCAGCGCCGCCTGACGGCATCGATCCCGTCCGAGCGGGTGCCGCGGCACGTCGCGGTGATGATCGACGGCAACCGCCGGTGGGCGCGCGCGGCGGGTGCCGACGACGTGCGCTTCGGCTACGACGCCGGCGCCGCCAAGGTGCCGCACTTCCTCGGCTGGTGCGAGGAGGTGGGCGTACGCGTCGTCACGATCTACATGCTCTCCGCCGACAACCTCCGCCGCCCGGCCGAGGACGTCGACCCGCTGCTGGAGGTCATCGGTGGGCTGGTCGGCGAGCTCGCCGCGACCGGCCGCTGGCGGATCCACCCGGTCGGCGCGCGCGACCTGCTGCCCGAGCGGATCGCCCAGGTACTCAAGGACGCCGAGGAGACCACCGCCGAGGTGGACGGCGTGCTGGTCAACGTCGCGGTGGGGTACGGCGGCCGGCGGGAGGTCACCGAAGCGGTGCGGGCGCTGCTGCACGAGCACGCCGACAAGGGCACGACCATCGAGGACCTCGCTGAGGTGCTCGACGTCGAGCACATCGCCGCCCACCTCTACACCAAGGGCCAGCCCGACCCCGACCTGGTGATCCGTACCTCGGGGGAGCTGCGGATGTCGGACTTCCTGTTGTGGCAGAGCGCCTACAGCGAGTTCTTCTTCTGCGAAGCGCTCTGGCCGGATTTCCGGAAGGTCGATTTTCTCCGGGCGATCCGGGCGTACGCAGCCCGAAACCGCCGCTACGGCCTTTGACGAATTCGCTCGCCGGCAAGGCGGGCGCAACGCGGGCTTCATCCACCGGCTCGCGTGTCCCCCTGTTCGGCCGCCCGCTCGGCACGTACCGTCGAAGCTGACGGGCCGGATCATCCCGGCCGTCCGGGAGGCCCATCGATGCGTGTGCAGCAGACCTCCTCCCGCCGGAAGGCGGAGCGGGCCACGCACGACGATCGCGCCCAGGGGTGGCAGACCCCGGGCACGAGGCGGGCCGGCACCCGGCCCGACGGCCGGTACCGGCCAGTTGCTCGCACTCAGGACCGGGCGCCGGGTGCGCGCCGCGGGTCCGAAGGGGACCGAACGTGGCTGCATCTGAGTCGTCTGAGTCGTCGATGGCGTTGTCGACCTCGGCCGGGACTGTGGACACCTCCGCTGGTCACCCGAACGCCGGTCACCAGAACGCCGGTCACCAGAATGCCAGTCACCAGAATGCCGGTCAGTCGAACGAGGGCGACCTGAGGACCGGGCCCGACCCGGCACCGGACCAGGACCCGAACGCCAACCGCACGTACGTCATCGACACCAGCGTTCTGCTCGCCGACCCGAACGCGCTGCGGCGCTTCGAGGAGCACGAGATCGTGCTGCCGGTCGTGGTGGTCACCGAACTCGAGGGCAAGCGCCACCACCCCGAGCTCGGCTACTTCGCCCGCACCGCCCTCCGGCTGCTCGACGAACTCCGGGTACGACACGGCCGGCTGGACGAGCCGGTGCCGATCGGTACGTCCGGAGGCTCCCTGCGGGTCGAGCTCAACCATGCCGATCCGGAGGTGCTGCCGGTCGGTTTCCGGCTGGGCGACAACGACACCCGCATCCTCGCGGTGGCACTCAACCTGGCCGCGGAGGGCCGCGAGGTGGTCCTCGTCTCCAAGGACCTGCCGCTGCGGGTGAAGGCGTCGGCCGTCGGCCTGGTCGCGGAGGAGTACCGCGCGGAGCTACCGGTCGAGACCGGGTGGACCGGCATGGTCGAGGTCGACCTGGCCGGCGCCGACCTGAACACGCTGTACGCGGAGGGGACGATCGACCTCGAAACCGCCCGCGAGCTCCCCACCCACACCGGCCTGGTGCTGTTGTCCGAACGCGGCAGCGGCCTGGGCCGGGTCACCCCCGACAAGCGGGTACGCCTGGTCCGCGGCGACCGGGAGGCGTTCGGCCTGCACGGCCGCTCGGCCGAGCAGCGCGTCGCCCTCGACCTGCTGCTGGACCCCGACATCGGCATCGTGAGCCTCGGCGGAAGGGCCGGAACCGGAAAGTCCGCACTGGCACTGTGCGCCGGTCTGGAGGCGGTGATGGAGCGCCGCCAGCACCGCAAGGTCGTCGTGTTCCGGCCGCTGTACGCGGTGGGCGGGCAGGATCTGGGCTATCTGCCGGGCAGTGAGGCCGAGAAAATGGCCCCGTGGTCACAGGCGGTGTTCGACACGTTGGGCGCGGTGACGAACGCGAACGTCGTGGAGGAGGTCATCGACCGGGGCATGCTCGAGGTGCTTCCGCTCACGCACATCCGCGGCCGGTCCCTGCACGACGCCTTCGTCGTGGTCGACGAGGCACAGTCGCTGGAACGCAACGTACTGCTCACGGTATTGTCCCGGATTGGTTCCGGTTCCCGAGTTGTCCTGACTCACGACGTTGGTCAGCGGGACAACCTGCGAGTCGGACGCCATGACGGAGTAGTGGCCGTGATCGAGAAGCTCAAGGGGCATCCGTTGTTCGCGCACGTGACGCTGACCCGCTCCGAGCGTTCCCCGATCGCCGCCCTCGTGACGGAGATGCTCGAGGACATCTCGTTGTGAGGACGGCCGGCGTGGTCGCCGAGAAGACGACCCCGACACCACCGCGAGGTGGCCGAAAGCCTCCACTTCGTTTCGTACCGTAGGCGTTCGTACGCGAGCGGTACGCAAACCGAACGCACTGTAGTCCGACGCGGTGTGGCTCCGGCCGGGCCGCGAGAGATCTCTGGAGGCGTGTGTGGCGAGCTACGCCGGTAAGCACCGGGCACCCGCGAAGCATCGGGAGCGCGGACGCGGCGCAGGATTCACGACCCGGCAGGCGGCCCCTTCCCCTGGGGGCTCGCGACGGGCCGACGTCACCCCGAAGGTCGCGCAGACCTCGCCGGTCACGGCCCGCGAGGTGATCGACGTACGTGACGTCGCCGACGTCCGCGAGCTGGTCGACACACCCGCGGTCGCCGGCGGACGCGGGGTGGTGGCGCCTCGCCCGGCGGTCGAGGCCCGGGAGCCGCAGGTCGTCGCCCTTCCCGCCGTGATGCCGGAGGCCGAGCCGGAGCCCGCGGCCCGCCGCGGGTTCCGGATCAGCCCCGCCTTCGCCGCCGTCACCGCGGCCAGCCTCGGGGTGACCGGGGCGGTGGGCGCGGGCGTCCTGGTGGCCGGGAGCCACCGGACCGGCGCGATCAACAACCTCGCCGTGTCCGACCTCGGTGGCCGCGGCGCACTCACCGCGAAGCGGGCCGCCGAGCTCAAGCCGAAGTCCGCGACACCGCGGCACACCACCCGCACCGTGACCCCGAAACCCACGCCCACACCGACGGCGACGGAGAAGCCGGAGAAGGTCGTTCCGGCGACGGGCGAGGACGTCATCGACCGCACCGCCGTCGAGCGGGTTCGCGCCGCCGAGCGCGCCTCCCGTGCGGCCGAGCGCGAGGCCCTCGCGCGCGAGCAGGCCGCCAAGGAGCGGGCGCGGATGGAGAGCGGGTCGCCGAAGGAGATCGCCGCCCGCCTGGTCGCCGCGCGGGGCTGGAGCGACGCGCAGTACCAATGCCTGGTGACCATGTGGACGCGGGAGAGCAGCTGGAACCACCACGCGGTCAACGCCGGTTCGGGCGCGTACGGCATTCCCCAGGCGCTGCCCGGAAGCAAGATGGCCGCGTACGGCTCGGACTGGCGCGACAACCCCACCACCCAGATCAAGTGGGGCCTGGCCTACATCGAGTCCCGCTACAACACCCCCTGCGGCGCATGGTCGTGGTGGCAGGCCCACAACTGGTACTGAGCACGTCCGCTGCTGTCTGAGCGCGTCCGCGAGACCTGAATCACAGCTCTCATTTCGTCCGGAGTGCCCGGCATTCGGCTGTAGGGGCACGGTTTTCCGGCTGCCGTCGCCAACGACGCAAGCACGCCTTGCCTGATACTCTCCCCGCGTTTCCGCAGGCCCACGGTCGCGAACGCGGCGCAGCGGCCTGCGCTCTCGTGGTGTGGCGTGTTGCGGAATCGGTCAAGTGCGACAGGATGAAGGAACGGGACAAAAGTCCTCCACGACCATTCGTTCATCCTGTCTGATCGTGATCTGACCGAAGGAACGCGCAGGCGAGTCGACCTGGAGGCGCAGTGCGTGACGCAGCCGGCCGAAAGGGCCGGAGACCGCAGTCCAAGTACGCCGAACGACCTGCCGGGCGCCGCCGGGCGGCGCTGTTCGCGGCGCTCACCCTCGCGGCCGCGGCGGCCCTGGCCGGGTGCGGGAGCGACTCCGGGCCGCCGGTCGTGACGTGGTACGTCAACCCCGACAACGGCGGCCAGGCGAAGCTGGCGGCCAAGTGCACGCAGCAGGCCGGCGGGAAGTACCGCATCGCCACCGCGCTGCTGCCCCGCGACTCCACCGCCCAGCGCGAGCAACTCGTCCGCCGGCTCGCCGCCGGTGACAAGGGCATCGACCTGATGAGCCTCGACCTTCCCTACCTCGCGGAGTTCGCCAACGCGGGCTTCCTGCACAAGTTCCAGGGCAGCGAGGCGAGCGAGCTCACCAAGGGCATGCTGGCCGGGCCGCTGGAGGCGGCGAAGTGGAAGGACGAGCTCTACGCTGTCCCGTTCAACTCCAACACCCAGGTGCTGTGGTACCACAAGTCGGTCGCTGCGAAGGCCGGCCTGGACATCGGCCCCAACTCCGACGTGACCTGGAAGCAGGTCATCGCGGCCGCGGAGAAGTCCGGCACCACGGTGCAGGTGCAGGCGTCCCGCTACGAGGGCTACACCGTGCTGATCAACTCGCTGGTGGCCTCCGCGGGCGGGAAGATCCTGAAGAATCCCGAAGCGGGCAAGGACGTCACGCCCGCCATCGACTCCGCCGCCGGCCGTGCCGCCGCCGACGTGCTGCGCACGCTGGGGCGTTCGAAGGCGGCGTCGGCCGATATCAGCAACTCCGACGAGGGCACCAGCCAGGCCGGGTTCAACGCCGACAACGGCGGCTTCATGACCAACTGGCCGTTCGTCTACACCGCCGAGACCGGCACGCTGAACGACCTGAAGACGCAGCGCAAGAGCGCTCCGGCGGGCAAGCGGGCCGCGCTGGACAAGCAGATCAGGGAACAGCAAGCCAAGGTTGACGACTTCGGCTACGCCCGCTGGCCCGGCGTCGTCAAGGGCAGGCCGAGCGCGCCGCCGCTGGGCGGCATCAACCTCGCCGTCGGCGCGTTCAGCCAGCACACCAAGGAGTCGGTCGAGGCGGCGCGCTGCATCACCTCACCGGCCAGCCAGAAGGAGTACATGCTCGGCGAGGGCCTGCTGCCGACGGTCGAGTCGGTGTACGCAGATCCCGAGATCCGCAAGGCGTTCCCGATGGCCGGCCTGCTGCGGAAGTCGGTCGACCAGGGCGCGCCCCGGCCGATCACGCCGTACTACCCCGACATCACCGCGGCCGTCCAGCGCACCTGGCACCCGGCGTCGGCGGTCAGCCCGAGCAGGACTCCCGAGGCCACCGCGAAGCTGATCGTCGCGGTCCTCCACGACAAAGAGCTGATCTGAGGCGGAGGGAGGAACCATGACGACAACGACACTCGAGAAACCGGCTCCCTCGACCGCCAGGCGGCGCAGGCTGACCGACCGGGCCCGCCACGAGCAGCGGCTGGGGTGGTATCTCTGCGCCCCGGCCTTCATCGTGATGCTGGCGGTCACCGCCTATCCGATGCTGCAGGCGGTGTGGCTTTCCCTGCAGAGCTACCGGATCACCGACCCCGAGTCCCGGCGGTTCGTGGGCCTGGCCAACTACACGATGGTGCTGAGCGACGGACTGTGGTGGCGCGACGTCGGCGTCACCGTGCTGATCACCATCGTCACCGTGATCGTGGAGCTGATCATCGGCTTCGCGTTCGCGATGGTGATGCACCGCATCCTGTTCGGGCGGGGCATCGTCCGCACCGCCATCCTGGTGCCCTACGGCATCATCACGGTGGTCTCGGCGTTCGCCTGGAAGTTCGCGTTCGCGCCCGACTCGGGGTTCTTCAACTCCTGGTTCGGCCTGGACAACTACGACGTCTTCGCGCAGTTCGGCTCCTCGATCGCGGCGATCTCGATGTCGGAGATCTGGAAGACGACGCCGTTCATGTCGCTGCTGTTGCTGGCCGGGCTCGCGCAGGTCCCCGAGGACCTGCAGGAGGCCGCGAAGGTCGACGGCGCCACCTGGTGGCAGCGGCTGTGGAAGGTCACCATCCCCAACATGCGGGCGGCGATCATGGTCGCCCTGCTGTTCCGCACGCTGGACGCCTACCGCATCTTCGACAGCGTGTTCGTGATGACGAACGGCGCGCAGGGCACCGAGACGGTCTCCTTCCTGGCGTACCGGCAGATGATCACCCGCACGGCGGTGGGTCTCGGCTCGGCGGTGTCGGTGCTGTTGTTCCTCACGGTGCTGATCATCGCGTTCGTCTTCATCAAGCTGTTCCGGACCGACCTGTCCCAGGTGCGAGGTGATCGGTGATGAACGCCCGCAAGGTGTGGTGGGCGGTCGCCGGGCTGGCGATCGTCTTCTACACGCTGTTCCCGGTGGCGTGGATCCTTTCCCTGTCACTGAAGAAGGACGCCAACACGCCGGGCTTCTTCCCGACCGAGGCCACCTTCGACAACTACCGCACGGTGTTCGACTCGGGACTGTTCCTCAGCGCGCTGCGCAACTCCGTCGGCATCTCGCTGATCTCCACCGTCGCGTCGGTGGTGCTGGCCACGCTGGCCGCCTACGCGATCGCGCGGCTGGAGTTCAGGGGCAAGAAGCTGGTGCTGTCGATGGCGCTGGCGATCGCGATGTTCCCGACCATCTCGCTGGTGCCGCCGCTGTTCGACATGTGGCGGACGCTCGGGCTGTACGACACCTGGCTCGGGCTGATCATCCCCTACATGTCGTTCACCCTGCCGCTGGCGATCTGGACGCTCTCGGCGTTCTTCCGGGAGATCCCCTGGGAGATGGAGCAGGCCGCCCAGGTCGACGGCGCCACCCAGTGGCAGGCGTTCCGCAAGGTGATCGTCCCGCTGGCGGCCCCCGGTGTGTTCACCGCCGCCATCCTGACGTTCTTCTTCGCCTGGAACGACTTCGTGTTCGGCATCTCGCTGACCGCCTCCGACGCGGCCCGGCCGGTGCCCGCGGCGCTGGCGTTCTTCACGGGTGAGTCCTTCTTCGAACAACCCACGGCCGCGATCGCGGCGGCCGCGGTGGTCGTCACGATCCCGGTGATCGTGCTCGTCCTCTTCTTCCAGCGCAAGATCGTGGCCGGGCTGACGTCCGGCGCGGTGAAGGGTTGATGCGCCATGGCAGTCATCGAGTTGAAGAACATCGTCAAGGAGTACGGCGATGGTTATCCGGCCGTCAACGACGTGAGCCTGGAGATCGCCGACGGCGAGTTCATGATTCTCGTCGGCCCGTCCGGATGCGGCAAGTCCACCTTGCTCCGGATGATCGTGGGGCTGGAGGACATCACCTCCGGTGACCTGTTGATCGGCGGCGAACGCGTCAACGACAAGGCGCCGCGCGACCGCAACCTCGCGATGGTCTTCCAGAACTACGCGCTCTACCCCCACCTCACCGTCTACGAGAACATCGCGTTCCCGTTGCGGCTGGCCAAGCAGTCCGACGAGGACGTGCGGCAGAAGGTGGAGCGCGCCGCCGACCTGCTCGAGCTGGGCGAGCACCTGCAGCGCAAGCCGAGCCAGCTGTCCGGTGGTCAGCGCCAGCGGGTGGCGATGGGGCGGGCGATCGTCCGGGACGCGGAGGCGTTCCTGTTCGACGAGCCGCTGTCCAACCTCGACGCCAAGCTGCGTGGGCAGATGCGAACCGAGATCTCCCGGCTGCAGCGGCAGCTGGACACCACAACCGTCTACGTCACCCACGACCAGACCGAGGCGATGACCCTCGGGGACCGGGTTGCCGTTCTGCGCAAGGGTGTTCTGCAGCAGTGCGCGTCTCCGCGCGAGCTGTACGAGCAGCCGATCAACCTGTTCGTGGCGGGTTTCATCGGCGCGCCGCCGATGAACTTCCTACCGGCCACGGTGAAGGACGGCCGGATCGAGCTGCCGTTCGCCACCGTGCCGCTGCCCGACGTCTACGACGCGGCGGCCCTGGAAGGCCGCCTGCTGGTGGCGGGCATCCGGCCGGGTTCGTTCGAGGACGCGGAGTACGTCGACTCGGCCAAGCACCCGCGCGGTGAGACGTTCGAGGCGACCGTCGACGTGATCGAGTGGCTCGGCAACGAGCAGTACGCCTACGTGCCGTACGAGTCCGAGCAGGACCTGCGTGCCGAGATCGACACGCTGGCACAGGAACTCGACATGGAGGCGATGCGCCCGCAGCTCATCATCTCCCTCGACCCCGCCAGCCGGATCCGCGAGGGGCAGCCGGGCAGGTTCTGGTTGGACGTGTCGAAGATCCACCTGTTCGACCCCAAGGACGGTGCCAACCTCGGGTTGACACGGAAGAACTCGAACGCGACCAGCGGCGAGCCCACGCCTGCCTGAGCTTTTCCGCCTGGGCTTTTCTGCCTGGGCTTTTCTGCCTGGCAAGGGGCGAGTTGGATGATGGCCGACTTCGGGGTCAGACGACCTCGAAGTTGGCCATCATCGCCATGTCCTCGTGTTCGAGGTTGTGGCAGTGCAGCACGTACCTCCCGCGGTAGCCGTCGAAGCGGGCGATGATCTCCGCCGTCTGTGCGGGACGCAGGTCGAGGGTGTCCTTGCGGCCGAGGTCGGCCTTCGGCGGTTCGCCGTCGAGAGTGAGCACCTGGAACTGCACCAGGTGCAGGTGCACCGGATGTTCCACGTCACTGGTCAGCCGCCACACCTCGGTGGCACCGAGCCGGGGCCGGGCGAGGGTCTTCGCCGGGTCGAACGCCTCGCCGTTGACGGTCCAGCCGGCGTGCCCGTGCACGTCCCCGGACTCGAACGCGAACTCGCGGGTGACGCTCGCCTTCGCCGGGTCGAGCCGCTCGATCTTCGCCAGCCGGGCCGGCACGTGAGTCGTG
This sequence comes from Actinopolymorpha cephalotaxi, assembly GCF_013408535.1. Taxonomy (NCBI): domain Bacteria; kingdom Bacillati; phylum Actinomycetota; class Actinomycetes; order Propionibacteriales; family Actinopolymorphaceae; genus Actinopolymorpha; species Actinopolymorpha cephalotaxi. The sequence goes on from NZ_JACBZA010000001.1 coordinate 608,504, forward strand.
TCGCGTTCTCGGCGTACGACCCGAAACCTCATCACCCGCGCGGCCCCGTCCTCACCGGCGGCGTTGGCGAGCACCACGGTCGTACCCACCGGAAACCGGCCGAAGTCGACCACCACGTCGACGCGTTCGCCCGGCGCGAGAGTGAGCGTGGACCGCGGCACCGGGCGGGCCAGCAGGCCGCCGTCGCTGCCGATCTGCACGAACGCGGGTTCGCCGGCGGGCGCGGGGCGCAGCGTGAGCTCGTAGCGCCGGGCGTTGGAGGCGTTCAGGATCCGCAGCCGGTAACGCGTCGCGCTGACGTCGAGATGTGGCCAGGGTGCGCCGTTGACCAGGATGACGTCGCCGAGCACACCGCCCGAGTACGCCTCCCGCACACCGGGCCGGTCGCGCAGGTGCGGGTCGAGCGCGGGGTAGAGCAGGTTGCCCTTCGGGCCGAAGGACCGGTCGCAGATCATCAGCGGGAGTTCGCGTTCGTCCCTGGGCAGGGGCAGCGCGTCCTCTTCGTCGTCGCGGACGAACCACATGCCGGCCAGCCCGCGCCACAGTTGCGGCGCGGTGAAGTCCATCCGGTGGTCGTGGTACCACAGCGGCGCGGCGGGCTGGTCGAGCGGGAAGTCGTACGTCCTGCTGCCGCGCGTCACCCGCGCCCGCGGGTCGGCCATGCCTGCCCTGCCCGCCGCGCCCGCCGTGCCGGTCGGGAAGTCGCCGTGCCGGGGGAGCAGCAGGTCGGTCGGGTAGCCGTCGCTCGCCGGTGGTGTGCGCCCGCCGTGCAGGTGGGTCACCACCGGCACCGGTAGCTCGTTGGTCTGGTGCACGACCACCCGTCGGCCGCTGCGCGCCTCGACCGTGGGCCCGGGGAACCGCCCGGCGTACCCCCAGATCCGCGTACGGGTACCGGGCAGGATCTCCTGCTCGGCCACCCGCGGCGACAGGTCGTAGTAGTCGGTGGTGGCGTCGCTGCGGGTGGGCCGGGCCACCGGCGGGATCGGCAACGGCACCCGGAACGGCAACGGTAGCTCGGCGGTGCTGGGCAGCAGCCGGGGCGCGGGGCTGCTGGTCCCCAGCAGGGAGCAAGCCGCGGTTGACGATGCCGTCAGCGCGCCGAGAGTCCCCGCGCCGAACAGCCGCAGCGCCTGCCGGCGGGTCAGGCTCACGGCCGGGAGGCAGCGGTGGAGGCGGCGAGGGAGCCGCCGCCCGGACGCGACCACGCCCGCATGACCATCACGATGATGCCGCCGAACAACGCCACCCCGAGCGGTACGTGCAGCAGCTTCTGGTGCTCACCGCCGAGGACGGCCTGTACGACGACGAGGACCAGCATCACGGCGCTGGGCACGATGATCCGGGCCGGACCACCACCGGGCTTCCACACCAGGATGGCCGCGACCACGGTGAGCAGGGAGAACGCGAACGCCAGGGTGGCGGTGCCGCCGTGCAGGTCCTTCGCACCCGACCGGCCCGCGACGATCATCCCGGCGGTGATCGCCTGCACGAAGATCGCGACCGCCTGCAGGGCAACCAGGGTGCGGAACGCGGTGAACGGCCAGGCCTTCGCCGGCGCTCCCGCGGGCCCGCCCGCTGCCTGCTGCCCGCCGGTGCGGGTACTCCTGGTGCCTGCCGAAGCGTCGTGTGTCGCCATGACCTGAGCCCTTCTCGCCCGTGGTGGCCGCGGCCGCGCCGTGGCTCGCTGCGGCCGCGGCTGCTCCGCGGCTCGTCGCGGTCCAGCCTCGCCGAGGGGACCGGTCGCCCGCGTCCTTCCCCGGAAGGTCCTGCTAGTACCGCGTCCGGCGTACTCAGAGCACGATCAGGTCGCCGGCCGGAGTAGGCCGGAGTAAGGCCGGAGCAGGTGTGGGTCGCGCGGCGGGCTGGTGGTCAGAAACTGTCGGTCAGAAATCGGCCCGGGCGCCGGGCGGCAGTGCGGGGATGGGCCACCTCGGGTCGGGACGCCAGTCCTCCCAGCCGTCGCGGAACGGCGAACCCCACCGGGCTACCACCTCCTCGACGGCACGGGCGTCCTTCTCGAATTCCGCGGCGTCGGCGGCGTCGTAGCGGCCCCAGCGGACGGCGGCGGCGAGTTCGTCCTCGTCCTTCCAGCGCACGGTGCGGTCGGGATGCACCACGACGTCGAGGACGTGATCCTGGGTCACCACGTGGAGGTCGTCACGGACGTGGACGTCCTCGAGGTTGACGTACCAGTTGCGGAATCTCCCGTCGGGAAGCCAGAACAGCCAGACCGACCACGGGACACCGGTCGGCGCGACCTTGAGGATGCCCGTTCCGCGCCAGCGGTCCCGCTTGAGCGCGCGGTTGTCCGGCCTTCGGTACCAGTCGTCGATCTGGGCGGCGCGCAGGTCGCGGCCGTCGGTGAGCACCGGCCGCAGCACCGGGGTCCCCGGCGCCAGCCAGGCCACCAGGGCGTCGGCGTCGTCGCGTACGACAGTCATCGGCCGGACGGTCTCCGGACTCCCCGGCAGCCAGGTGCGCCGACGGTAGTGCCACCAGATGTGCGTGCCCGGCTGCCAGTACGGCGGTGGGCCGGACGGGCGCATCCCGGCGGTCCCGGGACGCTGGGCGGGCAGACCGCCCGGATCGGGAGTCGTACCGGAGGAAACGTTCACCATCGCGATCCTAGTCGCGAACGATCGCCGGTACCCGGGTCGTGGTCATCCTCGGCCAACCGGCTCAGCAGGCACCGACGCTGCGGGTCCGGCGGGATTCTTCCGCGGAAGAATCCCGCCGATGGAAGACATAGCCCCGGGACATGATCTGAGGATCAGGGGCCGACCGGGGCTCTTCGTGCAAGACGCTACCCAGAAATCTCGCCGCCGACTCCTCCGCAGAATGGTCCGGCCGCGTCGGGAGTGCTGCGCGAGAAGAGATTCTGGTGCCGGGAAAAGGCGTGGCCCCGGGGCATGATCCGAAGAGCAGAGGCCTACCGGGGCTTTTCGCGAATGACGGTACCACTTGTCGTCTCAGCTGGATTCTTCCGCGGAAGAATCCGCGTGGCCCGCGTCTCGCAGGAGGGGGGCAATGTCCGGTGCGGCGAATCCCGGCCCCTTCACCACCTTGCCGTCCGCCCGCAGGATCGGGCGGCCGCCCGGGCCGAGCTTGCTCATGTTGGAGCGGTGCACCTCGGCGAGTACGGCATCCAGCGGGATGCCGTACTCGCACGCCGTTCCGTAGATCACGTACGTCATGTCGGCGAGCGCGTCGGCCACCGCCACCAGGTCACCGGCCGCGGCGGCCTCGACGTACTCCTCGAACTCCTCACGCAGCAAGGCGATCCGCAGCCGCCAGGAGTCCGGGCGCGGCACCGGGGCGTCGGAGGCTCCGAGCCCGAACGCCTCGTGGAACTCCCGCGCCATCACGGCCACCCCGGCGACCGCGGCCACCCGGGCCGTCGGCTCGCGCTCCCCGTCCAGCATCGCCGGTCCCAGATCAGGGATGCGTCATCGACAGGACGTCGAGTGCCTTGTCGAGTTGCTCCTCGGTGAGATCGCCGCGCTCGACGTACCCCTGCTCGATCACGACCTGCCGGATGGTCTTGCGTTCGGCGAGTGAGGTCTTCGCGACCTTCGCGGCGTTCTCGTAGCCGATGTAGCGGTTCAGCGGGGTGACCACCGACGGCGAGGACTCGGCGTACTCGCGGCAGCGTTCGGCGTTGGCGGTGATGCCGGCCACCAGCCGGTCGGCGAACAGCACGCTCACGTTGGTGAGCAGCCGGATCGACTCCAGCAGGTTGCGGGCGATCACCGGCAGCATGACGTTGAGCTCGAAGTCGCCCTGCGAACCCGCGAACGCCACCGCGGCGTCGTTGCCGACGACCTGCGCCACCACCTGCCGGGCGGCCTCGGGGATGACCGGGTTGACCTTGCCGGGCATGATGCTCGACCCCGGCTGCAGGTCGGGCAGCGCCAGCTCACCGAGGCCGGCGCGCGGGCCGGAGCCCATCCAGCGAATGTCGTTGGCCGCCTTGTAGAGGCCGACCGCGATCGTACGCAGCTGACCGGACAGCTCGACCAGCGCGTCGCGGGCGCCCTGCGCCTCGAAGTGGTTGCGGGCCTCCCGCAGCGGCAGCCCGGTCGTCTCGACGAGTTCGGCGATCACCTTCTCGGCGAACCCGGGCGGGGTGTTGATGCCGGTGCCGACCGCGGTGCCGCCGAGCGGCAGCTCGCCGACGCGGGGGAGCGTGGACTCCACCCGCTCGATGCCGTACCGGATCTGTGCGGCGTAACCGCCGAACTCCTGGCCGAGTGTCACCGGCGTGGCGTCCATCAGGTGCGTACGCCCCGACTTCACCACCGTGGCGAACTCCGTCGCCTTCGTCTCCAGCGAGTCCGACAGGTGCGACAGCGCCGGGATCAGGTCGTTGAGGACGGCATACGTCGCGGCGATGTGGATGGAGGAGGGGAACACGTCGTTGCTGGACTGCGAGGCGTTGACATGGTCGTTGGGGTGGACGGACCGGCCGAGCGCCTCGGTGGCCAGCGTGGCCAGCACCTCGTTGGTGTTCATGTTGCTGGAGGTGCCCGAGCCGGTCTGGAACACGTCGATCGGGAAGTGCACGTCGTGGGTGCCGGCGGCCACCGCGGCCGCGGCCTCCTGGATCGCCTTGGCGAGGTCGGCGTCGATGACGCCGAGCTCCGCGTTGACCTTCGCCGCCGCGCCCTTGATCAGGGCGAGTGCCCGGATGTGCTGGGCCTCCAGCATCGAGCCGGAGATCGGGAAGTTCTCCACCGCGCGCTGGGTCTGGGCCCGCCACTTCGCCTCGGCGGGAACCCTGACCTCGCCCATGGTGTCGCGTTCGATCCGGTAGTCCTGCTCTCGCTCCTGCGCCATGGCCCGACTCTATTCCGCCCGCCTCGTCGTCGATGTGATGAGGTTGCCGATGTGAGCGAGTCCACCCGCTGGATGACCACCGCCCAGGCCGCCGACCTGCTCGGGGTGAAGGCCGAGACGGTGTACGCCTACGTGAGCCGGGGCGTGCTGACCCGGCACCCGGGTGCGGACCGGCGGTCGTCGCGGTTCGACCGGATCGAGGTCGAACGCCTGGCCCGGAGGAACCGCCGCGGCGGCCGGGCGGGCGCGCTGGAGGTGGTCGTCGACACCGGGCTGACGTTGCTCGACCCGGAGGGCGCGCTGTACTACCGCGGACGGGACGCGATCGCGCTCGCCCGGACGGAGTCGTTCGAGGCGGTCGCCGGGCTGTTGTGGGAGAGCGCGTACGCCGGGCCGTGGCAGGCCTCCGCCGCGGCGGTCGAGGTGGGCCGGCGGGCACAGGAGGCGTTGCCCGCGTCCACCCGGCCGGTGGACCGGATGCGGGTGGTGGTGGCCGCGCTGGCCGCCGCGGACCCGATGCGCGACGACCGGCGCCCGGCGGCGGTGGTGGCGTCCGCCCGGGCGCTGGTCGCCGGCATCGTCGACTCCCTGCCCGAACGCTCGCCCGTCACCGGGTCGTCGGTTGCCGAACGGTTGTGGTCGCGGCTGGCCGACCGGGCACCCGGGCCGGGTGAGATCCGGGCGCTGAACGCGGCGCTGGTCCTGCTCGCCGACCACGAGCTCGCCGCCTCCACCCTCGCCGCCCGGGTCGCGGCGTCGGTGTGGGCCGATCCGTACCTCGTGGTGCTCACCGGGCTGAGTGCGGGCGGCGGGATCCTGCACGGTGCGAGTGCCTCGGGCCTGGAGTCGTTGTTGCGTACGACACCGGACCCGGCGGCGGTGCCCCGGGTGGTCGGTGACCGGCTGCGTGGCGGAGAACACCTGCCGGGGTTCGGCCACAAGGTCTACACCGGCCGGGATCCGCGCGCGGACGCCCTGCTGGAGCTGGTACGCGAGGCCGACGGGGACTCCGCGCAAGCTGGGGTTGACGCTGTTGTGGCAGAACTGGTGCGGGTGGTCGGCCGGCACGGCGGCCCGGCGCCCAACGTGGACCTGGCGCTGGCCGCACTCGCTGTCAAGTTCGGCTTGACAGAGGGGTCCGGCGAGATGGTCTTCCTGTTCGGGCGGATCGCGGGGCTGGTCGCGCACGCGCTGGAGGAGTACCCCCATCGGGTACGGTTCCGGCCCCGCGCCCTCTACACCGGCCCGCCGCCCGGTGCGCCGCCCGATGCGCCGAGCACCCGGGGCTGAGCCGTCAGAGGTCCGGCACCGGCTGCGGGGGAGGCGTCCCGACGTACTTCGCGTCCGGCCGGATGATCTTGCGGTCGCGCGCCTGCTCCAGCACGTGCGCCGACCAGCCGATCACCCGGCTGGAGGCGAACGTCGGGGTGAACATGCTCCGCGGCAGTCCGCACAGCTCCATCACCACGCCGGCGTAGAACTCCACGTTGGTGTGGATCTCCCGGTCCGGCTTGAGTTCGGCGAGCAGCGCGAGCACCCGGCTCTCCACCGCCATCGCGAACTCCACCAGGTCGCCGCCGAGTTCCTGGGCGGTACCGCGCAGCATGCGCGAGCGCGGATCCTCGGTGCGGTAGACGGGGTGGCCGAACCCCATGATCCGCTCGCCGCGCTCGATGCGTTCGCGCACCCACCCGTCGATCCGGTCCGGCGTACCGATCGCGTCCAACGCGTCCAGCGCGCGGCTCGGCGCACCGCCGTGCAGCGGACCGGACAGCGCGCCGACCGCGCCGACCAGGCAGGCCGCGACGTCCGCGCCGGTGGAGGCGATCACCCGGGCGGTGAACGTGGAGGCGTTGAAGCCGTGGTCGATGGTGGAGACGAGGTAGCGCTCGACGGCGCGGGCGTGCTCGGGGCGGGGATCGGTGCCGGTCAGCATGAAGAGGTAGTTCGCGGCGTACGGCAGATCCGGGCGGGGCGGGATCGGCTGCTCGCCGCGCGCCAGCCGGTGCAGCGCGGTCAGCAGGGTGGGCACCTGTGCACACAGGCGCAGCGCGTCCTCGCGCCGGGCCTCCTCGTCCAGGTCCCACACCGGCCGCATGCCCTGCGCCGCGCCGGCGAGGGAGAGCGCGGTCCGCAGGCCGTCGAGGGGCGCGGGGGCCGCGGCGGCGATCGCGGGCAGTACGTCCCGTACGCCGGCCGGCAGTTCGCGGTAGGCGGCGAGGCGGGCGGTGAACTCCGCGCGCTGTGCGCGGTCGGGCAGTTCTCCGGCGAACAGCAGGTGCCAGACGTCCTCGACCGTACGGCGCTCGGCGAGGTCGACCGCGGAGTACTGCCGGTAGTGGTAGAAGCCCTCCCGCCCGCGGACGTGGCCGATCGAGGTGTCGGTGACGCTCACCCCGGCCAGGCCGGGCGGGACGACGATCTGACCGGCGTCGGCGTCGGCGCCGGTGCCAGCGCCGGCACTGGCGCTTGTGGCGGTCGGGGCGCCGGGCTTGGCGTCGTGGCGCGTGCTGCCGGGGTCGCCGGACTGGGAGCGCGTGGTGGCGGCGGTGGACGGCATGGGTGACCTCCCGTGGATGCGGATGACAGGAGCGTCCGGCCGAACGAAATACCTTGTCAATGTTGATCGGATCAACCTGTGGCGTTGCTACGCGGAGGATCCGTACGGAGGTGACGCGTTTCACGCCCGGATGAGGTCCGGCCGCGGTCCGGGGCTCAGGCGGCGTTCCGGCCGTGGTCAGGGCTCAGCCGACGTTCCGGCCGACGTAGAGGTAGTAGTCCAGCTGCCGGCCCTCCCGGGGGACCACCCGGTGGAGCTCCTGGCAGGTCCCGAACTCCCGCTCCAGCCGGCGGCGCAGGCCCGTGGACCGGGTGGCCGACCACACCGCGACCACCCCGCCCGGCCGCAGGGCGCGCCGTACGACGCCGAGGAACGGGCGTTCGTACACCTCGGTGTTGGCGCGGTGCACGAGGAAGTCCGGGCCGTTGTCGACGTCCAGCAGGATCGCGTCGGCGCCACCGGCGGGCAGAGCCGGCAGCCAGCGGCGTACGTCGGCGACGTGGGCGTGTACCCGTTCGTCGGCGAGGACGCCCGCCGTGGGCGGGACCAGCCCGTCGCGTACCCAGTCGACGACGGCGGGCTCGAGTTCGATCACGTCGACCCGGGCGACCCGGGCGTCGGCGAGGAGTTCGCGCACCGTGAACCCCAGGCCCAGGCCACCGACGACCACAGACCAGGCGGCGCCGGCCGGTGCGTACGCCAGCGCGGCCCGGGCGAGCAGGCGCTCGGTGGTGGTCTCCAGCGTGTCCATGACGAAGGTGCCGTTGGTGATCAGCTCGTACACCTCGCCGGTGCCGTCGGGCTCCAGCGACCGGCGGCGCAGGGCGACCGAGCCCCGCGGCGTCTCGTCGGCGGCCAGGGTCACCGGCCGCGTCGGGTCGAAGGCCACACCAGCGTCAGGAACAGGGCCGCGAACAGGGTCGGGAACGGGGTCGGGCAGCACGGCCCCACCCTAGGCTGGGCCGCGAAGGTGCCGGCGCGGGTGATGCGTGATCCGCCGGGCGCGTCCTGGCTGTCGTTCGTCGGGAGGAGGCCACGGCCGCGCTCAGCGGCTAACCTTCAGAGGCTGTGACAGTGAGGTCGAGGGAGTGACGATGAGCAACACCCCGTGGGCGTCCGGCGGCTCCGGTGAGCTTCGTGCCTCCGACGCCGACCGCGAGCAGACCGCAGAGGTGCTCAGGCGCGCCGCCGGGGCCGGCCGGCTGGACTTCGAGGAGTTGGACAACCGGCTCGAACGCACCTACGCGGCGAGGACCTACGCCGAACTCGTGCCGCTGACCGCGGACCTGCCCGAGGCCGCCGAGCGGCCGTCCCGTCAGCAGGGCGGCACCGCCGCGAACGCCCCGGCCCGTCCGGGACCCGCGGAGGTGAACGCCCTGCTCAGCTCGCAGAAGGTGAACGGCCGCTGGCTGGTGCCGCCGCGGCTGTCCGCCCGCGCGTATCTCGGCGACGTGACCCTGGACTTCACCGAGGCGGCCATCCCGCACGAGGTCGTCCTGGACGTCCAGGTGGGCATGGGCCAGCTCACGCTGATCGTTCCCGACGACATCGCCGTGGACTTCGAGCGTGGGACGACCGTCCTCGCCGAACGCAAGAACAAGACCCGTGGGGTGCAGGGGCCCGGCACCCCGGTGATCAGGGTGCGCGGGACCGTCGTCCTCGGTGAGCTCACGGCGAAGCCGCCGCGCCGCGGGTGGTTCCGCCGCTGAGCGACCGGAGCGCTCAGGCCCCGAGCGACCGGAGCGCTCAGCCGGCGGGGCCGAGCGAGGACGCTCAGCCGGCGCGGCCGAAGTCGATCGTGGAGTAGGCCCGGAGCTTGCTGAGCGCGTGCTCGGACATGATGGACCGGATCGTGCCGCTGCGGGCCCGCATCACCAGCGAGTGCGTCGTCGCCCCGTCGCCGCTGTAGCGGACGCCCTGCAGCAACTCGCCGTCGGTGATGCCGGTCGCCACGAAGAACACGTCGTCGCCTTCGACCAGGTCGTCGGTGGTGAGGACCTTGCCGATGTCGTGGCCCGCGTCGATCGCCTTCTGGCGTTCGACGTCGTCCTTCGGCCACAGCCGGCCCTGGATCATGCCGCCGATGCACTTCATCGCGCAGGCGGCGATGATGCCCTCGGGCGTGCCGCCGATGCCGGCCAGCAGGTCGACGCCGGTGCCCGGGCGGGCCGCCATGATCGCGCCGGCCACGTCGCCGTCGGTGATGAACTTGATCCGCGCGCCCGTCGCCCGGACCTCCTGCACCAGCTCCTCGTGCCGGGGCCGGTCGAGGATCACCACCGTGACGTCCTCGGGCGACTCGTGCTTGGCGCGGGCGACCCGGTGGATGTTCTCGGTGATCGGCGCGGTGATGTCGATGGCGTCGGCCGCCTCGGGACCGGTGGCCAGCTTCTCCATGTAGAAGACCGCGGACGGGTCGTACATCGCGCCGCGCGGTGCCACCGCGAGCACGGACACGGCGTTGCTCATGCCCTTGGCGGTGAGGGTGGTGCCGTCGATCGGGTCGACGGCGACGTCGCACTCCGGTCCTTCGCCGGAGCCGACCTCCTCGCCGTTGTAGAGCATCGGCGCGTTGTCCTTCTCGCCCTCGCCGATGACCACCACGCCGTGCATGCCGACGGAGGCGATGAGCGTGCGCATGGCGTTGACGGCCGCCCGGTCGGCGCCGTTCTTGTCGCCGCGGCCGACCCACCGGCCACCCGCCATCGCGGCCGCCTCGGTCACCCGGACGAGTTCGAGGGCGAGGTTGCGGTCGGGTGCGTCCGCGTCGGTCCGGAGCGGAGGGGGCACGCCGTCGCTGCTGGCGGTGGTGCTCGTGCTGACCATGGTCTCCCCTGCTGTCCGTCGCCGGCGTTGGCCGCTGTGCGGTTCCGCGCTCCGATGTGTTGCTACTCGTCCTCGTCGAGATCCTCGATCTCGTCCTGCTCCTTCGACGCGCGGGCGGCCTCCAGCCGAGCGCGGGCGCCGTCGAGCCAGCCCTGGCAGATCGCCGCCAGCTCCTCGCCGCGCTCCCACAGGCGCAGCGACTCCTCGAGGGTGGTGCCGCCGGCCTCCAGCTGGCGTACGACGTCGACCAGCTCGTCTCGGGCCTGTTCGTACGACAGTGCGGTCTCGGGCTCGCGGGTGTCGGGCTTGCTCACCCTCCAGACCCTATCGACGCCCACCCCCGGGCAGGTGCCGATGGTCCGAACCCGGGCGACCTCATCGGCCGGCACCGGTGGCGCGCGCCGACTCCGGCTCCGCTTGCGCCTGCGACCCCGGCTCGGCCGCGGCGTCCGGCGCGCCGTCGGCGTCCTGTACGCGGACGGAGAACTGCCCGCCGGCCACCCGGGCGGCGAGCAGCTCGCCCCCGCTCACCTCGGCCGGATCGCGTACCGCGTGCCCGTCGGCCTTCTGTACGACGGCGTAGCCGCGGTCCAGCGTCGCCTTGGGAGACAGCGCACGCACCCTGGCCAGCTGGTGGTGCAGGTTGTCGTCGGCGCGGTCCAGCAACTGCCCGACACAACGGTCGGCGCGGTCGCGCAGCGCCACGATCTGCTCGGCCCGGCGTCCCAGGTCACGCTCCGGGTCGCCGAGCGCCGACCTGGCCCGCAGCGTGTGCAGGCCGGTCAGCTCGCGGTCCAGCCACCCACCGAACAGCTGGCGGGCCCGGCCGCGCAGAGCTTCCACCCTCGCGGTCTCCTCGCCGACGTCGGGCACGATCCGCCGGGCCGCGTCGGTGGGTGTGGAGGCGCGTACGTCGGCCACCAGGTCGAGCAGCGGTGAGTCCTGCTCGTGCCCGATCGCGCTCACCACCGGCGTACGGCAGTCCGCCACGGCACGGATCAGGCCCTCGTCGGAGAACGGCAGCAGGTCCTCCACCGACCCGCCACCGCGGGCCACCACGATCACGTCCACGGTCGTGTCGGCGTCCAGCCGTCGCAGCGCCTCCATCACCTGGCCGGCGGACTGGGGTCCCTGGACGGCGACGTTCTCCACCCGGAACCTCGCCGCCGCCCACCGGCGCCGGGTGTTCTCGAGTAGGTCGTGCTCGGCGGCGGAGTTGCGGCCGCAGACCAGGCCGATCCGGGTGGGCAGGAACGGCAGCGGGCGCTTGCGCTCGCGCGCGAACAACCCCTCGGCGGCCAGCAGCCGCTTGCGGCGCTCGAGCCGGGCGAGCAGGTCGCCGAGGCCGACCGGGCGGATGTCGGACGCAGCCAGGGACAGCGTGCCCCTCGGCGCGTAGTAGGCGGGCCGGGCGTGGACGAGCACCCGCGCGCCCTCGACCACCGGCGGGTCCACGATGTCGAACACCCGGCGCGGGCAGGTGACCTGCACGGAGATGTCGGCCACCGGGTCGCGCAGGGTCAGGAAGACCGTGGACGTGCCGGGCCGCCGGGTCAGCTGCGCCACCTGGCCCTCGACCCAGATCGCTCCGAGCCGGCCGATCCACTGACCGATCAGGTTGGCGACCTGGCGTACTGGCGCGGGGCTTTCCGGCGACGTCTGCAAAGCCATGGCCAGACCCTACGGGCCGCCTCCGACGTACGGGTGGAGGTGCCCCTTTCGTCCCCTTCCGCAGGCGGCCGCAGGCGAGGTCACGCGCGGTTGCGGGAGGTCGGCGGGGAGTCGCCCGCGGTGCACGTGGCACGCCTCACCCCGCCGGGCGGGAGCCCCTGCCCGGCGGGCCACCTACCATGAGTGCCATGACGTCGAGCGAACGCCGAGTCCTGCTCGCTGCCCCGCGCGGTTACTGCGCCGGAGTCGACCGGGCGGTGATCACGGTCGAGAAGGCTCTGGACAAGTACGGCCCGCCCGTCTACGTCCGCAAGCAGATCGTGCACAACAAGCACGTGGTCAGCAGCCTCGAGGCCCGTGGCGCGGTGTTCGTGGACGAGCTGGAGAGCGTGCCGGAGGGGGCGACCGTGGTGTTCTCCGCCCACGGCGTCTCACCCGCCGTGCACGCGGAGGCCGAGGAGCGGTCGCTTCGTACGATCGACGCGACCTGCCCGCTGGTGACCAAGGTGCACAACGAGGCGCGCAGGTTCGCCGGCGGTGGCCAGGACATCCTCCTCATCGGTCACGCCGGGCACGAGGAGGTCGAGGGCACCGCCGGGGAGGCCCCCGACAGCATCCAGCTCGTCGAGGGACCCGACGACGTGGACCGGATCGAGGTTCGCGACCCGTCCCGCGTGGCGTGGCTGTCCCAGACGACGCTGTCGGTCGACGAGACGATGCAGACGGTCGATCGGCTCAGGGAGCGGTTCCCGCAGCTGATCGACCCGCCGAGCGACGACATCTGTTACGCCACCCAGAACCGCCAGGTCGCGGTGAAGGAGATCGCCGACAAGGCGGACCTGGTGATCGTGGTCGGATCGGCGAACTCCTCCAACTCCGTACGCCTCGTGGAGGTCGCGCTGGAGGCCGGTGCCCACGCCGCCTACCGGGTGGACAACGCCGAGGAGATCGAGGACGCCTGGCTGGACGGCGTACAGGTCGTGGGTGTCACCAGCGGAGCGTCGGTGCCGGACTCGCTCGTCGAGGGTGTGCTCGACCTGCTGACCGAACGGGGCTTCCCCGCCGCCGAGGAGGTCAGGACCGCCGAGGAGAGCCTGATCTTCGCGCTGCCTCCGGAGCTGCGTACGCCTCGGCGGGCCGCCTCGGCGGGCTGACCCGGGCGCGGCGCGCGAACACCGCCCGCACCGCGATCGTCACGAGCGCCACGGCGCAGCCGGCGACGATCGTCCACGACTCCCACGCCAGTCCGACCAGTACCGCGCGCACCGGCGACGCGGTGGTGGCGATCCGCTGCGGGTCCACGGCGGCGACCACGACCAGGCTTGCCAGAGCTGCGAACGGCGGCAGGACGCCGGCGGTGAACATGCCGGTACGTCGTACGGCGGCCGCCACCCCGAACGCCGTCAGCACGAAGCACAGGCTGAACAACAGGCCGACGCCGCCGGTCACCAGGATGTCCAGGAACGCGCCGAGCACGCTGCCGCCCACGCCGACGAGCACCGCGACGAAAGCCGGCATCCCCATCTCGTGCGGATCGGTGTTCCGCCGACCGGTGCGACGTTGCGCCGGTTCCACGGGCCCTCGGAGCTCCGGCTGTGGGCGTGCCGGGGGCCGGGCCGCCTGCCGTCGGGTGTCCGTCACGGTCTGTGAACCGCTCTCCTCGGTGTCCTCTGCGCGGCGCAGGCCCCTCGGCCGAAGGTCCTGCGGAATGTCGGCGTGGTCGTCGCGGTCGTCGCGGTCGACGGGCCGGCGCGTCGCGGGGGACGGAACCGGGGTTGCGTCGCGCTCGGCGACGTCGTTCAGGGGACGGTCCGCCGACGGGGGCTCGGGTTGCGCCGCCTCCGGCCGCTGGGCGAGTACGGACCGCCAGTCCGGCTGGGGTTGCCGCTCCGGCTCGGGCTGCTGCTCCGGCTCGGGCTGAGGTCGTTCGGCCCGGGTGAGGTCGTCCGACCCTGACGTGGCCGGCTGGGCGAGTACGGATCGCCAGTCCGGTTCGGGTTCGGCGGACTCGGACGGCTCGTCGGCACGGCGTCGCCTGCCCGCGGCGGCGGAGTCCGCTCCCGTCTCCTTCACCTCAGGTGACGGATGTGCCGGTCCACGCCGGCCGCCGACCGACCTCGGGTCGAGGTCCGGCTCGAACGGATGGTCGTCGCTCAGCGCGACCGGCAGTGGGTGGGGCCGGTGTTCACCGGTCCGGGGAAGGCGGGGGAGTACGACCTCGTGCTCGTCGAGCTCCACGTCCGGGCTTGTGTCCGGGGTCGGCGAGGAGACCCTGGCCCGCCGTCCCGGGCGGGCCGCCCGGTCCGCGCGGGACGAGCGTTCGTCCACCACCGAACCGGACTGGGGGATGCCGGTCGTCGGCGGCGGCCAGGCGGCTCGCTCCGCGCGGGTGGGCAGGTCGGCCGGCAGCGGAAAGGCCACCCGCCGGCCACGGACCGCCGGGCGTTCCGGTGAGGGCGGGACCTCGGCTGCGGACGTGGCGACACGCCGACCGCCGGGCCGCCGGACGGGCTGGTCCGAAGGACGCTCCCGCCAGGTCGGGTCGATCGGCGGGCGTTCCCGCCGCGGCGCCTCGATCGGCGGGCGCACCGACCGGGAAACCCCGGTCTGAGCGCGCTCGGCGCGCGGTGGCGGCGGGCTCGACGCGTCGTCGTCCCGTCCGCGCTGGTTCTCCTCGGCTGCCACAAGCGCGGACCGCCGGTCCGCGAGCGGCTCCACCCATGACGTCGCCTCGGCTGACGCCGACGGCGACCGACCCTGCACCCGTGGCTCCTGCACGCCAGAACGATATTGGGACCTCCGGCGCGGCGTCATCCGGCCCGGCCGAAACGATCATGAGAATCGCTGAACGGTTCGGAGTGACTTCCGCGCCCGGCCCGGGCCCAGCACCCCGCGGCAGCGTGCAGCAGCACGTCAGCCCTCGCCGACCCGGCGGACCGCGCGCGCCTCGGCGGCTGCTCCGACCAGCTCGGCCGCGGCGAGGGGCCGGACCGCCTGCTCGATCGGCGCGGGGGCCTGGAGGTCCTCGTCGGTGACCTTCAGCTCGTGCAGCCGACGGGCGCTGACCAGCACTCTCGTCTCCAGCGACCCGACGGCCTCGTTGTAGGA